>SXXH01000147.1 GCA_005789645.1 Planctomycetia bacterium
AGGTGTGGCCGAGGTTGAGCAGGCGCCGCTCGCCGCGCTCGTGCGGATCGCGCGCCACGAGGAAGGCCTTTTGCGCCACGCAGGCGGCCACCACTTCGACCACCGCGCCAGCGTCCTGCCGCGCCAACGCCGGTTGCGCATCTTCGATGCGCGCGAGACCCGCCTCGCCCTCGACGATGGCGGTCTTGAGCACCTCGCCGAGGCCCGAGAGCCATTCCGCGCGCGGCAAGGATGCGAGGAAGCGCGTGTCCGCCGCCACGATGGAGGGTTGGTGGAAGGCGCCCACGAGGTTCTTGCCGGCGCGCAGGTTGACGGCAGTCTTGCCGCCCACGGAGGAGTCGACTTGCGCGAGCAGCGTCGTCGGCGCCTGCGCCCAGGCGATGCCGCGGTTCCACAGCGCCGCCGCCAGCCCAGCCACGTCGCCCACGACGCCGCCCCCGAAGGCCAGGATGGCGCCATCGCGATCGATGCGTTCCTCGGCCAGCCGCTCGGCCACGCGCTCGATGGTGGCGAGGCTCTTCGTCGCCTCCCCCGCGGGGATGGCCAGCACCGGCGCTCCGAGCGGGTTCAAGGCCTTGCCGTGCAGCGACCAGACCTGCGCGTCGGCCACCACGAGGCACTTGGAGCGTTGCTGCGCCCACTCGAGGGCCAGGCGCAAGGCGCCCTCGCCCGCGTGCACCTCGTAGGAGGGCGAAGTGCCGACGCGAATCGTCTTCAGTCCGGCAGCGCTCACGGTGTTCCCACGAGCCGTCGCGTGGCGCGCATCGCCGCGGCCCCTACGAGGCCTTGGAACAAGCGATCGTGCGGCGAGCCTTCCGGCGACAACTCCGGGTGCCACTGCTCGCCAAAGGCGAACGGGTGCCCTTCGCGTTCGATGGCCTCGATCAAGCCCTGCTCGTCGCGCGCCGCCACGCGCCACGGCCCCGCGACGGAGGCGATCGCCTGATGGTGGCGCGAGACGACCATCAACTGGTCCTCGCGCACGAGCTTGGCGAAGCGCGAACCCGCTTCGCAGCGCACCGCGTGCACGACGCCGCCAGCGTGGGCTTGGGCTCCGGGGCGATCCTCGGGGATGTGCTGGTGGAAGCCACAGCCCTCGGCCACGCCGAGCAGCTGCATCCCGTAGCAGATGCCGAGGACCGGCATGCCCCGCGCCACGATCGCGCGCGCCAGGTTGAAGTCGAAGTCCTGCTTGGCGGCCGGTGTCACGACGGCGGTGGGATGCACAGGCCCGAGGCCCAGGCGCGCCGTGTCGAAGTCGTCGCCACCCGTCAGCAGGACCCCGTCGACGCGCTCGAGCAGTCGCTCGAGGTCCTGCGGTCCGCCGACGGGAGGAATGGCCAGCGGGATCGCGCCGGCCTTGAGCAGCGCGTCGCAGTAGCGGTTGCCGAGCTTGAGGTGCGGGCTCTCGCCTTCCACGAGCAAGCCGTTGACGGCGATGAGCGGGCGCGCGATGGGGGTCATGGCCCCAGATCGTACGGCCTGCGAGCGAGCGCAACACGCCTCGGATGGGGGCGAGGCCCCGGTCGGCGGAAGATCCGTGATTCCGCCAACAAGCCGCTTCGCGGAGTCGGTGGTGGTCTTGTAGATCCAAGGTCATGGACGACATCTCGGACGAGGGGCTGCTGGCGCGCTGGCGCGAGCGGGACGAGGGGGCCTTCGCCGCCCTCGTGGCGCGTCACGAAGGCGCGCTGCTGCACCACGCGCGGGCCCTGCTCGGTTCCCACGGCGAGGACGCGGTGCAGGAAGCGTTCCTGCAACTGGCCAAGTCCCCGCCCGAGCTGGTGGCGCGCGACCCCGAGGGCTCGCGCGCCGTCTTGTCGTCCTGGCTCCACAAGGTCGTCAGGAGTCGTTGCATGGACATGCTCAAGTCGGAGCGGCGCCGCAGGGATCGCGAGGTCCTGGTGGCGCCGGTGGAGGCGCAGGAGGGCGGGCAAGCGCAGGTCGAGCACGGCGACACGCGCGCGGCGGTGCGGCGCGCCATGGACGGCTTGCCGCCGGACCAGCGCGAGGTGCTCGTGCTGCGGCTCCTGGGAGGCAAGAGCTACCGCGAGATCGCCGAGATCACGGGCCGCAAGTCCGGCACGGTCGGGTGGCTGGTCGCGGAGGGCGTCAAGGCCCTGGGTGCGCGGCTGGAGCCCTTGGTGCGGGCGGGGGGTGCGTGAGATGTCAAATATTTCGGACAAAAACGGCTGGAAGGACGGCGGAGACGGCCGGGCTGGCGGCAAGGGCGAGGCGGAAGGCAAGGAGCGCGACATGGAGGACTTCGAGGTCATGAACGATCGGAATGCGCGCCTCGTGGCGCACGCGTTGGGCGAGTTGGAGGGCGCGGAGCTGGCGGCGGTCGAGGCCGAGCTGGCCGCTTCGCCCGAGGCGCGCGCCGAGCTGGCGCGCATCGAGGCGACCCTGGGCCTCGTCGAGGACGCGTTGGCGGATACACCGCGGATGTCGGACGCAGGACGCGCCGCGACCTTGGCCGCCGCGCGTCCTGAGCACGGTGCTCCATGGTGGCGCAGCCCTGGCTTCGCTGCCGCGGCGAGCGTCGTGGCCTTGGCTGGCGGGGCGCTGGGCTGGATCTACCTGTTCCAACCAGCGACGTTCGGGTCGGGCTCCGACGAGTCATTCGGTGCGCCGGCGGACGCAATGCTCGTGGCGAAAGGCGAGACTGGCAGCCCGATGCGCAGCCTCGATCTCGACGGTTCCGGCAGCATCAACATGACGAGCGTAGGCACGTCCGGCGCCGACAACTCGCGCTGGGACGGCACCGAGCTGCGCGAGAGCTTGAGCCTCGTCGAGCCCGTCGCGGCTCAGTCGGTCAAGGTCCAATCCGTCACAGGCCAAGTCGCCAGCGGAGACGAGAAGGCGCGGGCCAAGCTCGATGCCATGACGGCGGGCCTGCATCTTCCGCGCCTCGAGGCCGCCGCGCCTGGCGCTCCGTCCGCCGGGGCGGTTGGCGGGCCGCTCGTCGGAGGAGGAGGTGGTGGTGCCATGCAGCCCACCACGGGAGGTGTCGCCCACTCCTACGGCGGACGCAAGGTGAAGTCGCGCGCCGCGAGTGAAGCTCCGGCGAGTCAGCGTCCCGCGAGTGCAGGCCCTTCGAGCGCAGGTCCGGCAGGCGCCGGCGCGCCCGCGACGACCGCTGGAGACGCGCGCCTGCAGCTTGGCCGGCGAGCTTCGACTTCCAGCCTCGCGGCCAGCACGCCGCCCGGCGCGGGTGGTGAAGGCGCGCTGCGCGGCGAATCGCCGCAGGAATTCGGCGCAGTCGTCGCCTTCGAAGAGGACATGCACGTGCCGGCGGAACAAGCCGATCGCGCGCCCATCTCGCGCGAGAGGCAGGTGGAAGCCGAGTTCCAACGCCTTCTGGGCGGGTGCTTGCCGCTTCCGGGCGAGCTGCCGCGCGACATGTACTTCCGCTTCTGGGGCGACAACCCGTTCGAGGTGTCGCTGCTCGACAAGCAATCGACCTTCGGCGTCGATGTCGACACCGCCAGCTACTCGTTGGCGCGACGCTACGTGCAGGAGGGGCGGCTCCCGGAGAAGGCGCAAGTGCGCACGGAGGAGTTCGTCAACTACTTCAAGGCCGAGTCCGCCGCGCCGTCCAACGCTCCGTTCGCCATCCATGTCGAGCTGGCGCCAAGTCGCTTCGGCGGCGACCAGGCGCGCCAGATGCTGCGTGTCGTGGTGCGCGCCAAGGACTTGGCGCACTTCGAGCGCAAGCCGTTGCGCCTGACCTTCGTGGTCGACGTGTCGGGATCGATGCGCGAGCAGAACCGCCTCGAGACCGTCAAGGACTCGCTGCGCCTCTTGGTGGCGCAGCTCGAGCCTGGTGATCGCATCGCGATCGTCAAGTATTCGAACGACGCGGCCGTCGTGTCCGCCATGGCGTCGGTGTCGGACAAGGTCGGCTTCGAAACCGCCATCCAATCGCTCTCGCCCGAGGGCGGCACGAACAGCAACGCCGGCCTGCAGCTCGGCTACGCGTTGGCTGTCGAGGGCTACGATCCCGAGTGCGTCAATCGCGTGGTGTTCTTGTCGGACGGCGTCGCCAACCAAGGCGTCACGGATCCGCGCCAGATCGCCGAGGGACTCAAGCCGCTCAAGGAGAAGGGGATCTTGCTCAACACCATCGGCGTGGGCATGAACAACCACAACGACGTGCTGCTCGAGCAGTTGGCCGACACATGCGACGGGGTGTGCACCTACGTGGACACTCCCAAGGAGGCCAAGCGCGCCTTGGTCGACAACTTCACGGGCATGTTCCAACCCGTGGGCCGCGACGCCAAGGTGCAGGTCGAGTTCGACCCGACGCAGGTGCGGCGTTGGCGGCAACTCGGCTACGAGAATCGCGCCATCGCCGACGCGGATTTCCGCAACGACCAGGTCGACGCGGGCGAGATCAACGCCGGCCACGAGATGACGGCCTTGTACGAGCTCGAGATGGCGACGCCACGCGCCGACGCGCCGCTCGCGGTCGTGCGGCTGCGTTGGAAGGATCCGCGCAGCGCCGGTCGCGGCGCGGAGGCGGACGCGGCCCGCGAGATGGAGGCTCCGGTCGCATGGAGCCGCCGCGTGGGCTTCGCTGGCGCGAGCCACGGCTACCGCCGCGCCGCCATCGCCGCGCAGTACGCCGAGTTCTTGCGCCTGTCGACGCATGCCGATGGCGATCGCGTCGAGGACTTGCTGGCCGAGGCGCGCGCGTTGCGCGTCGAGCGTCCGGGTGATGCGGATTGGACCGAGTTCGTCGAGGTCGTCGAGCGAGCCGCCAAGCTCGGTCTGGGCGCCAAGGTCGGATGCGACGAACTGTGCGAGCTCGAGATGCGGCTGCGCCAGGCGCACTGGCGTCGCCACGAGCGCGAGCGCCTGAAGGTCTCGGGTGCGACACCCGAGGTCGACGACCACGACCAGGCGATCGAGCGTCTCGAGCGCGAGCTGCGGCGCTTGGTCGAACAACGCGTGGAAGGACGCTAGCCTGCGCCGGCATGCGTGATGGCGCCAAGTCCGGCTGTTCCACCGCCGGCGGCCTTGAAGTCGCCGGCGGAAGGCGTTCCTTGCGTCGCGTGGCTTGGATCCTCGCCGCGACCGCGTCTTGGTGCGGCGGGGCGTCCGCCCAGCTGCCGGCAGTGGCCGACGTGGTGATGCCGGGCACCAAGCGCATCCAGTACACGATGTCGGTGGAGCCATCGCCCCTGCTCGCGGGACGCAAGCTGGCCATGCATCGCCGCGTCGGGTCGCATGGGTGGAGCCGCATCGAGCCCGGAGAGCCATTTTCGTCCTCCAGCAAGTACGGCACGTGCATCCACTTGCTCGTGGATGGCGCGGAACAGGTCCTCGGTGTCGATGGCGCCTGCGCCGCCTCCTGCATGACGGTCGATGGCTTGCGCACGACGGGCGACCATCAGCCGGTGCTGTCGACGCTCGAAGGCGTGCATACGACCTTGCGCGTCGCGCGCTGCACCGACGACGAGTTGGTGCTCGAGGTCGTCGCGCATGATCGTCGCCACGATCCATGGATGATCGCGGGCTACGCCTTCGTGCTCGCGCTGGGCGTCGCGTGCTCGCGCTGGGCTTGGTCGCGTCGCGCGCGTGCGCGCTGAACATGGGAGCGGCGATCGCCATGTTGGCGGCGACGCTCGCCATCGAGTTGCCCATCGTGCTCTGCTTGCTGCGCCGGCTGCCGCGGTCGCAAGTGCTGCTCGCCGCGTCCGCGGCGAGCCTGTGCACGCATCCGCTGGCCTGCTGGTGCGTCGCCTTCGATCTCGCCTCGTGGTTCGCCGTGGAGGCTGGAGTGGTGGTCTTCGAAGCGATCGCGTTGCGGGCGCTCCTCGGTTGCACTTGGCGCAGTGCGTGCTTCGTGGCGCTCGCCTGCAACGGCGCTTCGGCGGGCGTTGCTTGGCTGTGCAGGGACTGGTGGGCTTGACGGCGGGCGCGCGGCCGCGTGCTACGCTCCACTCCCGTGGCGTCTGCGCACTACTTCGCAAGCACGGCGCAAGGGCCCGGGTTACGGTGGATGCCATGCGCCACTTGCCACTGCTGCTCCTCGTCGCCGGACCGGCCCTGCCTGCCCACGCTCGCCAAGGCTGCACCATCCAAGTCGCGGTCTCCAACCGTGGCGCGCAGGCGGACCTGAGCAGCTACTCCGCGCAGATCGCCTCGTGGGGTGGCGTGGTCGTGTACCAATCGGCCGCCTCGAACTTGCTGCGCGAACCCGTGCCTGCAGGCTCGCGGGTGTACGCGTGGAACCGCACCACTGGGCGCACAAGCCTCGTCAGCGTCGCGCGCGACGGCACGGCGCCGACCGGGTGTTCCGAGCCGCGCGTGTCTGCGGATGGGCGCTTGGTCGTCTACTCTGGCTATCCGGAGAACATCGTCTTCGGTGATACGAACGGACAACCGGACATCTTCGTGCGCGATCTGGTCGCCGGCACGACTGCCCGTGTCGACTTGTCCGACGGCGGCGCGCAAGCGACGCAATGGAGCGGCAAGCCCACGATCAGCGGCGACGGCACGCGCGTGGCCTTCGTGGGGTTCTCGCCCGGACTCGCTCCGGGGCAATCGGGCGAGGTGATCCATGTATTCGTGCGCGACCTCGTCGCGGGCACGACGCGTTGCGCGAGCATTCCCGTCGCAGGCGGTGCCCCCGACAACAGCAGCGGTCTTGGGCGTCCGTCGCTCAGCTTCGACGGACGCTGGATCGCCTTCGACAGCGAAGCATCGAACCTGGTTCCAGGCGACACGAACGGCAAGTCGGACATCTTCGTGCGCGATCTCTCCACTGGCGCGATGGTGCGCGGGTCCGTGGCGCACGACGGCGCGCAAGCCAACGGAGCCAGCGACACGCCGTCGTTGTCCGGCGATGGACGCTACCTCGCCTTCCACAGCTTGGCGTCGAACCTGGTGCCCGGAGACACGAACGGCGTCGGCGACGTCTTCGTGCGCGACCTCGAGTTCGGCACGACGATGCGCGCCAGCGTCGACAGCTCGGGCTTGCAGCCGATCCGCGGTTCGTGGGCGCCGGAGATCTCGGAGACGGGACGCTTCGTCGTGATGGTGAGCGCCGCGCGCCTCGACCTCGCCGACCACGATGGCATTCCCGACACCTTCGTGCGCGATCTCATGTTGCAACGCAACGAGTGGCTGAGCGTGCGCCCCGACGCCGAAATCGCCGGGTGGTACAACTCGGGCGGTTCGATCACGGCCGATGGACGCCACGTGGCGTTCGTGAGCTTGCTCGACAGCCTCGTGCCCGACGACGCGCAAGGCGGCTACGACGTCTTCCTGCGCGATCGGCATGGTTGCACGCCGCCGACCGTGGCGTACTGCGAGTCGGGCATGGCGGTCGACGGGTGTCGTCCGGTCCTTTCGGCGTCGGGAGTGCCCAGCGCCAGCGCGAGCTCGGGCTTCGTGATCCAAGGCTCGAACTTCGGGGGCGCTCGCGCCTGCATGCTGATCCATGGCGTCGGTGGTCCCGCGCAGACGCCCTTCGGCGTCGGCGGAGGCCTGCTGTGCATCGCTGGACGCTTGCAACGGACGCCGCTCTTTTGGACGAGCGGCACGCCGGGGCTGTGCGACGGCGCCTTCGCCTTGGACTGGAACGCGCTGCGTGCCGCCGTGCCGCCGGGCACGGGCTTGCCGCTCGTGGCAGGCCAGCGCGTCTGGCTGCAGGCGTACGAGCGCTTCCCCGGCGATCCAGCGGGACCGCTGATGTCGCACGGCTTGCAGTTCACCTTGGCGCCTTGAGGGCGAAGCTCGCACGCGCCCAGCAGGCCGCGTCGTCGCGGCGCTGGGATCGGTCGCCGAGTTCAAGTCGCGCAAGGTGCTGCCCGGCGGACTTCGGCGGCGTAGAATTCCCCGAGCCATGCTGCTCGCACTCCTCGCCGCCTCGTCGTTCGTCCAAGCTCCCGTCGCCACTGCTGGTGGTTGGAGGGAGCCGCCCGCGCCCGTCGTGCGCATGCTCGATGCGCCCCCGCCGCCGCAGTACGAAGTTGCGCCCGATGGAAGGCACATCCTCGTGCTGGAGAAGCAGTCGATGCCCGCGATCGCCGAGCTGGCCCGACCGTGGCTCGGCTTGGCAGGCGTGCGCATCGACCCGAGCCGCCATGCGCCGCACGAGGTCGGCGGCACCGTCGGGCTGTCCTTGAGGAAGCTCGAATCGGCCGAGGCGCGACGCATCGAGTTGCCCGCCGGCGCGACCGTGGGCGCGATCGCCTGGTCTCCGGACTCGCTACGCGCGGCCGTGTCCTTGGTGCTCGACGATCGCGTCGAGCTGTGGGTGCTGGATGTCGAAGCGTCGCGCCTCGCGCGCCTCGCTGGTCCGCTCCAGTCGTGCCTCGGCTCGTCCTTCGGCTGGTGGAGCGGCAGCTCCAAGCTGCTGGTCAAGCTCGTGCCCGAAAGCCTGCGCGCGCCGCCGAAGGTGGACGAGGCGCCGACCGGACCCGCCGTGCAGGAGTCCAGCGGCAAGAAGACCGCCTTGCGCACCTACCAGGACCTGTTGTCGAGCCCGAGCGACGAGCGACTCTTCGAGCACTACGCCACGTCCCAGTTGGCCGAGGTGCAGCTCGACGGAACTGTCAAGTTGCTTGGACAACCGGCCCTGTGGACCGAGGTCGCGCCGTCGCCCGATGGCCAGTGGATCCTGGCGACGCGGCTCGTCAAGCCGTTCAGCTACGTGCTGCCTTGGAGCTTGTTCCCGCAGCGCGTCGAAGTGCTGCGCGCCGACGGTGTGTTCGCGGCGCTGGCCGCCGATGTGCCGATGGGGGACGACATCCCGCCCGAAGGCGTGCGCAAGGCGCCGCGCGACCACCAGTGGCAGCCGAGCGCGGACGCGATCCTGTGGTGGGTCGAGGCGCAGGACGGTGGCGATCCGCGCCGAGGCGCGCCCGTGCGCGATCATTGGAAGTCGCTCCCGTCGCCATTCACGCGCAAGCCTGACACGCGCATCTCCCTCGAGGAGCGGTCCCAAGGCTTGGCTTGGGCCGAGGATGGCGTCCATGTGATGTTCCGCGAGTACGACCGCGACAGGCGTTGGCGTCGTTCGACCTTGCTGGCGCTGCCCGACATGGGCATGACCATCGTCGAGGATCGCAACGTCAACGATCGCTACAACGATCCGGGCTCGTTCGTCATGCGCACGAACAGCCGCGGCGCGCGCGTGATGCGGCAGGATGGACCGTGGTACTACCGCCAAGGCGCGGGGGCGACTCCCGAAGGCTCGTACCCCTTCTTCGACCGCGTCCAGCCTCAACAGGGCAAGTCGGAGCGGCTTTGGCGTTGCGAGGCGGGTTGGCAGGAGACGCTCGTGTCCGTGCTGCCCTCCGAGGGCGAGGCCAAGCCGCGCATCGTGACCATGCGCGAGTCGCCGACCACGCCGCCGAACTACCACTTGCGCGACTTGGAGTCCGGTTCGTCGGGCGCCTTGTCGCAGCATCCCGATCCTTCTCCCGAGATGCGTGGCGTGTCGCAGCGGCTCGTCAAGTACAAGCGCGACGACGGCATCGAGTTGTCGGCGACCCTGTACTTGCCCGCCGGGCGCAAGGAGGGCGAGCGCTTGCCGCTGTTCGTGTGGGCCTACCCGCTCGAATACAACGATGCAGCCACGGCCGGGCAGGTCTCCGCCAATCCCAACCGCTTCGTGCGCGTGCGCGGCGCGAGCCACTTGTTCCTCGCCACGCAAGGCTGGGCCGTGCTCGACAACGCCACCATGCCCATCGTCGGCGATCCCGAGACGATGAACGACACCTTCTTGGAGCAGATCGTGGCCGCCGCGCAGGCGGCCATCGACCACGCCGTCGAGCTGGGCGTCGCGGACCGCGACCGCGTCGCCGTGGGTGGCCACAGCTACGGCGCCTTCATGACGGCGAACCTCCTCGCGCATTGCGACTTGTTCCGCGCCGGCATCGCGCGCAGCGGCGCCTACAACCGCACGTTGACGCCCTTCGGCTTCCAGAGCGAGCGACGCACGATCTGGGAGGCGCCGCAGAGCTATCTCAAGCTGTCGCCCTTCCTCTCCGCCGAGAAGATCAACGAGCCGATCCTCCTCGTGCACGGCGCGGAGGACGACAACATGGGCACCTTCCCGATCCAGTCGGAGCGCATGTACCAGGCAATCCAAGGCAACGGAGGCAAGGCGCGGCTCGTCATGCTGCCGCACGAGTCGCACGGCTACCGCTCGCGCGAGGCCGTGCTGCACACCTTGGCCGAGATGTTCGATTGGCTCGACCGGCATGTGAAGCAAGCGGTTCCGCGCGGCGGTTGATGGTCCGAACAGACGGAGCGTCCATTGGCTCGCGACGGCCAATGGCGTCGTTTCGCGGCGCATGGCTCGAGCGCGCGTCGCGGACTCCGACGCGGCCGGCCAAGCGCTGGAAAGCACGTCGCGAGGCCGTAGCATGGCCAGCATGCAAGCCGGGCGCGTGACGAGCACTTGGGCCAAGCTGGCGCTGGGCGCAGGCTTGTCGCTCTGCGTCGCGGCCATCTGGCTGCGCGCCTTGCCCGCTCCGCGTTGGACCCAGCCCGAGCTGGCTGGCGAAGGCGCGCGCGAGTTCCCGCAGCCCATGCAGATGATCTCGCCATCGGCCAAGGCGCGCGTCGACGAGCTCGCGGCGTTGATGCCGCCTGCCAGGGCCGAGGCGTACCTCGCCGCTTGGGGCAAGTTGCCGAGCGATTGCCCGCGCGCATCGTCGTGGCTGGACGGTGCGGACGGCCACTCCTTCACGCGCACGGTCGCGCAGTTGACGGCCGGGACGGACCCCGAAGCTCTCGGCGCGTTGAGCTTGCTCGCGGCCTTGGCTCGATGCCTGGAATGGGAGCCCGACGGATTGGGCTCGTCGCGAGGTGTCGACGCGGAGAAGCTCGCCGCGCAGTTCGAAGCCTGGATCGGGTTGCGTGCCGAGTTGGGCGCCGATCGGCCGTTGTTGGCCGAAACGAGCATCGTCGCGGTGCTGGCATGGGCGCGCCTGATGCGCGCGAGCGAACAGGCGCCGCTCTTGTTCGCCGACAAGGCGGTGGCCGCGCGCGCCGAAGCGCGACTCGAGGCGTGGTTCGCGGCGCGTGCCGATCGCCGCACGCGCTTGTCGGCTTCGCTCGCAGCACGCCAACCGCTGGCCCACGAGGCGCTCGTGGCGGGCGCTGGCGCATTGCAGGCGCTGGACGCCGCGGCGCGGCGCATGCTGCCGGATCTCGATGGGGAGTGCGGCCGTTGAGCGCCAAGGACACCATCGCGCTTGGTTGCCTGCTCGCGGGCGCGTGTGGCGCGTGCGGCGCCGTGTGGATCGACCCCGACCTCGCCCTCGCCGGCACCGGCCATGCGTCGCTGGCGGCGGGCATCGTCGTGGCCTTGGTGGCGAGCTTGGCGCGCGGTGCGGGTGCGCTCGGCTTGCCGCAGGACGCTACGGCGGTGGTCGCGCGCCTCGGCTGGTTCGGCGCGCAAGCCTTCTTGGTGGCGCTGGTGCTGGCGCCGGGCGGAGCGTGGCTCTTCGTCGAGCTGTCGCTCTTGCTCGTGCTGCTCGCGCGTCGCGATGCGACGAAGGCGTGGCTGGGCTTCGGAGGCCCGGCCTTCGCCACGCTGGTCGCGGCCCTGGCTTTCAAGCTGTGGATCCTGCACCAAGGTTCGGAGGGTCGTTGGCAGGTGGCGAGCGTGCCCGTGCCGATCGTTGCTTCGTTGCCCTTCGAGGCGCTCGCGCCGCTGCGCGCGGTGGAGCTCGGTTTGTTCACCGCGGACGAGCTGGGCTTGCCGCCAGCGGGCTTGCACTACGGCTTCGTGGCCTTGCTGCTCGTCGTGGGCTTCGCCTGCGGCGTCGCGGGGACGGCGCTACTCGCGCATGGCGCGCGCGAGCACGAGGACGATCGCATCGACGCCTTGCTGTCAACGCTGCCGGCGCCCTTGGCGCATTCCGTCGAGGCGTTGGTGCCCGAGCGCGAATGGGCCCAACTCGGGCTGCACGGCCTGCCCCAGCGCAAGTTGGCGCGGCGCTTGGAGGAACTCGTGCGCGAACGAGCGCGCGCGCTCGAGCAAGCGCGGCTCGCCACGCGC
>SXXH01000148.1 GCA_005789645.1 Planctomycetia bacterium
ATGCCGCCCGCGATGCGCAATGCCGAGGCGCCCAGCGACTCGCCGATGGCGAAGCCGAGGAAGCACTTGTAGGCGATGTCGTTGGGCACGAACAGCAATACGATCAGCATCAAGAGCAGTTCGACGCTGATCAGCAGCATGCCGATCGACATGCCGGCCTTGAGCGGGATCTGGTAGACCGGGTAAGGCTTGCCGGCCAGCGCAGCGAAGGCGGTGCGCGAGTTGGCGAAGGTGTTGACCCGGATGCCGAACGCGGCAACGAGCACCGAGCCCGCGATGCCGATCAGGCTGAAGACCAGGATGATCAGCACCTCGCTGATCGGCTTGCCGAGCACCAGGCCGAAGTAGGCCCAGATCACGAGGCCGATGAAGACCTGCAGGATGATGATGAACTTGACCTGCGTGGCCAGGTAGGTCTTGCAGGTCTCGTAGATCAGCTCCGACACCTCCCGCATGGCGGAGTGCACCGGCAGGTTCTTCAGCTGGCTGAAGGACACCAGGCCGAAGACGATGCCGAGGAGGCAGATGAGGATGCCTCCCATGAGCAGGTCGTGGCCGGTGTAGCCGCCGAGGAAGGTGATGGCCTTGTTGGCCAGGTCGGGCATGGCGAGGTCGAACTCGCTCTTGTGGCCGCCCTCGGAGAGGGTGGCGGTCGTCGCGTTCAGGAGCAGGGGGAGCATCGTCTCTTGGTTCTCAGTTGTCCGGTTCGGGGACAGCACCAGAAACGGAGGTTGTACCGTTCCTGAAAGGGCCGTGCAAAACAGCAGTCGCCCGAAGTTGGTCGAGAGCAGGAGCCCACGACAGTCGGCTCGTCGACGCTTGTGCCGGCAACACGTCCCGGCGACGCCCGGGGTGCCTTGTCAAGGGCGCCAATCGGCCCAGCGATGACGCTGGCAGGGGCCTTAATGCGACTTTGATCGGTGCCCCGCTCGCAGTGGGGCCGTTTCGAGCTCCGCGTGGGTGCGAATCGGGACCAAGCGGCCACGAGACCGCAAGCGAACCGCCCGCAGCGCGGGGTGCGCGGTGCGGGCGGCTGGCGTGCGAGGAGAGGCACGCGCTGGTCGATGGCCCCCGCGAACGAGCAGGGGCCCATCACCGTCATTGCGTCGGACGCATCAGGCGCAAGCGCATCTTGGTGAGCTTGATCTCGCTGCCTTGCGGCACGACGACGCCGAAGGCGCCCTTGCGGCTGCGACGCCAATCGACCAGCGACTCGCGTGGTTCCTGGTTGGCGTTGTCGCTGAACTCGAGCTTCATGTTGGATCCGATGAAGGTCGCCTTGCAGGTGTAGGACTCGCCCGCCTTCCAATCTTCGGCGCCGCTGTTGGCTTGGAAGCCTTCGGCGGATTGGATCTGCTTGCCGAGGCGGAAGTAGAACTGCGCTTCGCCCTTCACCAGCGTGAAGTCGAACTCGAGCTCGAAGTCGCGCCACTTCTCGAGGTCGCCCACCGAGAAGACGCCGTCCTTCTTGCTGCCCGGATCGAGGCCGATGGCCTGCAGCGTGCCGTTCTCGATGCGGAAGCCCTTCAGGCCGTCCTGGCCCCACTTCGAAGCCTCGACGGTCTTGAGGATGTCGCGCGCTTCGACCTTGGAGATGTAGTCGGCGGTGAAGGTCGCCACGGCGAGCTTGTCCGACTCTTCGATGATCGTCTGGAACTTCGGCGTGACGTAGGCGATCGCCTCTTGGTTGCGCTTGGTGTACGCCTCGTCGAGCAAGGCGGTGAATTCATCTTCGGCCTTGGCGAAGGCCAGCAGGGCCGCGCGCGCCTCGCCTGGGCCCTTGGAGGCCAGGTTCTGCGCCTCGTCGAACAGGCGGTCGGCGTAGGCGCGGCCAATCCTGACCTTGGCGGCCGACACGCGGCCTTCGAACTCCGCGCCCATGCCCGACTGCATTTCGTACTCGCCGAGGCGCCGCTTGAGGGTCTGCAGTTCCTCGGGCTTCTTGCTGCCGGCGTTGTTGACGTCGTTCTCGATGGCCGACAAGCCCGCGAGCAGTTCGCGCTGGCGCTTGGCCCCGTCGATCGCGCTCTGCGCGCGGCCGACGAGCGCCTGCACGCGTCCGGGCACATCCTTGCCTTCGACCAGCACCCAAGTGTCCTTCCAGCCCGGCGTCGGCGCGCCATCGAGGTTGGGGCCGAAGGTCTCGCGCTTGGCTTCGGCGAGCTTGATGATCTCTTGCGCCTGCGACTCGACGTTGGGGTCGAGCTTCAGCATGTCCTTCATGAAGTCTTCGACCGTGGCCATGTACTGCGTGCGCACATTGGCCTCGTGCTTCTTCTTGCCCTCGACGACGAAGTAGGTGATGCCAGCCGCGGCCATCAACACGCCAGCCACGATCCAGCCGTAGGTGATCCACTTGTCCTGCTTCTTGCGCAGTTCCTGGATCTCGCGCTTGACGTCGGCGCTGGCCTCGCGACGGATCACCGACGACGACGGCCCCGAGCTGCGAGTGCTAGCGGGGCGCGCGGCCGACGAGGATGCGCTGGCGGAGGGCTTGGCGGTCGAAGAGGAGGACGGTGCCGGCTTGGCCGCGGAAGGCGCAGCGGGCTTCGTCGTCACCGCGGCGGGAGTCTTGGCGGCGGGTGCAGGAGTAGCGGGTGCAGGAGTAGCGGCGGGCTTCGCCGCGGCCGCGGCAGCGCTCGCGCCGGCCTTCTCGGCCTCGGCGCGACGCTGGGCCAGCAGCTTGTCCTTCATCGACATCGGACGGTCGCCCGCGTTCGGTTGATTCTCGCTCATCTTCGGCTTGGATCTGGGGGGATCGTGTTGGGGGGAGATCAGTGGCTCCCGCGCACCCGAAAGAGGGATGCAGGAGCGACGGAGGGGGATCGGTGACGAAGGGCGATCAGAGTCGTTGCTCGCCCTTCGCTGCAGGCGGGGTGCGTGACGGAGGCCTGATGCCCGCGCGTCGCCGGTTCGCCTCGAGCACCTCGCGGATGGACTGCGGAGGGGCGAGCGTGGCGGGAGCGCGGCGGCGGCTGCGAGTCGCAGAGATTAGCACGCGCCCGGCGAGCACGGCAAAGGCCAGCAGGGCGAGGATCAGCAGGGTGTTGTCCGCCAAGGTCGCCTTGTACGCCGACTCGGATGCGGCAGGCACCACATTCAAGTTCTTGGCGAGCAGCCAAGGTGCCGTGCGTTGGGTGCCGTTCTCCGCCGTGTACACGACATTGCGATAGAAGATGCCCTCGATGTCCACTGCCTCGCGCCGCAGGCGTTCGGCGTTCGGCGGGCGTTCGAGGAAGTCGAAGACGACGCCGTTGTCGCCCTCGGCGTCGGTCAGGATCCCGCGCCACACGTCCTCGTGTTCGAAGACGGGCGACTCGAGGCGCTCGGCCCAGATGTCGGCAACGAGGCCGCGCATGCGCATGTAGTCGCCGCGCCAAGGGTCCGGATCGGTGGTCAGGCTGGTCCAATCAAGCGTCAGTTGGGCTCGCTCGGCCACTTGCTCCGGCCGGATGCGCTTGAGCGAGTCGAGCATCTTCTGGTAGCCGCCCGATTGCTCGAAGCCTTGCGCCACCGGTGCCTCGCGCAAAGCGCCCTCGAACAGCGTGCCTTGCGCCGCCAGACGCGCCGCACGCTCCTCGGTAGAGAGCGGTGGCCAGTTCGCTTTGGCGGCATCCTCCTCGCGCCGCGCGGACTCGTCTTGGCGCAGCCCGAAGTAGGCGAACAAAAGCAGGGCGAAGATGGCGACCCCAGCGATGCTGGCGAAGCGCGTGAACTCCTTCGAACGCCAGAACGGCTCGCTGGGCGGCGGCTGCAGGAAGGGCCGATCGTGGTGCGCTTGGCTCATCGAGTCTGTCTCCGCCTTGGTTCTATAGTCCGCCGGGGGGAGGGGGGAACGGGGCGAAATGCGCAGGCCGTCGCGGCCGGCGCGCGCCTAGCCTCGATCGCAGGGGCGCGACCGGCGGCGAAAGACGCTGGACGAGCCGCGGGCGCCGCGGATGGTGCTCCACCCAGCGTCGCCCGCGTGCAGTCCAGCACGACTCCCGCGCGTCCGCGCGCCCGGGGTCGCCGTCGTGGATCACTTGCCGGCGTTGGCTCCCATGGCGAACTCGATCTTCTCGATCTCGAGTCCCTTGCAGATGTTCACCACGGTGTAGATGTCCTGCCACGGCACCTCCACGGCGCCGTCGATGATGACGGGCGTGTCGGGCTTGCCTTGCTTGACGAAGTCCTGGTGCGCGCCGTCGAGGATGCGGCGCAATTCGTCGTCCTCGGCCACCTCGCGGTGTCCGTACTGGCGCCGCGTCCTCTGCGTGTCCGCATCCCAGAACAACGCGACGCGCATCTCCCGGATCTCGCCCGGGTCGGACGCGCCGCCGACGCCCTTGTCCTTGGGCAGCCACGAGGCAAACTTGCCCTCGAGTTGCTTGATCTTGAACGAACACATGAAGAACACGCACAGGCAGAAGATCACGTCGACCATCGGCACGACGTTGATGTTCACCGGGTTGTCTTCTGCATCTCCGCCGCCAGCCATGTCAAATCCTCTTGTCTAGTCTCGTGTGTAAGGGGGAGGGATGGGGCGCTCAGGGCGCCGACGAGGGCTTCGCCCCGCCGACTTCGACCTTGTACATGCCGACCGTGCCGCCGATCTCGATCACGCGCTGCACTTCGCCGTAGGGCGCCTTGCCGTCGGCGCGGACCAAGAGCTTCTTGGCCGAGAGGCGCTTGGGCGGGTTGGTGCCCGGCACGACCTCGTCCTCGAGGAACTCGTCCGCGTCGATCTGCAACTGCGTCTTCAACGTGTCGGCCGTGTGCATGATGCCGCGCACGGACCAGATCCAGTGGCCCTTCTCGCGGCACACGCCGGTGTCGTTGATCTTGCAGTCCAGGTCCTTGTCGTGGTGGACGTTGACCGTGGTGGTCGGAACCTCCTCGTTCTCCTTCTGCTCCTTGATCTGGTCGGCCAGCGGCAGAACCATGTCGACCGACTCGCGCTGGGCCATGTCGGCGCCCAACATGAAGAAGAGCAGCAGAAGGAACATGATGTCGATCATCGGCACCACGTTGGGGGAGATGTCTTCCTTCAGCTTCGGTTGTTCCTTGCTCACAGTCTCGTCTCCTTGACAGTCTGGCCGGAGCGGTGCGCTCCGGGCGCGGCCTGCCGGGGACCACTACGGATCCCCGGCCCCCGCGTCAGGCCCTAATTTGGTCGCCTGCCCGGGATCGTCGCGCCGGCGGCGCGCGTCTTCCCGGGCGCGGGCATCAGTGGCGATTGCCGCCGGCGCCTTCGGTGGCGAGCGGCGCGATCAGGCGCGAAGCCTGCAGGTTGATCTCGAGCGACAGCTTGGTGACGAGGTTCTTGTAGAAGAAGAACGCCGTCAGCCAGACGATGCCGATGAAGAGCCCCATGGTCGTGTTCACGAGCGATTCGTACACGCCAGTGGCCAAGTCCTTGGGCGTCGGAGCCTTCAGGTTCTCGATGACCTGGAAGGACGCGATCATGCCCGTCACGGTGCCCAGCAGGCCCAACAATGGTCCGATGTTGCCGATCAGCGACAGGTAGCTGATCTTCGTGGTCATGCGGAACTGCTCCTGGGTGGCGGCCGCCTCCATGGCGTTGACCATCTCGCCGAAGCCGGCGTGGCGCATGCGCAGCGCGGCGCCGACGAGGTTGGAGAGGTAGCCCTTCTCCTCTTCGCACATCTCGAGCGCGGTGTCGTAGTTGCCTTCGCTGATCAACGCTTCGAGGTCGTTCGCGAGGGCCGAGGGCGCCATCTTCTCCTTGCGCACGTTGACGAAGTGCTCGATCAGCAGCGCGGTGCCCGTCATGGACGTGATCACCATCATGTAGCCGACCGGGCCAGTGGTCTGGAACAGCTCGAGCCAGGTCTTCTTGGGCGCGCCGCTGTCGGATGCCAGCGCGACGCCGGACACGAGCAGCACGGCGACGAAGGCCGTGGCGAGGTACTTCTTCAAGGTTTGGTTCATCGGGGGTCTTCTCGTTCTCTGGGGGGGGATGGGGCCGGCTGGATCCCGGCCCGATTCTGCCATTGTTCTCTGCCGTTGTTCAGTCGGCCCCGCGCGGAGTCCGCTCCGCGCGGGCGTTCAATCGTCGCTCCTACGCGCGCGGCCCGTCACAGGCCCTGCAGGAAGGAGGAGTTCGGGTAGCGGTTGCGCAGCATCGCGGCGTGCTGGTCGGCGCGCTCCTTGTTGTAGCGCTTGCCCTCGGCCTTGCTGTCGATCTGCGACAGGAAGCGGAAGCTCTGCGCCGCGCCGGCGATGGCGCGCTCATGCTCCAAGGTCGAGTCGCCCGGCAGGGGCGGGTACTGCACGACGCCGCGCAGGAAGCAATACAACGCGTCGGTGATCTTCTCGGCGTCGCCCTTGCCCTTCTTGCCTTCCTCGAGCATCAACTCGCCGAGGCCATTCCAGGCGCCGGCGAGGATGGCGTTGGAGGCGTCCTCGCGCGTCAGCGCGCGGAAGATGCCCTCGGCCTTGACCTTGTCGCCCGTGGCGGCGGTGCAGCGCGCCTCGCCCAGCTTGCCGAGCTGCACGATGCGCGCGTCGAGCCCGGAGGCGGAAGCGGCGACTCCGTAGGCGGCGCGCGCCTTGGAGTAGTCCTTCTGCTCCTCGAACACGCGACCCTTCAAGACCTGCACGGCCTTGTCGAAGCTCGCGTCGACTCCCGCCGCCGAGGCGTCGCTGCCGAGCTTGTCGAGCGCCTTGCCGGCGTTGGCGAGGTCCTTCTTGGCCGCGTGGATGGCGACGATGCTCTCGCCGACATCCATCAGCCAGCGCGACTTGCCGAAGTCCTTGGTCAACGCCTCGAGCGTGCCCATGGCCTCCTCGAACTTGCCCAGCATCATCTGCGCGCGCGCCGTGTAGTACAGCGAGTTCTGCCGCAGCACCGGCTTCTTGGCGTCCTTGGCCAACGGCGCGAACGACGCGACGGCCTCGTCGAAGCGTCCGCCATCGAAGGCTTCCTTGGCGGCCACGAACTCCTCGGCGCCGTCGTAGGTGATGCCGTTGGCCGCGATCTCGGCCCACGGAATCAGCTTGTCGTCGCCCTTGGACGGATCGAAGGTCACGCCGGCGTAGTCCTCGGCCTTGACCTTGCCGGACTCGGTCTTGCCGTCCTTCAAGGTGATGGTGTCGGCGCGCGCGCCCGAGAGGAGCGCGAAGCACAGGAAGGCGGTCGTCGAAAGCGTCAGCTTGAGCTGCATGGGAGGTGGTGGGTGGGGGTCGGTGTACGGGGCGAGGCTGATGGTGGCGGCTTGGCTCGGTCGGCTTGGCGCCGGCTGGACGCCGGGCGCTACTTCGAATCGAGCTCCCGCTTCAAGGCGAGGAAGCGGTCCTTGAGGCCGTGCTGCTCGCCGTAGCCGCTGGTGGTGCGCTCGAGGTCGTTGAGCTGGATCTTGGCGTCGGAGTAGGAACCCGAGGCCGAGAGGTTCCTGATCTGGTAGTACTTCGTGTACCACCAATCGCGCGAGGTGGCGGTCAACTCGCGAGCCATGACCGCGAAGATGGTCGAGGCGCGGCGGAAGCCGTCTTGGTCGTTGGCCGCGATGGCGGCCTCGTGTTCGGCGAGGCCGAGCTCGAGGTAGGCGAAGAAGAGCTCCTGCTTCTGGCGGATGACCGCGCGCTTCAGCTGCTTCTTCTCCGGATCGTAGACCTGCTCGGTCTCGAACAGGCCACCGAGCACGCCGGCGGCCTTGGCGTACTCGCCCAAGTACCCGTAGCAGCGTCCGAGCTGCACCTGCATCTGGTAGCCGGGCACGAGGCGCAGGGTCGCCTCGTACAGCTCGGCGGCCAACGCCCATTGCTGCGTCTCGGTGTTCTTCTTCGGATCCCAACCCACGAAGGACAACTGGTCTTCGGGCACCGCGTTCGACTCGAGACCCAGCGCGAACAAGCGCTTGGCGATCGGCTCGATCTCCGACACCTTGGGGTTGTCGGACTTGAGGAAGCCGCGACCGGCGACGGCGTAGTAGCGCGCCGCCTTCTTCTGCATCTCGTCGGCGTCGCGCGGCTTCTTCTCCTTGTCGCGCAGCTCGGCGGCGCGCGTGTCCAGCGCGCTGCCCACGATGGCCGCGGCGGGGGCGATGGCCTTCGACTCGGGGTTGGTCTTGATCAGCGCCTCGAGTTGCGCGACGGCGTCGTCGAGCTTGCCCTGCGCGCGCAGCGCCTCGATGCGGAAGCGCCAGAAGTTGTTGATCGCCTCGCTGTTGGACGCGTAGGTCTCGTCGGCGCCCTGCAACAGCGGCAGCACATCGGCGGCGCGGGCCGTTTCCGGCGACAAGTAGATCTGCGCCAAGCCGACCATGGCGCGCAACGCCAAGGACTCGAAGCGCGCCTTGTCGTCGAGGTTCAGCGTCTTGCCACGCTGCACCTCGGCTTCGTTGCGCGCCTTCTTGAACAGGTCCTCCGCAGTCCCGTAGGCGAGCTTGGCCTCCGCGGCCTTGCCGGCCTTGGCGAGATCGCGTCCGCGCAGCAAGTGGCATTGCGCGCCGGCGACGGTGGCGTCGAGGTAGACCTGCGAGGTCGGCGGGATCTTGGCGTACTCGGCCGCGGCTTCGGCGTACTGGCCGTCGTCCTGCATGCCTTGCGCCTCGGCCAACTGCGCGCTCGCGGCGCGGGGGTGCGTGGCGTACTTGCTCGCCAAGGTCGAGCGGCGCTGCTCGAGGCGTTCGGTGTAGAACTTGCGCTTGCTCGACTTGTTCAGGAGGCGATAGCAATCCATCGCCTGGAACACGGCTTCGGCGCACTTGGGCTCGGCGCCATAGCGTTCGGCCGCCGCGTCGAAGGCCACCGAAGCTTCCTGCAGCGCACCGTTCTTCTTGTGGATCGCGCCGATGAAGAGCCAAGCATCGACGCCCAGCTGGGCTTCCTTCGGATGCCCGCGCAGGGCCGCCACGGCTTGGGCCGCGATTTCGAGCGCGCGCGCGTCGTCGCCGCGGTCGAGGTACGTGCGCGCGATCGACAGCACCTTCTCGGCGTCCATCGAGGCGCCGCCGCCGCCAAGCATCTTGCCTTGCAGCTCGCGGCCCTTGGCGCCCCACGGACCGCGTGGGTCGAGCTCGACCAGCTTGTCGGCCGCGTCGCCGGCGGACTTGACGTCGCCCGCGGCGACGTGCGCCTCGGCCAGCGCGGCGAGGCACGCCAGTCCCGAGCGCGTCTCGTACGCGCCGGGGATCGTGTCGACGAAGTCCTTCATCGTCGCGGCGGCGCCGGCGTAGTCCTTGAAGTCGCGCTGCGCGATGATCTTCTGCAGCACCGCGGCCGCGACCAAATCGCCTTCCGATTGGCCGATCTGGAAGTAGCCCTTCGCGTCCTGCACGAACTGTTCGCGCATGCGGATGGCGTCGTCGAAGGCGCTCAACGCCTCCTGCTGGTTGCCCTTGTCCTTCTCGCACAGGCCGAGGAAGATCAAGCCTTCGTAGGCCCACAAGAGGTCCGAATAGTCCAGGCCGAAGGCGTTGAAGCCCTCGATGGCCTTGTCGATCAGCTCGGTCTTCTTGAAGTCGTCCTTCGGGAAGATCTGCGAGTGGTAGTAGAAGGTCCGCGGCAGGTTGTAGAGCGTGCGGATCTTCTGCTGCTCGAGCGCGGGATCGATCTTGGCGTCTTCCTCGCCGGCGGCGTCGCCCAGCGCCAGCCAAGCGTCGTTGATCTGCTGCTCGATCTTCTCCAGGCGCTCCTGCAGCTTCAGCTCGGCCTTCGAGAAGATCTCGTGGCCTTCCTTGCGGTACTGCTCGATCTTCGCCGGGTCCGTCTCCTTCTGCAGCAGCGAGGTGATGGCCTCGCCGAGCTTTTGGTAGACATCCGGCAGCGTCTGGATCGTGTCGTCCGCCGCGATCTTGCCCTCGTAGTTGCGCGCGAAGTCTTCCTTCTCCGCGAGGACCTGCGCCAGCGCGGTCTTGCGCTTCTCCGCTTCGGTCTCGCGCAACGCGAGATCGGTGCGGATGTCGAGCGCCAGCGCCTTGACGCCGATCTGCTCGTTGGGCTCGACGGCGCCTGATGTCTCGATCGCCTTCAAGAGCCTTTCGGCCAGCTCTGGGTACCCGGCGCGATACAGCTGCGTCGCGTAGGCGGCGTCGTTCTTGCCGAGCACCGCGGCGGACTGGGCTTGCGTCGTGGCAGTGAAGCTGGCGGCGCTGGCGAGGAGGATGGCCGCGATGCCACGGAGGAGGTGGAAACGTCGCACGAGTTGCGGTGGGGGGCTGGGGGCTCTAGGTCGGCGCGGGCGAGCGAAGCGGGCTCGTCGGCGCGCGTGGAGGGACTCGCGCCGCGCGACGCCGGAAGTCCGGCATCGCGCGCGCTCCGCGGTCAGTTGCGCTTGGCTCCGCCGAAGGCGTTGTCGTAGCGGTAGTAGACCTCGAGGGTCAGCACGTTGACCGCCGTCTGGTAGATCGGGCCGCCGTAGTGGCTGCCCCAACGGTCGGGAATGATCCAACCACCGGTCTGGCACGAGCGCCGGTTCGGATCGGCTTCCGTCTTGCGGTCGTCGGTGCCGTCTTGCAAGGCGATCACCGCATCGACCATCTTCTTGTTCCAAGGACCCCAGTACTTGCCAGTCTTCTTGGGAGCATCGGGGCCGTCGAACTGGTTGAGCGCGATCGAAGCGTAGTACCAGTAGTAGTAGTCGACCGACAGGCGATCGCCGGTCTTGGAGTCCGGCTTGCCGGCGTCGGGCAGGTCCTTGACGATCTGCGCGGCCGCCAAGGGCAGGAAGGCGTCGTTGGGGTCGTGCTCGGCGAAGATGCGGATGCACATGCCCAGGGCCGACATCACCGCCGGGTGGTAGGTGAAGTGGTCGCCGCCGCCGCTGACGGCCTGACCGGCTTGCTTGGGGTCGAGGTAGCCGACCATGCCGTTGTCGGCGGTCGCGTACTTGGCCCAGGCCATGCCGCCTTCCATGGCGTCGTCGGGCACGTTCAAGCCCGAGAGCTTGGCCGACTTGAGCGCCATGATGCACCAGCCCGTGGCCGATGTGTCGGAGTCGAAGAGCAGGGCTTTGTTCTCCGCCGCGGCGGTGCCCATGCCGATCTCGCGCTCGACGCGCTGCAAGGAGTCGTAGCGCCAACCCCACTTGCCTTGCCCGCTCGGGTTGGGGCGCTGCGAACCGACCAGGAAGTTGATCGCCTTCTGCGCCGGTTCCTTGTAGTAGCGATTCTGCGACAAGCCGTAGGCCTCCGTCAGGGCCATCGCGGCCAGCGACTCGTTGTACATGAACGGCTTGTCGCCGCTGGCGAACGAGCCGTCGGGATTCTGCTTCTTGAGCAGGTGGTTCAGGGCCTTCTTGACCGCATCGCCGACGACATGGCGCTTGGCGCGTTGGGTGTCGACGATCGTCTGCTTGGCGTCGTGACCGTAGCCGGCGCCCAGGAAGGCGAGCAGCGCCAAGCCCGTCAGGCCGTCGTTGTAGTTGTCGGTGACATGGGCCTTGGCATCGAAGCACTGCTTGTCGGAGGTGCAAATCGACTTGAGGCGCCCGTACGACCACGAACCGTCGTCCGCCTGGTGGCGCAGCAGCCACTTGAGGCCTTCCAGCACGGCCTTCTCGGTGCCTTCCGTCGGGCCGCCCGCGCGACCCTTCTTGGCGCCGGGGCCCAGACGACGGCCGCCGAAGGCCGAGGGCCGCAGGCCGGCATGGCCGACCGTGCCCACGCCGATGGCCGTGCCGCCCGTCGAGCCTCCCGACAGGTTGTCGACCGAGTCGGGATCGCCACGGTCCAGCGACAGGTCTTCGGGCACCGACTCGTTGGTCGGGATGTAGACGTCCTCCTCGAAGGAGACGATTTCGCGCTCTTCGTTCTTGGGGATCGCCTTGCGGTCGATCTGCTCGGGCGGGATCGGCAGTTCTTCCTCCGCCTCCACCTTGCGGGTGACGGCGACGGTCGTCGGCTCCTCTTCCTTCTTCTGCTCGTGGTTGGCGGTGTAGAAGACCGCCGCGGCCGCGATGACGATCAGGTGCAGGGCCACCGCCATGAAGATCCACGGTGAGTTGCGCGCGAAGTTGCGCAGCGTCTCTACCGGGTTGAAGCCTGCCGAGTCCGACATGTGTTGTGCTCCGCCTTGGTTCCGTAGTGGGCCGTAGTGGGCTGGGGCGTGGGGCTGGGTGTGAGGCGCGGGGCTGGGTGCAGGGCTTTGGTGGAGCGTGAAGTGCTCCCTGCGCCGCGCGGGCTTTGGAAGCGAGTTCCGCGCGGCCTAGGCCCCTGCCGAGGCTTCGGAGTACTACCCGGGACGCGCCCGTCTGGTCTCCCGATACAGCCTCGCCCTTGGGCGACCCTACCTCGTGGGGGGAGGGATGTTACCCAATTCCCAACGCGGGACAACCGTCGAGGAGTGCGTCGCCTCCAGTGGGCTGAGCGGCGTCCGTGTCAACGCCCTCATCGACGCATGGGGAACTCGGTGGCGACTTGGTCGCCGCCTCCCCGCGGGACGGCCTGCGCAAGCCGCCACGGCCAGCCCCAGTCTCCCAAGACAGCTCTGGCCCACACAGACAGAGGGCCGGGGCCGGGGGGGATGACGACCTGCACCGGACTTTGGAAGTGGCCGACGATCCATACTTCGCGCGCTTCACCGCTCCACGCCAGATCGCCCGTGCGCACCTCGACGGTCCCCGCGACCGGCAGCGCCAGGCTCCATTGGACGGCGTGCTCGGGGGCCGAGAATGTGAAGGTGCGCTCGTCGCTTTGGGTCGGTGGGACCAGTTGGGCCGAGGCTTGCTCGGCCCAAAGCGCCTCGGCGGCGGGCGCGCTCGTCGCCCGAGCGGCAGCGGAGTGCGTGCGCGGAATCGGGCCGCTGTTCCAAGTTCCTTCGAAGCTGGCTTGGAAGGAACGCCAATAGGACGCGCCGTGGGCGAGTGGCGTGTGCGCGTCGCGACTGGGAAGTAGCGCTGCGCTGGCGACACCCCCGAGCGCCAAGGTCCAGCACAAGGCGCGTGGCACCCCTTCGAAGCGCGGGGCGGCCAAGGCTCCGAGGAGCGCCCACGGCACGGCCAGGGCCGCAGGGAGTCCTTGGCCGAAGGCTTCCGCGATGCCGAGCAGCAGGGGCGCGACCAGCAAGATCCCGAGGCAAGGCAGGATCAATCCGGCCCAGCGCGTGGGCATGCAGATCAAGGCCAGCGTGCCGATCGTGGCCACGGCCAAGAACGGCGCCGCGGCGCCGGGACTGGCCACGGCGAGCAAGGCCGCGCCCGAAGACCACAAGCCGACGGCGCCAGCCAGTTGCTCGAGCTGGCCCGCGCCACCGCGCACGCCTCCCGCGCCGCGCGCGGCGGCCCAGAGTCCCGCACGCCGCGCGCACAGAGCCCCGCTGCCGTACGCCAAGGCTCCCAGGCCGACCGTCCACGCCCACGAGTGCGCCAGCCAAGGTTCGTGATCGTCGTGCCACCACGCGAGCAGCGCGACGAGTCCCGTGCACGCCAAAGCGGCGAGGCAGGCGGCCACCAAGGTCGCCAAGGCGCTGGCTACAGCCAGTCCTGCGGCGCGCCGCGCGCAAAAGGCGCAGGCGGCGAGCGCCAAGAGCGCCAAGGGCAGCACGCTTCCACCGCCAAGGCGCACGACATGCAGCCCCAGCACATCGCCGAACGCCAAGGAGTCATCGTCCATGGAGCCCTGCGCCGCGCGCACGGCACCTTCGCCACGCCAACCCGCGGCCAGCGCCAGCGCCGTCTCGCCATGGTGCTGCAGCGCGGAGGGGTCGCGGTGCTCGGCGTCGTCGAGCGGCGTGTGGTAGCGCGCGACGCCGCCGATGATCGCCGCGTCGAGCGCCGACATGCCATGCGTCTGGTACACGCTGACATCGGTGTCGTTGGGCAGGCGGCGGAAGACCTCCAGCGCGAAGGAGGTCGTGCTCGGCCGCGGCGCGCAGCGCGCGTAGAAGTCGAGCAGCTCGGCTCGCGGACCGCTGGCCCGGAAGACGCGCGCCAGTCCGCTCGTGCCGCGCGCTTCGAGGTTCAAGATCAGCCCGACGCGCGGCGCCAGCGGATCGTGCGCGGCGAAGCGCGCGGCGCCGACGAGGTCGACCTCTTCGCCGTCGCTGAACAAGAACAACACGTCGTGCGGCAGGCGCTCGCCTTGCTTGGCGCGCTCCACCAAGGCGCGCGCGCACTCCAAGAGCGCCGCGCAACCGATGCCCGCGTCGCTGGCTCCCGGACCGGAGGCCACCGAATCGTAGTGGGTCGACAACACGAAGAGCGGCGCGTCGGCCGGTCCCGTGCCGCGCAGCAGCGCGACGATGTTCGCCACGGGCGCCACGATGCGCAGTCCATCGGCGCGCTCGCGCGCGTGCAGCGCCG
>SXXH01000149.1 GCA_005789645.1 Planctomycetia bacterium
AACGCAGGCGCTTGCAGCTGGCCGAGCTCGTCAGATGGAGGGTCTTCCCCGATCGAAGATCCGTACACACCCCAAGCGGATGGGTGGCGACATTGCCGAGAGTCGCTTAGCGAAAGGCGGCTTGCCTCCGCAGGAAACGACCGTGCACGCCAAGCGAATAACAGCGCCGGCGTGCACAGCGAAAGGGACCAGTATCGTCAGGTGTCTTTCGACAACTCCGCATCCCTCGGCAACTCCTCCAAACTCCCCAAGCCAAACCTCTCCAAGAACCCCTTGGTAGTCCCGTACTGCAGCGGATGCCCCGGCACATCCGCCCGCCCAGCCACGCGCACCATCCCCCGATCGACCAGCATCCGCAGCATCGGTCCCGCCTGCACTCCGCGGATCGCTTCGATCTCGGCCTTCGTCACCGGCTGCCTGTACGCCACGACGGCCAAGGTCTCGAGCGCCGCACCGCTCAGTTTCTCCGCCTTGCGCACCTTCTCCAATCGCTGCACCACCGGCCCCAGGTCCGCAACGGTGAGGATCTGCCAACCTCCCGCGACCTGCCTCAACTCCAACGGCAGGCGCGTCTCGGACAAGCGCTCGGACAAGGCTGTCAAGGCCGAGCGCACACGCGCAAGCGCGGGGCGCTCGAGCAACTGTTGCAGCCGACGTTCGGACAGCGGTTCGGGCGACGCGTAGACCAAGACCGTCAAGGCTCGCAGGAGGGATTCGTCGTCCAGCAACTCGCCGGGCCCAAGTTGCCCATCCTTCGCGGTGTCCGCGTCGCCTTCCGGAGGGGAATCGTCCAGCGCGAGCGCGGGGCCCAGTTCGCCCTCGACGGCATCGAGGGTGCCGTTTGAAGCGTGACCTTGGTCGATCGTGGGCGCGGCGGCGGGATCCGGTTGCTCGTTGCCTTCGTTGCTGCTCATGGTGCTTGCTTGGTGCGCCTAGTTCTAGCAGGCGTGACCGCCGTGCGACGAGGGCTGGCCGGCGTCCTCAGCGCGGGATCTGCCCCACGAGGCGCAGGAACGGCTGGAAGTCGACTTCGTACCGGGCTTGCATGGCGGAACGCCACTGGGCGATCTCCAACTCCTCGACGGCGCGCGCCCGCAAGTCGAGCTCCACCTGCGGAGCGATCTGCTCCCAGCTGCCGGCGACCACGGGCGGCTGGGCGTCGACCACGAGGAAGAGCCAACGACCGGACTCCTGGATGGGGCCGACGACCTGATTCGGAGCGCTGGAGAAGGCCAGCTTGGCGATGGGGGCGTCGCCTCGAACGACCGCGGGGATACGGCCGCCTTCGAGGCCTGAAGGGTCCATCGAATGTTCGCGTGCGATCTCGGAGAAGTCGCGTCCGGCGGCCAAGTCCTTTTGAACGGCATCGCGGACGGACTCTTCCTTGGCGACGACGATGCGCACCTCGCGTCGCTCGCAGCCGAGCAGCCAAGCGCGCGCGACGCGGTCCGCAAGCAGTTGGCGCAGCGCGTCGTCTCGCAAGCGCTCGCGATAGCGGATCGGATCGAGTCCGAGCACGCGATCTACGTAGGTGTCGAAGCCCAGCTTGGGGTTCTTCTTCTTGACCTCGGCCTCCAGGGCCGAGACTGATTCCTCGGCGGCGGCGGTGACGAGCGAGGGAGGAACCATCACGCCGAGGCGTTGCGCCTCCGCGGCGACGATGCGGCCGAGCGCGAGGTTGTCGAGCTGCTTCAGCACCTCGAAGTTGCGCGCGTAGACCCACTGGGTCAGCAACTCGGACACATAGACGGGACGGCCAGCGACGATCGCCACCAGCGGCTCGCTCGCCACCTCGGGTTGCGCCGCCGATGCCGCGACGGGCTGTTGGTCGACAGGAGTCGTGCTCGCCTTGGATGCGCCAGCCGTGGTTTCGACAGTGCTTGTCGTGGAGATGGACGCGACGGAGCGGGTCTGGTTGGACGTGGCGTCCGGTGGGATGCTCGCGTTGGACGCGATGGCGCCGCTGGATGCCGCGTCGCTGGAAGCACGGCGCGGGTTCGGCGTGGCGCACGCCGCGAACAAGCAGGCGAGCACAAGCAAGCCGTGGGACTGGACGAGGCTGGACTTCATGCGGAGCTTCAGCGGTAGGAGATGCGACGCACGATGCCGATGCCGTGGCAACCCACGCATTCGGCGAAGGTGTCCATGGCTGGCGCACCTCCGCCTCCCCCGCGTCCGCCGCCCTGCTGATTGGCGGCGTTGGCCGCCGGATTGGAGCCGACCAACGACATCTGGCGAGTGCCGGTGCCGCCGCACTCGCGACAAGCCGCGAGCAGAGGCTTGGGGGCGACTTCGAAGTCGCCGCCATTCTCCGCATAGTAGGCGAGGATCCAGTTCTGCCGCGCGGTCGAAGGGAGCTCGGCCCAAGCCGTCTCGCGCTCGTCCTCCTCGCCGGGGCCGGCTTGCGTTGAACGCGCCAGTTGTTGGTTCTCGATGAAGCGCGCCAACCGCTGCTCGAGTTCCAGGCGCTCGGCGTCCCGCTCGTTGACCGGGGCCTGCTTGGGCTTGCCGTCGTCGGAGCCGCCCTTGAAGGCGCGTTCCTTGCCGAGCAGCCAAGTCCCTTGGCCGTAGGAAGCGCGCAGCCAACGCTCCTTCTTGCGCGCGGAGAAGGCGCGCAGCACGACATCGGGCGTCGCCTCCTTGGTCGACTTGCCGAGCTCCCGGACCACGCCGGCCAGCACGTCCTCCTTGAACTTGCCCTCGAGCGCCGCGAGCACCTCGGCCAGCGTGGACCGCACGGACAGTTCGCGCGCGACCTTGCCGACTTGGGCGTTCCAGAGGCTCCATGCGCGCTCGGAGATCCAACGATCGCGCGCCTTGACGGCGCGATCCAGCGCGCGCTTGGCGTCGGGACGAAGCGGACTGTCGGGGAACTTGCCCGCGAAGGCCTCGGCCGCCGAGAGGGCCTCGTCGAAGCGCTTGCGCGCGACCAACGCGTCGACGTTGGCCAGCCATTCGATCTGGTCGGCGCGCAGGGCCTTATCGCCAGCGCGCACGAGGCCGTTCTTGACCTCGTCCGCGCGATGGCTCGGATCAAGTTCGGCCGCCTTGCCCCAATTCTCGACGGCACGCGCGAAGTCCAGCGTACGCTCGCACCACAAGGCCAGTTCGACGCGCCCCGCCGCCGTGGCGAGATCGACCTCGGCCAGCTTGCGGGCGTACAACTCGTCCTTCGTGTAGACCTCGCGCGCCGGGACCATCGTCGGCGTCGGCGCGCCCGCGAGGCGCGCCTTGGGCACGGGCACCGTCGCCGAGGCGGTCTTGACGAGGATCGTGTCGCCCGAGCGTTGCAGCACGACGCCGGTGTACTGGACGCCGTCCGTGGTGGTCAGCACCTCGGCCGGGACCATCAGCTCGTCGGCCACGACATCGACGTAGCCGAAGCTGGCCTTCAGTTCCCTCTCCTCGACGGGATCGAGCAGGCCGTACGCCAGCCGATGCCTCCCGCCGGTGTCGGCGCGCAAATAGACGATCGCGTCGGGGTCGTGCTCGACGACCCGCCCCCACAGGATCGATCCATCGCGCAAGCGCAGCATCGTCAAGGATTCTTGACGAACTTCCGCCGACGCGGAGACCTGGGCCGACGCGCCCGCGGGCAGGGCGAGCAGGAGAAGTAGAGCCGCGGAAAGGGTCGAGGGCGTCATGTTTGTTCGGATCGTTGCAGGTCGAGGATAGCCGAGATGGGTGGGGCCGCGGCGCTTGGATCCCTAGCGCGTGGCATCCGCGGGCGGGGGCGGCGCGGGCGCGGCCGGAGGATTGGCGAGCCGACGACGCAGGCGCTCGCCGAAGGGCAGCTCCTGCAGGAGGATCGTGCGGAAGGACCTGTCGCGACGCACGCCCGCCGAAAGCCAGCTGACCTCCACGTCGACCCGCCATTCGCGCGGCCGATCGGGGTTGCGCTCGGCTCGCGCCCCGTAGGCGAGGCCCGGAAGTCCGGCCAGCGGACGCTCGACGATGGGCGAGGGATCCAGCAACGCGCCCTGCGGGTCGAGCGGGAAGAACGACTCCTCGAGGTCGGCCAAGACCGCCTCCATCGCCGCGGCGCCCTCGTTGCGCAGTTCGGCGGTGCGCGTCAGCGCCGCGCCGAAGGTCAGCAGTCCGAGCACGGCCGTCATGCCAACGAGCAGGATGGCCATGGCGACCAGCACCTCGAGGATGGTGAAGCCGCCGCGTCCCCGCGATCGCCGCAAGTGGTGCTTCACAGGTTCCAGTCCTCCCGATGCACGCCGACGACGACCTCGCGCGCGTGCGCTCGTCCCCAGTGCACCATCGCCCCGCGCGCGTGGGTGGCGGGCTGGGTGCCGCGCACGCCGCGCTCGACGGTCACGCTCGCGCCATCGCGCGCCAGCACGCGCACCCATTCGCCGCCGAGCAACAAGTGCGCGTCCCCGTAGTCGGGCAGGTGGCGCTCGTCGTCGACGACGAGCTGCCGATCCTCGGTGCGCAGGTCCGACACGAGACGCGTGCGCCGCAAGCGATCCACGGCACGCTCGATCTCCAATTCGATGCGCACGCGCCGCGGCAGCAGCGCGCGGCCGCGCGACTTGGGCATCCACCGCCAGGCGAGGTTCCACGGATGGATGTCGGCGTCGGGACGATCGCGGTTCCAAGCATCCCACGACGCGGTCGCGTCCACCGCCTCGGCTCCGATGCTCCAGCCGTCGTTGACGACCGAGGATTGGCCGGCGCAGGAGATGGACAACCACAACACTCCACCGCAGACCTCCTCGGTCGTGCCGGCCGGCGGTCGGTGCGAGGCGCCGAAGAAGTCCGACGCGAAGAACGACTTGGTGGTCGAGTCGGAGACCAAGCGCGCGCCGCGCAGCACGCGCCCCTCCGCGCGCGCATCGCGATCCACCAGCGAAGCGGGCACCACCGCCCACTGCACCTCGACCAGCTCGGCTCCAGCCGACTCGAGCACGGGGCCGATCGTGGCGTCGGGCTGCTCCTCGGCGCGCTCCGACGCGAGCTGCTGGCGCAGGCGCGACACCTCGGCCGCGCCCGCGATGCGCACCATGCGCACGCGCGGCCAGGCCGCGTCCAGCACGCCGTCGGCGTCGAGGTCGTGCCGCGTCCACTCCACCACGAGATCCCCCGCGGATCCGGGTTCGAGGCTGCGCATGTCGTCGGCGAGCAGGTCGGCGACCACCGTGGCCTGCTCCATCGTCGAGCGCCGAGTCTCGCCGGTGCGCCACAAGGACAAGGTGCGATCGAACAGCTGGAACACCAGCATCACGAGCAAGGCGAGGAGGCCCGTGGCGAGCAGCAATTCGACCAGCGTGAAGCCGCCACGCGGCCGGGCGAAGTGCGGAGTGGTGCGACGCGCGCTCACCGGTCGATCCTCCGCAAGGTGGTGGACGGGGCGTAGTAGAACACCGAGTGCATGCGCAACTTCGGCGTGCGCTTCCAACCGTGCGACAAGCCGGCCACGGCGTCGAAGGCGCGCTGGTCGTAGACCGCGTGCACGCGCCACTCGACGCGATCCGACTGGACCATGATAGGGATGGCGCCGCCGTCCTTGTCCCCGCGCTCGAGGAGCCGCAGGCGCGCGTCCTCCTCGGGGTCGGCGTCCCACGGCGCCTCGGGCCTGGTCTTCTGCAGCGCGCGCAAGCGCACGCCGTCGGCTTCGCTGCTGGCGAAGAACACGCCGGTCCACCAAGCCGCGGGGTGCTCCTGCGCGAAGGAGAAGTAGGCCATCTCCGGCGCATCCGCGCCATCGGCCCAGCGGTCGGGATAGCGGCAGGGATGCAGCACGACCAGCGTGCCCGCGTCGTGCGCGGCCGCTTGCGTGCCGTGGCGACCGCGGAACAGGCCCGAGCCGCGTTCATCGCGCAAGCCCGGCTGGAGCGACGTGCGCGGCATCTCCAGCGCGGCCCCGGCGACTCGCGTGTAGTGGACCAGTTCGTCGTCGATGCGCACGAGGCCCTCAGGCGGGAAGTCGTCGGCCGACAACAGCGAGAAGGTCGCGTCGCCCGCGCCCACCCCGGCCGACAGCGTCGACACGACGAAGTGCTCCAGCACGGCGACCGGCTCCGTCGGCTGGTGCGGACCAGGATCCGTGCCGAGCATGCCGCGACCATTCGTCGCGACCGTGATCGTGCCGCTTGCCGCGTCCAGCTGCGAGTAGCCGATGATCTCGTCGCCGATCCGCAGCAATCCGCCATCGACGGGTAGATCGGAGAGGAACTCGTGCGTGCCGCCGAAGACGCCCAGCGCCAAGCGCGCCGCCGTGGGCGCGACGAGGATCGTGGAGGCGTCGGCGGTGATCTCCTGCGCGAGCACGAGGCTCGCGCCGGCGGCAGCCTCCGGATCGACGTTGGGCGTCGCTCGTCCGAACTGGTGGTCGCCGTGGATGATCTCGTCGACGATGGCCGAGGGCACCGTGCCCGGCAGGCCGTTGGCGCCTCCCCCCACGGCGTAGCCCGAAACGAGGCGCGGGCGTTCGCCCGAGGGGAAGCAGGCGATGCGCGTCAACAAGCGCGACTCTCCGTTGGCGGGCGAAGCACCTTGCTGGCCGCCTTGGCCTTGGCTGGTGGCCAGCCCGAGGAACGGCTCGGGCGAGCGGTCCTCGAACGCCAGCCAGCAACGATTCAACAGCTGCACGTCCTCCGGCACGGGCCCGCCAGCCTGGTTCGCGAGGCCTTGCGGACGCAGGACGCCTTCGACCTGCTCCCACGCCGTGGTGCCCACCAGCGGCGCGGGGATGTGCGCGCGATGCACGACGAGCGGCCAGCCCGGGTGGTCGGGCGTGGGACCGGACAAGAACACCGTGTCGCGCCGACCAGGCCGTCCGCCATCGGGGCCCGCGTCAGGCATGGCGATCACAGGCAGGACCAACGTGCCTGCCGGCTGCAAGTGCGAAGACGTCCCGAGCACGCCGCGGAAACGGTAGTGCGACTCGACGGCGCGCGAGATCGGGTGGTCCTCGATCGTGTTCTCCTGGGTGCCGAGGCGCGGGTCCCATTGCACGCCGCCCGACTGCGCGCCAGCGGTGGAACCGGACTGCTTGGCGGCGTCCGGGCCAGTCTGTCCAGTTTCCTTGACAAAGCCGGCGAGGGCGCCGACGGCGCCGCTTGGACCACCACCCGGGCCGCCACCGCCACCACCGCCCGTCGGCGGAACTTGGATCTCGATCTCGCCTCCACCGACGATGACGCGATAGACGCGCTCCAAGGCTGCCGGCTCGTCGCGCACGAGCTGGCCGTTGGCGGCGTCGAAGTAGTCGTAGCGCACCCACTCGGTGTACTCGGCTTCGGTGGGCCGCGTGAACTGCGCCAAGCGCGGGTTCTGCAGGTCGGCGGCGAGAAACCCGGCCGCGGTGGATGCGCCGGGCACGGGGATCGAGATCGGCAGCACGTAGCAACGCCACGCCAAGCGCGTCAGCACCTGCACCGCCGGTTGTCCGGCTCCACCACCGATGTAGATGTTCGGACTCCAGTCGACGACGAAGCTGCGCAAGCCGCCGATCAAGGCACCCTGCGCCGCGCCGAGGTTCGGCAGCGTGTTGGCCGCGACGCCGCGCTGGGCGATGCTCAAGGTGCGATCGCTCCAACCCGAGTAGCGGATGATCTCGATGCCGCCGATCGCCGCACCGGTGTTGTCCTGCGCCTGGCCCGTCTGCAGGCTCGCGCCGACTTGGACGATGGCCGCGTAGCCGCCACCGGGGTTGAAGGCCGCCATGTATTCCGCGGCGGGAGTCTCGGACTGGGTGTCGTCGCCATCGTCGGCGCAACGCAGCACGAGGCCCGTGGCGCTCGAATTCGAAGCTAGTCCGTTGCCGAGCGTAAGGCCCGCGGCCGGACCGACCGGCACGACGATCGGATCACCCAGCGGCGAAGAGGCTCCCACCACCGCGTCGACCTGCGACACCCGGAAGCGCCCGAGCTCTTGCGCCAACTGCGCGCGGCCGGCCGGCACGTCGCTGAGGTTGGGCAAGGCGTAGCCATGCAACTCGACCGGCGCGCCGGCCGGATGCGCGGTGGTAAGGTTGGCGAAGTTGATGGGCACGTTGGCCGTGCCGCCCTCGACCAGCGCGGCCCACGGCTCGCGCGCCAGCCTGCCGCCGAAGCCAGCCAGCGGCCCGGTCAACTGGCGTTCGGCCTTGAGCGACACGCCGTCGTTGACGACCTCCACCAGTTCGTTGCCGATGCGCACGACGCATTGCGCCGGGAAGCCCTCGAGCGAGTCGACGACGAGCACGCCGTCGCCCTGCGACAGCGAACGCGACAGGCGCGTCAAACCCGGCGTGCGCACGCCGAGGGCTTGTCCGTTCACGAGCATGCTCATCTGGCTCGGACGGTTGCCGCGCACCTCGAAGTGGACATGGTGCCAAGTGTCCGCCGGCAGTCCTGGCCCGGCCGTCGCGCCGGAACCACCGCCGGCCAACGAGTAACGCAGTTCCGCGGCTTCGCGCCAACTCGTGTCGCGGTGGTCGCCGAACCCGTCGAGCACGCGCAAGACCAGATCGGCGCCCTCGAACAGCAGCTGCACCCGCTCTACCGCCGTCTCGGTCCCGGCGAAGTCGACCACGCTGCCATCGCCGATGCTGCGCGGCCGGATCCAACCCGACCACGCGATGGGGCGCGCAAGCGGCGAAGCGCTCGTGGTCCAACCGACGACCGCGTCGCTGCTCGACAACTTGACGGGCTGGTCGGGCAGCCATCGACCCTCGAGGTCGCGCGACTCCTGGTCGAAGTGCAGGATGCGTCCGGCGCGACGCCCGACATCCCACTCGCGCGTGGGTTGCAGTTGGAGCCACGACTCCTCGTCGCGCGCGGGGAAGACGCGCTCGGCACCGACCATCTCGGTCGCCTCGGGCAGCGCGGGCGTGCCCGGCACGAGCAAGCTGCCATCCTTCACGCCCCAGTTGGGCCAGAAGCGCGAAGGCGTCGCGGTGTGGTTGTCGTGGCGCGAGGTGGCGCGGGGACCCGTCGCCCACAGCGGACCTTGCAGCGCGAGGCGCAGCTCTTCGTCGAAGTCCTCCTGGCGCGCCCACAGGCGCACGAGTTCCTGTTGCGGCGCCACGACCACCGTCTCCTCGCGCACCGCGATGGCGCGCGCGATGCCACTCGGCGCGTTGGCCGAAGCGCGCAGCTCGAAGTCGTAGATGTCCCGCGACACGAACGACAGCGGCATGGTCGACCACGCCAGCGAGGCGTCGTTCGAGTTCAGCGCGTTGGCGTGCACGGCCATGGCGTCCAGGGCGTCGAGGAAACCCGCGCCCGAAGCCAGCGCGTCGGGGACGAGTGGCGCGTCGGCCGGCAACTTCTCGAGGCCGGCCGCGGGCAGCAGCACGCGTCGCATCCAATCCTCGTGGCCCGTGAATGGCCGCGACTCGATGGTCAAGCTCGCCAGCGCGCGAGCCTCGTCCGAAGTGACGCGCGAGTTGCGTCCGACGAGTTGGAGGTTGAGGAACAGGGCCTCGAGCACGCGCTCGTCGGCGCTGTTGGCGTTCACGGGACGCCGCGCCAGCACCTCGAGCACCGCCCCGTTGGCGGGGAATGAACCCTCGAGGATCCTGTCCAGCACCAACTCGCCGTTGCGCGCGACTTGCTGCACGAGCGCGAGCTCCTGCAAGGCGCCATCGCCGATGCGCACCGTGCTGCCGGCGTTGACGAAGCGGCTGTCCGCCACGCGCAATCGGCCCGTGCGACCCGCTTCGATCGGCGTGGTCACGCGCACCGCGCGCTGCCAAGTGGCGACTCCACGCGCTTCGCCGTGCACCGCGCCGTGGCGCCGCAGGGCCTCGAGCATCGCCTCGCCGACCACGCCCGCGCCACGTGGATCGATGGCGGCCGCCAACGCGAAGCGACCGACGTCGCCGAGCTGCTCCGGGGCGTCGGGCGCGAGCAACGCACCTTTCTCGCGCAAGCGCCACGCAGCCAACGCGAAGGCGCGTTGATCGACGATGTTGACACCCACGCCATGGCCGGATGACGGGCGCGGGCCACCTTGCCAGTCCTCGCCCTCGGCCGGGCCGAGCACGCCGCGCGCCAAGCCCGTCAAGGCGCCGTCTTCGATGGCGCCGTAGCGCACGATCTCGCCGTCGATGGCCACGAATCCGGTGGGCGCGAAGTTCGCGCCGCCCGAGAAGCCGATGGCCTTCGCATCGGACTCGATGATCGCGCCAGAGCGCCCCACGAGGCCCAGCAAGTTCGCCACCACATGCGGGGAAGCGCTGTCGAGATCGATCGCGCCGCTGGTGTCGCGCACCTCGAGGTCCCACATGGCGCCCTTGGGATCGTTGGGGTCGAGGAAGCCCTGCGCGAAGCGGTTGTCGACCTGCACTTCGCCCGATTCGTCGAACCAGGGCGTGCGGTCGAGGTCGGCGCTCGCATAGGTCGCGCCGAGCACATGGCGCGCATGCCGCGACGCCGCGTCCAAGGCGAGGCGCGCCTCGACGCGATCCGCCTGTTGGCTCGAGGCCCGGTCGGCGTCGCGCGCCGAAGCGAGGAAGGGCGCGCACAAGACCAGCAGCGCCAGCAGCACCAGCAGCACGACCATCAAGGCCATGCCGCGTCGCGCGCGCGCGACGCGTCGGGAATGGAGGACCTTCATTCGACCGCCCCCGACATCTGCACCACGACGACTTCCTCCGGCGCCTCGTCCTTCAGGATGCGGATCCGCACGGGCTCCTGGTGGATCGATCGATCGAGCATGCCGCCCGGGGCGAAGCGCACCAGCGACGGACCGGCCGGGTCGAGGCGCGCGCCTTGCGGCAGCTGGTAGCCGTCGTCGCGGCTCGCGCAAGCCACCACGAGCCGATCGACCGCGCCGCGGAAGGGCACCTGCGACGGGCAAAGCCGCAACGGCCCCTCCGGCGGCCAGACGGGCGCGTCCTCGGCGATGTGCGCCCTGCGCGCCCCATCGACCCACAACTCGAAGCGCACGCGGTCGTAGCGCGCCTCGAGCACGACCCACCGCCCCCGCGGCACCACACCCGGAGCGCTCGACAGCGACACGCGGCCGCCGCGGCGCGTCTCGCCGGCCTCGTCGAAGAGCTCCGGCGCGAACCAGGCCGAGAACGACCCGTCGCCGCCGAGCCCGATGCCCAAGGACTCGCCCAACGCCAGCAACGACCCGCCATCTTGTCCAGAATACTTGACAGCCAGCGAGATCGACCAGCCGTGGCGCGGGTTCCACGCGCCGTCCTGGTGCACCGGCCACGCGACATGCGCGCCATCGGGCTCGCCCACGAAATCGATCGCGCGCCCCTGCCAGCCGTCGTCCACCTGCCGGCCGCCGATCATCGAGGGCAACTGGCCGAGGGCGCCCTCCAACGAGGGATCCTCGAATTGGAAGGTGCCCACCACGCGCAGGCCCGAAGGCCGCACGATGCCGTCCTTCGCGTCGAGCTCGACATTGGCGCTCGCCTGGCGCGCCACGGCGTGGTTGCGCGCAGCGCGCAGCTGGGAGACGACCTGCGAGCGCACGACGCGCTCGCCGAGGTCGAGGCGCGCGAACAAGCCCAGTCCGAGGCCCATCATCAAGCCGAGCAGCGCCACGACCAGCCAGAGCTCGACGAGCGTGAAGCCGCCCGCGCGACGGCGCGCGGCGGCCGGCGCGCGGCGCACCGTCCTCGGGCCGGCCGTGCGCATCTCAGCCCCCGTCCTCGGCGGGCTGCGTGTCGAAGTTGCAGACGTCGTCGTCGGTGCCGAAGCGTCCATCCGGACCGGCCGACACGAGCTGGTACTTGCCGGCGCGCTGCGGGCCGCCGGTGGTCGGATTGCGCTTGGCCTTCAGGTTCGTCTCGAGCTCCTCTCCCGTGTCGGGGTCCTCGGTGACGTAGGCGTCCTCCCGACCGTAGTCGCGGCGATGCAAGTACGCGATCGGGTTGCCCCACGAGTCCTTCAGCTCGAACAAGTCCGGCTTCTCGAAGCGCGCGAGTTGCCGCTTGGCTTCGTCGCCGTCCGAGTTGCAGAGCTTGTCCTCGGCGAGGCCGGTGCCGCCCCAGTCCTTGCCCCAAAGCGACACCACCAGCGCCTCCGCGCCGAGGTTCGTGCCGTTGGGTGGCGCGCCCCATTCGTCGCGGAAGTGCGAGGGAGGATAGTCGCCGAAGCGGTTCTCGTACTCGGCGATGGCCACGTCGAGCTGGGCCAGGTAGGCCTTGGTCGCCTTCTCGTTGGCGCGCTCGCCAAAACCCGCGAGCCGCGGCACGAGCACGACGATCAGGATCGAGAGGATCACCAGCACGGCCAGGAGCTCGATGAGCGTGAAGCCCGCGCGGCGGCGGAAGGCGTTCGTGTGTGCTGCCATGTTCGCGGCTCCTCGCCCGCGCCTGCGCGGGGCTCCTTCGTGTCAGCGCTTGCGGAAGACGATGTCGACGTCGTCGATGTCCACCCCGGCCGAACGTCCGGTCTGGCCTTCGACGAACACCCCGAGCTTGAGCTCGTTGTTGGTCCGGCCCAGGGACGGCAGCGCGCGCCCGACGACGACGGGGACACCGTCGAAGAGCACGTTGACCTTGGTGCTGGAGGCGTCGCCGACGCGCTCGATGCGCACGACGACCGGCTTGCCGATCGGCCAGCGGAAGCCGGTCGCGTCCGCGTAGGGCAGCTGGTCTTCGCCGCGCTGCTTCACGATGCGCGTCTGCACCGTGTCCTTGCCCGGCTCGTTGTGGCGCGCCACCACGACCTCGGCCTCGACCTGCGGCTCGCCTTGGCGCGACGACTCGCGCGCGACGAACATGCCGACGCGGGCGTTGGTCCCCTCGCGCACGGTGATGCGCGCCTCGATCGAGACGAAGTCGTTCGCGCTGCGGCGCTGCCACAGTCGCGAGCGGCCATCCTGCTTGAACTGGCCCGAGATGGAGACGACTCCGTCAAGGATGGTGACGAGCGGTCCGGAGGCCTCTTGGGTCTCCCAGCCGTTCATGAGCTGGCGACGCTCGAACTGGTCGGTCCAGACCTGCTTCTCGAGGTGGTCGGCGATGCGTTCGATCTGGCCGCGAGCCCAGGCGCGGTGCGGATCGCCTTCGGGGAGCGCGCGGCGGTTGTCGTCTAGTTCGCGCAGGCGCGCCATGGCCTCCACCGAGTCGCCGCGACGGTACTGGCACCACGCCATGCCGTTGCGCGAAGCCGGCTCGTCGCTGTCCAGCGCCAGCACGCGCTTGAACGAGTCCTCCGCGTCCGCGAGGGCTCCCGACTCGAGTTGCGCCAAGCCGCGCAAGGTCCACGCCACCGACCAGGTCGACTCCAGCTGCGTGGCGCGATCGAGGTAGCGCAGCGCCTGTTCGCGCTCGCCGCGCCGCAGGCTCAAGGCGCCCAGCTGCACCAGCGCGTCGGTCGACTCGACCTCGACCTCCAGCGCGGCGCGGAACGACTCGAGCGCTCCGTCGAGGTCGTCCTTGTCCGCGCACAATCGACCGCGCTGGAAGTTCGACCAGAAGTCGGACGGGCTGGCCTCGAGCGCGAGGTCGACGAAGCGCAGCGCCTCGTCGGTGTCTCCCGAGCACTCCGCGAGCCACGACAGCGCGCGCCACGCCGCATGCGCGCGCAGCGGATCGACGGAGGCCGCCGCGAGC
>SXXH01000150.1 GCA_005789645.1 Planctomycetia bacterium
CGCTCAAGCCCGAGCAGATCCGCGCCATCGCCAACGTGCAGGTGGCGCGCATCGGGAAGCACCTCGCCGAGCAGGAGATCGGCCTCGAGCTGACCGTGGCGGCGCTGGACGAGCTCGCGAGGCTCGGCTGGAGCGACGAGTACGGCGCGCGTCCCTTGAAGCGCGCCATCCAGAAGCACGTGCAGAACCTGCTCGCCGACGCGATCCTCGCCGGTCGCCTCCAACGCGGGCATGTCGCCGTGGTCGATGTCTCGGATGGGCGCTTCTGGGTCGCGCCCAAGAAGACGGAGAAGGCTGCGACCTGATCGGCGTGGCTTCCATGGACGCGAAGCGGGGCCGGCGGTAGACCGGCCCCGCGTCGTTCGTCGCTCGCGTCATCCGCGACGCCACGGCCGGCGTGCCGGTCCTTCCATGCTCTTCCTCAGGGGACTTCGAGCACGCAGCGGAACCCGACATGCGACGAACCCGTGTCCGGCGCGCAGGACATGCGCGCGCTCGGCCGGTACGAAGCGCAGTACGAGTCGTTGCACAGGAACGAGCCACCGCGCTGCACGCGCGCGTCCTGAGAACGCGGGTTGCGCGGGTCGCGCGCTTGGGCGGGGCCGCGCGGATCGACCAAGGTCTCCCTGTGGGCGGCGGCCACGGCTTGCGCGTAGGCGTCCTCGGCGTAGAGGTCCAAGCACCATTCCCACACATTGCCGGCCATGTCGTGCAAGCCGTGGCCGTTGGGCGGATAACTCGCGACAGGCGCGGCCATGACATGGCCGTCGGCGCGCGTGTTCGACACGGGGAACTCGCCTTGCCAGGTGTTGGCGCGGCGCGCGTCGATGGGCTCGTCGCCCCACGCGTTCCGCCGGCCGTCGAGTCCACCACGCGCCGCGCGCTCCCATTGCGCCTCGGTGGGCAGCGACTTGCCGGCCCACGCGCAGTACGCCTGCGCGTCCGCGAACGCGATGTGCACCACGGGCTCGTCGTCCTTGCCGACGATGGTGCTTCCCGCCCCGCTCGGATGCTTCCACGAAGCCCCGGGCGTCCAGCGCCACCAACCAGCGTAGTCCGCCAAGTCCGGTCGGGCCTCGGGCGGCACGAAGACGAGCGAGCCCGGTTGCAACTGCGACTCGTCGGGCTTGGGCGCGCCCTCGGGCAGTTGGCGCCGCAACACTTCCCAGTCGATGGGCCGCTCGGCCACGGTCGTGTAGCCGGTGGCGGCGACGAAGGCCGCGTACTGCGCGTTCGTCACCTCGGTGCGATCGATCCAGAACCCCGACAAGCGCACGCGATGCACGGGGAACTCGTCCGCGCGCGCCAAGGGCCCCACTCCACCCATGTCGAACTCGCCCGCCGGGATCCAAGCCATGCCGGGAGGCGCGGACTCGGGGCCGGGCTGGGCGTCGGAGTCTCGCTCGGCTGCGCGCTCCTGCGGCCCGCAGGCGGCAAGCAAGCCGATGGCGAAGCTCGGCAAGACGAAGGCGAGGCGCATGCCGCGCATCCTAGCCGCGCGACGCGGTCGATGGGACGCGACCTCGGGATCGCCCCGCGCGTAGGATGCGCGGCGTGGGCCACGGGTCGGAAGCGCACGAGCACAAGCCCGAGGGCATCGCGCCCTTTCGCAGCCGCACGGTGGCGCCGCGCTGCGGGCGTTGCGCCTTGCCGGTCGCCATGTGCTTGTGCGACGAGGCGCGTCGCATCGACACCCGCACGAAGGTGGTGGTGCTCGTCCATCGCCGCGAGGTGCACAAGACCACGGGCACGGCGCGGCTGGTGCCGTTGACCTTGGCGCGCGGAGAGCTGCGCGCCGTGGGTAGGCCCGAGGACCGCGTGCAGTACGAAGGACTCGAGGAGGCCGGGCGCGCGACACTGCTCTTGTCCCCCGTCGAAGGCGCGGTCGAGTTGACGCGCGACTTGGTCGGCGAACGTCCCGCGACGCTGGTGGTGCCGGACGGCAACTGGCGCCAGACTCGGCGCATGGCGACCAAGGAAGCGCCGCTGGCGCGGCTCGTCGCCGTGCGCCTGCCCGATGGTCCGGCGCGACGCTTCGAACTGCGCAAGCATCCGCAAGCCGAGCGGCTGTCGACCTTCGAGGCCATCGCGAGGGCGCTGGGGATCCTCGAAGGACGCGAGGTGCAGGATGAACTGGAGCGCGTGTTGCACCTGAAGGTCGAGCGCACGCTCGACACGCGCGGCCGCCGGAAGGACGAGCAATGATCGCGAGCGACGCCGCCTTCCGCGCCTGGCTGGCGACCATCGTGCTGGCCGTGCTGCTCTGGTCGGGCGTCGCGCCGCACGATCGCCTGACTTGGGTGCTCGAGACCATGCCGGCGATGGTCGGCCTCGTCGTGTTGCTGGCGACGACGCGTCGCTTTCCCTTGACGCGCCTCGCTTGGCTGGTCGCCGCCATCCACATGGTCATCTTGTGCGTGGGCGGACGCTACACCTACGCCTTGGTGCCGGCGGGCGAATGGGTGCGCGAGTGGTTCGAGCAGTCGCGCAACAACTACGACAAGCTCGGGCATTTCTGGCAGGGCTTCGGCCCGGCGATCCTGGCGCGCGAGTTGATCGTGCGCACCTCGCCGCTCAAGCAAGGTGGCTGGTTGGCCTTCCTCGTCCTGTGCTTCGCGCTGGCCTTGTCGGCGGTCTACGAGTTGATCGAATGGGCCGCCGCGCTCGTGTCCAGCGAAGCGGCGGAAGCATTCCTCGGCACCCAAGGCTACGCCTGGGACACGCAGAGCGACATGTTGTGGTGCGCCATCGGCGCGGGCACGGCCTTGATCCTCCTGCCGCGCCTGCACGACCGCCAATTGGCGCGACTGGCGCACACCAGCCGAATGGCTGCTCCCTGAGCGCCAGGGCCCGCGCCGGCGGATGCGCTCGCGCCGCCGCCCGCCTGAAACGCGCACGGACCCGCAAGGCCGTCGGGACGAGGGTGGAGAGCCGAGCCGGCGGCCCAGGACGGCACTCCGCGGATCAACGCGTCCCTTGAACCGTCCGGAATGGCAGGATCACGAGGCTTGGCTTAGACTCGCTGGACGGCGCGAAGACGCGCCACCGCCATGCTGGTCCGCTGGTTGCTCTTCGCGTGCTTGCTGCCTGGATGGATCCTTCCGTCCGGGATCGCGCTGCCTTTGTGCGGCTGCGCCTTGAGCTTCGAGGCGGACGCGTGCTGCATGGTGCCGGCGGATGCGACCACGAGCGAAGCGCAAGACGAATCGTGCTGCGCGGGCGAGTCGACGACCTCGGACCAAGACGAGTCCGCGCGCGAGACGGAGTGCTGCTGCACCGTCGAGAGTCCGTCGCACGACGAACCGTGCCCGCGGAACTGCGCTTGGCCCGCGTGGAAGGGTGCGCGCCTCGCGCCGGTCTTCGCGCGCGCCTGCCTGCCACCTGCTTGCGTACCGCGCATCGTCGACGACCTGCGCGCGCTTCCGCCAGGACCAGCTCCCGGCGAGCGGCCCGGCACGCCGGGCGCCCCATTGCGCTTGTGAGCTTCGTGGATGCGCCAAGCAAGCCTTGGCGCCGACCTTGGCGCGTCGCCCGACCGACGCGCGCGAGCGTGCGCGTGCGCGCCGCTCCACCCCGCCGTCCAGTCGCAGCGACGGCTCCACTCCACGAATGCCAGGGACTCGCCATGCAACTCGCACACGCTCGCATCCCCTCCTGCCTGCTTCCCGTCGTCGCTCCCGTCGTCGCTCTCGTCGTCGCCTCCGCGACCCTCGCCGCCGCACCCTCGTCCGCGCTCGCGCGGCAAGAAGCCGCCAAGCCCGCGCCGGCCGCGACCGAAGTGGTCGTCCCCGCCTGGCCCAATCCAACTTGCCCCGTGATGGGCAAGCCGATCAGCACGCGCCTGCACACCGACACCAAGTACGGACGCATCTACATCTGCTGCAAGGCGTGCGTGAAGGACATCCAGAGCGACGTCGAACCGCACTACAAGGCCTCGTACCCGACCACGACCAAGATCGAGAACACCGTCTGCCCCGTCACGGGACGCAAGCTCGAGGGAGAGGGCGCGCCCAAGGAGCCGGTGCTCGTGCTGCTGCAAGGCCGCGAGTTCAAGGTGGCCGACAAGGAGGCCGGCGCGCGCGCAGTCGAAGACGCGCAAGCCACATTGGCCAAGCTCCTCGATCCCAAGCTGTTCGATGTGGAGAACGCCACTTGTCCCGTGACGGGCGAGGCCGTGGCCAAGAACACGATCGTCGTGCACGAAGGCCGCATCGTGCGCTTGTCGTCGCCGCGCGTGCTCGACGAATACAAGAAGGACGCCAAGAAGTCCTTGCAGAAGGCCTTGGAAATCCGCGCCAAGCAGGATGAGGCCTTGCGCGCGAAGGAGGCGGCCGAACGCGCCAAGGGCGAGGGTGCGGCGGGCGAGGGCGTCAAAGGCGGCGGCCTCGGGCAGCAGTGACATGCGAGCACTTGTGAAGAAGAACTCGCGCGCGCACCTTTGCTTGGCATTGGCCGTCGTCTACTCGGCCCTGATCGGCTGCCGGGCAGTGCCAGCGCGGCCGGAACCTGGCCCGGACCATCCAGCATCGTCGCACGCCGACGAGGCTCCCGTGCCGCAACTTGAAGGAGACGCTGCGGCGACTAGCTTGGACGAAGCCCGAAGCAGCGAAGCAGGCGGTGGGCGATGAGCGCCTCAAGTCGCGTGATCCAACTGCGCACGCTCATCCTGGCCGCGGGCTTGCTTGCGGCTTCATGCTTGTCGGCCCGTGACTCGGCGCACGCAGCGCGCGAGCGCGTCGGCGAGGCGACCGCGCAGCGACTTGGTTGGCCGCCGGCCGCGCCGCCCATCGACGCGCCGTGCAGGGTGCAGGAGCTCTTGCACGACGGATTGGACGAAGACGATTGCGCGCGACTCGCGCTGGGACTTCACCAAGGCGTGCAGGCGCGACTGGCGCGCCTCGACGCGGGCGCCGCGGATGCGGTGGCGGCGGCGGCTTGGGCCACTCCGACGCTCGACGCCAGCTTGGTGAAGCTGGACGACGGCACCGAAGTCGATCTGGGCTTGGCGCAACCCGTGTGGCAAGTCGTCTCGCTGCGCTTGCGCCAAGCGAAGGCGGACGCCGAACTGCGCGCATTGGAGCACGAGGTGGTGCGCATGCTCGTCGACGCCACCTTCCACGCGCGGCGCGCGCACGCCAAGGCCAGCCTCGCGCGCGCCGAACTCGACCAGAGATCCGCGCAACTCGCCGCGTCGCGCGCCGCGGAAGAACTCATGCAGGACCTGGTGGCCGCGGGCAACGCGACGCCGGCCGAGGCCGCCAGCCAAGCCGCCGCCACGGCGCGCCGCGCCGCGCTGCACCTCGACGCGCGACAAGCGTGGTTCGAGGCGCGCGAGGCGCTCAACCGCGCCACAGGCTTGTGGGGCGAATCCATCGACTGGGAGCTCGCGACGACCAAGGTCGAAGAGCGGGCGGACGACTTCGCCGGCATCGAGTCGCGGGCGGTGGCCGCGTCGCTCGACCTCGCGGTCGCGCGCGCCAGGCTCGACGCCTTGGCCCAGGCGGCCGGCATCGACGGAGTCGAGTCGTTCTCCCCGGAGGCCAGCGTGGGCTTGGCCGCCAAGCAGGACGCTGGCTCCGATTCCTTCGGCCTGGGTCCCAAGCTCGAGCTCGCCTTGCCGCTCGCCGATGGCGGCTCGGCTGCACGCGTGGCGGCCGGAGCGCGACTCGCGCAGGCCGAGCACGAGTTGTGGGTGTTGGCCGTCGATGTGCGCTCGGCTGCGCGCACCTTCCGCGAACGCGTGCGCGGCCTGCGCGCAGCGGAACTGCAAGCCCGCACCCTGCTGGTGCCGGCCGAGCGGCGCCTCGTCGAAGAGACCCTGCGCAACTTCAACGCGAGGCAGGTGGGCGCGTTCGACGTGCTGCGCGCGCGGATCCGCGAACTCGAGGCCGAGCGCCGAGCGGCGCGCCTGCGCCACGAGCTGCGCCTCGCGCGGCTGGACCTCGCCGAACTCGAGGCCGGCAGCCTGTCGCGCGCGCGACTCGCGCCGGACGCATCCGACCACGGCGCCTACGACGCGGCGGACGAAGTCGCGGGGCATTGACCCGCATGCCCACCCCCATGAGCACCGCCGCGGCGCGCACCCTTCCTTGGAGCACCCACACGCCATGACCAGCACACGTCGCGACGTGCTGCGCGCCACCTTGGTGGCGGCGGCCGCGGCCCCCGCCTTGCGCGCCGCCTCTCGACTCGACGAAGCGCCCTCGATTCGGGAGGCTGCGGACCCCGAAGCGAACGCGACGAGGGGACGCGGGATCGAGCACCCCGGAGCGGCGCCGAGGAGCGGCCCGCGGCGACCAGTGGTCACGCCCAACGGCGCGAGCCTGCCTTGGCGCATGGTCGAAGGCGTCAAGGTGTTCCACCTCGTGGCCGAGGCGGTCGAGCACGAGTTCGCGCGCGGTCTCGCGGCGCGCTGCTACGGCTACAACGGACGCGTCCACGGCCCGACGATCGAGGCGGTCGAAGGCGACC
>SXXH01000151.1 GCA_005789645.1 Planctomycetia bacterium
ATCCTGGATGCCGCCAACAAGGTCATCCGCAACAACCCCGGTCGCCTCGGCAAGACCTTGCGCTCGGCGCTGGGCGCGGGCGAGCCGCTGGTGCTGCTGCGCATGGAGGATGAACAGGCCGAGGCCGACCACGTGGCCGTCGAAGTCGCGCAACTCGTCGCCAAGAAGCAGTGGAAGCACTCCGAATTCGCCGTGCTGTTCCGCACCGCCACGCAGCCGCGGCCCTTCGAGCAGCAGTTCCGCGCGCGTGGCGTGCCGTACACGCTCGTCGGCGGCATGTCCTTCTTCGACAAGAAGGAGGTGCGCGACGTCGTGTCCTACCTGCGGTTGGCCGCCAATCCCGAGGACGAGATGTCGTTCCTGCGCGTCGTCAACTGTCCGCCGCGCGGCGTGGGCAAGGCGACCATCGAGCGCGCGGTCGAGTGGGCCACCACGCGCGGATTGTCGGCCGTGCAGGCCTTCGAGCACGCCAAGGAGATCGAGGGTCTGTCGGAGGCCGCGGCCTACGCGGTGCACTCGCTGCAGGAAAAGCTGGCGCGCCTCGGCGCCGAACAGCCGACCGCCAACTTGGTGGGATGGATGCGGCGGCTCTTGGACGAAGTCGACTATCGCGCCGAGGTGGATCGATGCTACCCCGACCCTGCGACGCGCGAGGAGCGTTGGGCTGGCGTGCTGGAGGTGCTCGACTACGCGGAGAACCACGTGCGTCGCGCCAAGAAGCCAGGTCTCGCGTCGTTCCTCGAGGCGCTCGCCCTCCAAGACCAGGATCGCAAGGACAAGGACAAGGAGGCCAAGCGCGACGCCGTCATGATGATGACCTTGCACGCGGCCAAGGGGCTCGAGTTCCCGCGCGTGTACTTGATCGGGGTCGAGGAAGGCATCCTGCCGCATGGCCGTTCAGTGGCGGAGGACACCGTCGAGGAGGAGCGCAGGTTGATGTACGTCGGCATCACTCGCGCCCAGCGCCACCTGACGGTCAGCGTGACCAAGACGCGCTCGAAGTTCGGCACGCGCGTGGAGTCGCACGCCTCGCGGTTCCTCTACGAGATGATCGAGCAGCCGCCGCCCAAGGGTTGGCGCGCCGCGGGAACCAAGGAAGGCGCCGATGGAGCGCCAAGCGAGGGCGGCGCGAAGTCGGGGAAGGCGAAGAAGCCGGCTGCCAAGGTTGGCGGCAAGTCGCGCGGCAAGAAGCCGTCCGGTCCGCCGCGCACGACCCGTCGCGGCGTCTAGCTCGGTCCGGGCGCCGGGCGGGCGCGAGAAAGAGGCGTGCCGTCCTCGGCGCGAGCGCGCAGTTGGCCGCAGGCGCCATCGACATCCTGCGCCGCGCTGCGCCGCAACTTGCACAGGATGCCCGCCTGGTGGAGGCGCTGCGACATGGCGCGCGCGCGTTCGACGCCCGGACGCTTGTAACCCACGCCTTCGACCGTGTTCCAAGGGATCAGGTTGACCAGCGCGTACTTGCCGCGGAACAGCTCGATCAGGCCTTCGAGCTCGTCGTCTCCGTCGTTGAGGCCCTCGATCAGCGTCCATTGCACGAGGATCGGGTAGGTCGTGGCGCGCGCGTAGGACTCGGCCGCCTCGACCAGCGCGCGCGGTTCGATGCGCGCTCCGCGCGGCACGAGGCTCGAGCGCTTGTCGAGGAAGGTCGAGTGGAGCGAGAGCGCCACGGCGGGCTTGACGGCGCGTTGCAGCAGTCGGTCGAAGATCGTGGCGTCGCCCACGGTGGAGAAGCACAGGTTCTTGTGCGGAAAGCCGCCGGACAGCGCCAAGGCGTCGATGGCTTCGACCACCGCCTCGCAGTTGTGCGACGGCTCGCCCAGGCCCATGAACACCACGCGGCGCAGGCGCGGATCCGCGCGGCGCGCGACGACCACCTGCGCGAGGATCTCGTCGGCCGTCAGTTGCCTGATCAGCCCCGAGCGTCCCGTCATGCAGAAGGTGCAGCCCACGGCGCAGCCGACCTGGGACGAGACGCAGGCGCCGTCGCGCGGCAGGAGCACGCTCTCGACGGACTTGCCGTCGGCGAGGCGCAGCAACAGTCGCGTGCCGGATTCGGCGCTTTCGACGCGCTCTTCGACGCGCGCGATGGCGTCAAGCTCGCCGTGGATCGCCGACAGCTCCTCCTCGACGCGCTTGGGCCACATGACCTCGCGCTTGCCCGAGGGATCGCGCGGATCGGCGCCCGCCAACCAACGCCGGAGGAAGCGTTGCTCGTGCGAAGGTCGCGCGCCCAGTTCGCGCAGGCGTCGGATGGCGTGCAGCAAGCCGTGCCATCGTAGCGCGGACTTACGCGCCGCGCGTGGCGAGCCCCGCCAGCCAATGGCCGACGGCGCCGGCGAGGAGGCAGGCGAGCATCGTGGCCGCGGCGTAGCCGAGCGCCTTGCTCGTCGCGCCATCGCGCAAGAGGCGCAGCACCTCTTCGTTGAAGCTCGAGTAGGTGGTGAAGCCGCCCAGCACTCCGACGACCAGCAGCACGCGCATGGGTTCGCCGAGGCGCGCGGGTTCCGCGGCGAGGCGCGCCAGCACGCCGATCAGGAGCGAGCCGACGAGGTTGGCTGCGAAGGTCGCCCATGGCAGCCGATCGAGGCCGCGTGCCGCGCACCCGACCGCCACCAGCCAACGCAGGCCGGAGCCGAGCGCGCCGCCGAGCATGGCGAGTACGAGGCCTTGCATGGCGCCTCAGCGCAGCAGCACGCGCGTGCCTTCGAGCGCGAGGTGGAAGACGCGGTCGCAGTCGGTGGCTTGCAGGCGCACGCAGCCGTGCGAACCTGGTTGCTCGAGCCAGTCCTTGGTCGGCGCGCCTGTGTACCCGTGGAGGCCGATGCCGGACTTGCCCAGCGGCTTGGCGTCCAATTCGATCCAGATGCCGCCGAGGATGTTGCGCGGATCGCCGTGCGCGTACGTCACTTTCGTCGTCGGGTGGGTCCACGACGGATTGCGCACGCGCTCGACCACGGTGGTCGAGCCGAGAGGCGTGGGTGAATCGCTCGCGCCCACTCCCACCGGGGTGAACAGCAGCGGAGTGCGCACGCCCTCGGCGTCGCGCCAAGCCGACAGGCGGTAGATGCCGCGATCGACGACGAGTTGCAGCTCGCCGCGCGCGAAGGCCACCACCTTGAGCTTCTGGCCGACCGACAAGCGTCGTTCGTCGTACTTCGCGTTCCAGCGCGCCAGCAATCCATGCCCGAAGCGGTGGCGCTCGCCGATCCTGCCACCAGTGTCGCCCTTCTTGACCTCGTGCACGCGCACGCCGACGAGCTCGTCGCCCGGGAAGCGCTCCGCCGAGAAGTAGACGCGCTGCAAGAGCGGCTCGAGGCTGTCGCCCAGGATCTGTCGCTCCCGGCCTTGCATGCGCTCGAGCGCGGCGCCGGCGTCCAGCAGGAACGGCACGACGGCGGCGCGGTCCTGCATGGCTTGCGCCAAGCGCGGTCCGAAGTCCGCCGCGCGCGGCGCGGGACTGGCGGCGGGCGTGGTGGACGCTTGCGGACGCGGCGCGGCGGGAACCGCGACGGCCGACAGCGCGCAGGCGAAGAGGGCGGCGAGCATCGCCGCGAGACTACGCTTCGTCGGCCTCGCGGAAAAGCCGCGTGCGCTCGACCGCGCCGGCGAAGGACTCGTTGCCGCGCACGAGGAAGATCGTGCCGTCGGTCACGGTCAGATCCCACTTCTCGTTGCGTTCGAGCTTGGCCGCCACGGCCGCCAGGAGTTGCTGGTCGAGCACGAGCACTTCGATCTCCTCGACCTTGTGGATCGTCTGGCCTTCGAGGGAACGCTCGAGCAGGCGCAGCGGCCTGTGCGGGACGATGGTGACCTTGCCCACGGCCTTCATGGCCTTGTGCAGCCGATCCGCCGCGGGCATGCCCACCTCGATCCAATGCACGATGCGCCCGGTCGCGTCGCGCACGCCGATGGCGGCCTCGTCGGGCTCGCACAGGCCGCGGCCGAAGGCGATGCCTTCCTCGTGGCACAGGCAGTAGCCCAGCACGCGCGCCATCAGGAACAGTTCGGACTCCGAGGCGTGCATCGCCGTGCGCAGCTCCAAGGTCTCGTACACGCCGCGGTCGGCGTCGGCGAGGTTGATGTTGAAGCGATGCAGGAGTCCGGCGTGCGCCATGCGGCAAGGATCGCCTGTCGCGCGCCCTCAACCAAGCGCGCATGGCCGGAAAGCGTCGAGCCCCGCCGCGGCGCTGGCCGGGCGGGGCTCGAAGGGCTTGGCGTACCTCGCCGCGGCGTCGCCTCAGATCCTCGGACGCGTGAGGTTCCTGCCGCCGGACCTGGTGACGAGGATGTTGTCCTCGATGCGGATGCCACCGTGGCCGGCGAGCTGGTCGATCAGCTTCCAATCGAACAGCCCGGCCTTCGCGCCCGAGCGGAACGGTCGCAGCAGCATCTCGATGAAGTACAGCCCGGGTTCGATCGTGAATACGTGGCCTTCCTCGATCGTGCGCGTCGTGCGCAAGTACGGGTATTGGCGTGGCGGCGGCACGACTCCACCTTCCGGGTTCTTCTGGCGTCCACCCACATCGTGCACCTGGATGCCGAGGAAGTGCCCGAGGCCGTGCGGGAAGAATGGCGTCGTGAGGCCGGCATCGACGGCTTCCGCGCCGGCCAGCTTGACAAGGCCGTGGCGGTGCAGCAGGTCTCCGAGAAGGAGGTGCGCGCCATGGTGCAGGTCGAGGTAGGGCATGCCCGGCTTGACGCGTTCGACGAGCTCCAGCTGCAGCTTGTCCATGTCGGCGACCAGCGCCGCGAAGCGCGGATCGGCCTTGGAGTTCGTCCAAGTTCGCGTGATGTCGGAGCAGTAGCCGTGCGTGCGCGCGCCCGCGTCGATCAAGAGCACCTTGCCCGACACGCCTGCACGCTTGCCGCAGTAGTGCAGGATGGCGCCCTTCTCGTCGAGGCACACGATCGTCTCGTACGGCAGTTCGCGATCGACGCAACCCACGCCCCGCGTGTAGGCGTGGTGGATGTCGAGCTCCGAACCGCCGGCCATGAAGGCCTCGCGCGCCGCGTGGTGGCCGCGCGCGGCCTTCGCCTCGGCGTCCTCGAGGCAGGCGATCTCCCATTCGCTCTTCGTGGCTCGTTCCCAGTCGAGCCGCTTGACCAGCGACTCGGGGTTCAAGGCGTCGCGCAGGATGCCGTGGGCCTCGGCGGAATCGGGTTGGTCGCCGATGTAGGCGGCGTGCCGCGACACGCCCAGCCGATCCCAAGCCTGGTTGACATCCGGGGCCTCGATCACCTCGAAGGATCCGGCCCAGAACGGCTCGCCCAGCGGCGCTTGTTCGTACCAGTAGTCCTCCGGCGCGACCCGCACGAGGCGCGGCTTCGCGCCGGGACGGATGTAGAGCAGGTGGAAAGGCCCTTCGAGCGGGCACCAGTGCGCGAAGTGCGGAGTGGTCCGCAGCGGCGCGTCCTGGTCGTCGACGAAGTAGGTGAACGGCGCGCCGGACTGGAGGACCAGTCCGTCGAAGTTCGCCGCCGCCAGCGCGGCCTCGGTGGTGCGCTGGCGCTCGGCGACGTGCCGCAGATGGAGTTGCGCGTCCTTCATGGCCTGCGCCATCAGCGCACTCCGTGCATCATCTTGAGGAGGAAGGGACAACACAGGAACAGCACCGCAGCAGCGGCACCAGCCATGTACACGAACAGCATGAAGAACTGGTAGAGGTTCGAGATCTCGAAGCCCGCGAACACCTTGGGATTGGGCACCAGCGACTTCTCGAACGAGGCCCGGATCGCGTCCTTCTTGGCGGGATCGACGATCGCTGCGAGTTGCAGATTCTCGAGAGGGATCACCTTGACGCCGCCGACTTCGCGCTTGTCGCGGCTCCAATTGGCGGGGATCAGGTTCGCGGCCTCAGAGGTGAACTTGCCGGCGTCATCCTTTTTCTTGATGAACTCGGCGTTCTCGGTCTGCACCTTGTCGACCTGTTCAATCGCGACCACGGCCTCGGGGTAGTACTCGGACAGCGTGCCAGCAAATTTGTTGGCAGCCGAGGTTGAGAGGAACCACACGCCCATCAGCAACGAGGCGAACTTGACGGGTGCGAGCTTGTTGACCATCGAGAGGCCAATGGGCGAGAGGCACAGCTCACCCAAGGTGTGGATCAGGTACAGGGCGAAGAGCCACATCATCGAGACCCGCTGGCCGGGCTGCAGGCCTTCGACGCCTTGGGCGATGACCCAGTAGCCGACAGCGAGGAGCGCCAAGCCCAACGCTTGCTTGTAGGGCGACGACGGCTCGAGGTTGCGCTTGCCGAGCATCGTCCAGATCGTCACAAAGAGCGGCGCTAGCAGCACGATCGCCACCGCGTTGATCGACTGGAAGTAGCTGGCGGGGATCGTGCTGCCGAACAGCTCGCGTTGCGTTTGCTCCTCGGCGAAGTACGTCAGCGAAGCACCGGCTTGCTCGAAGGCCGCCCAGAAGAAGATCACGAAGAAGGCGATGATGTAGATCACCCAGATGCGGGCCTTCTCCACGCCCGACAACGAGCGGTCGGAGATGATGTAGCCCGGCGCGGCGATGGTCAGCGAGAAGATGAAGCTGCCGATCAGATCGAAGTCGAGGCCCTTCCAGAAGGCAAAGAAGAGGATGCCGAAGACGGCCAGCCACAAGACCAGCGAACCGGTCGACGAGCCGGACTGGCCAGCGAGTTCCTGCGTAGCGGCCTTGGCTTGGCGCGCGGTGTTGGGCGCCGCACCGATTTGTTCGCCCGCGGGTGTCACGAGTAAGCGATTCTTCAACCAGATGAAGACGACCAAGCTGAGAGTCATGCCGATGCCCGCCGCGAGGAAGCCCCAGCGGAAGTCTTCGGGGCGACCGGTGTCGCCGACGTAGCCGCAGGCCAACGGCGCAATGAAGGCGCCGAGGTTGATGCCCATGTAGAAGATCGTGAAGGCGCTGTCGACACGCTTGTCGGTCGACTTGTAGAGCTGGCCCACCATCGTCGAGATGTTGGGCTTGAAGAAGCCGTTGCCGAAGATGAGGAAGCCAAGGCCCGTGAACATCAGGGGCTTGGCCACGCCGATGTCCTGGTAGAAGGTGCCGGAGGCGAACATGAAGAACTGGCCGACCGCCATCAGCGCGCCGCCGATGATGATCGACTTGCGGTTGCCCCAGTAGCGGTCCGCCATGTACCCGCCGAGCAGCGGCGTCAGGTACACGAGCCCGGTGTAGCTGCCGTAGATCTGCGAGGCCTCCTCCTTGTCGAGGAGCAGCGCCTTGAGCATGTACAGCGTGAAGATCGCGCGCATGCCGTAGTAGCTGAAG
>SXXH01000017.1 GCA_005789645.1 Planctomycetia bacterium
AGGAGCGCAAGTCCATCGCCAGGTGGTCGACCTGTCCAAGCCGAGCCACGCGGTGCGACTGTCGGTTGCGACGCGCAGCGAACTCGTCGTGGAAGTGCTCGACGGAGGCCGGCCCGCGACCACGGGCACATCGGTGCTCGTCGCCTCGTGGAGCGAGCACGATGGTGCCCGCGGATTGCTCTCCGGTCGGGTGGACTCGAGCGGCATGGTCGTGTTCCGCGCGGGCTTGCCGACGAGCGGCTCGAACTTGGTCGCCTACGCCAACCTCGGAGCACGTTGGGCCGTCACGACCGCGATGCGTGGCGAGGAACTCGCGCAGGTGCGCCTGGAGCTGCCTTCCGCCGACGCCAAGCCCTTGTCGATCCGCTGCATCGACGCCGATGGCAAGGTGCTGCAACCCACGCATCTCGAGGTGCTCGACGCCGGTCCGCTGGCCGCGCACGGATTGCCGCATGCGCGCTTGTGGATGTCGGACGGCGCGCAGACCGCTTGCCCGATCGTCAACCCGAACGGTTCCATGCGCGTCACGGCGGTGATCGACTCCAAGCGCCATGTCGGCTTGCGCTCGCACGCCATCGCCGAGGTCCAACCAGGCGCAGGCTCCATCGACCTCGTGTTCCCGCCCGCTTCGTCCACGGCGATCCGTGGCAGCGTCGAGTTCGCCTTCGTCGGCCTCGAGGGCGGCGTCGACCTGTCGATGACCTGCCAAGGCGCCATGCAGCGCGATTGGCGCGGCACGGCTTCGAACGGCGTGTTGACGCTCTCGGGCTTCGCGCCCGGCACCAGCGGCTTCGTCGCGCGGACGAGCGATGGGCGCGTCGCGCGCGGCGTGGTCGAGGCGCGGGCGGGGGAGACCACCAAGGTCTCCTGCCGACTCGAGCGCGCGGCGAGCTTCGTCTGCGAGCTCGGCGACACCAGCCAGAACACGCAATGGACCTTGTTCGGTTGCGACGCCGAGGGTGCTCCGACCGTGGTGTTGGCGGAGGGCGGGACTGGACCGGGCGAATCGACGATCAGCGTCGACGACCTGCCGGCGGGCGCGGCCTTGCTGGCATGCACGCGCGCGAGCCAAGGCTCCGAGCCCGGCGAGCGGCGCACGCTGACCAGCGTCGGCCTCAGGGCTGGCTCGAACACCACCGTGAAGGAGTCCAACGCCGCCGATGGAGCGCGCATCCAACTCGAATGGCCGACGGACATGCCAGTCCGCCTGGTCACCTTCGAACTTCAGCCCGAGGTCGCCTCCAAGCTGCATGCTCCGGTGGCCTTCTGGAGCCTGCGCGTGCCGAGCGACGCCACGCACTTGACCGTCCCGGGCTTGCCGAAGGGACGCTGGACGGTCACGGCTTGGCCGCAGGCCGGGGCCGAACGGCACAGTGGCCAGACGAGCTTCGTCGTCCAGCAGGAGAATCTCGCGGTCAGACTGGCGCCTTGAGCGCCTAGCGCAGCGAGTCCTGCCAGCGCAGGCATTCGGCGCAATCGCAGCTTCCAGGGAACAGGGCCGCGTCGGAGTGTTGCTCCGGCGCGGCTTCCGTTCCGGCGTAGCCCAAGGCCTGCAAGGTGGCCGCCATGGCGGAACCGCGCGAGTTGCGCAGGCCCCACCGCAGTGGCTCGCGTTGGCGCAGCCATGCCACGAGATCCTCGCGCATGTCGCGCGCGCGGTCCTTCTCCTTGTCGGCGAGGTCCACCAGCGCTTCCGGGTCGGCGCGCAGGTCGTACAACTCGACCGCGTGACGCCTCTTCAGCGGCGACAAGCTCTGGCTGTCGGGATGGTGGTCGACGAGCGACAGCACCAACTGCCATGGCCAATCGACCAGCGCCGCCGACTTGCCGTGCGACGAGATCAAGTGGATCGGCTCGGCCTGCCGGTCCTGGGCGAGCATGTTGCGACCCGGAAAGCGGGTTTGGCGCAGACCGGCCAAATCCAACAGGGTGCGACCCAAGTCGCTGTTGAGCACGACTTCGTCGCGGCGCGCGCCAGGCGGCGCTCCGAGCCAAGCGAGGATCATCGGCACTCGCGTGGTCTGCGGATACAGCTCGCCGTGGTCCCACCACACGCCGTGCTCGCCAAAGCTCTCGCCATGGTCGGCCGTGAAAGCCACGATGGCCGTGCGCATGCGCGGGCGGTCGAACAATCGCGCCAGTTCTCCGTCGAGGTAGCTCGCCTCCCCGTCGTAGTTGGCCACCACCCAGTTCGCGTCCACGACGCCGTGCATGTGCGGCGGTACGCGCTCTGCGGGCAAATGGCGCGCCGAAGGATGCGCCGCGAGCGGATCGCCCGCGTAGTACGCCTCGGCCGCGCCCTGCGGCGGCGCGTAGGGCGTGTGCGCGTCGAACACGTGGAGCCAAACGAACAGCGGCCGTCCGTCCAGTTCCTCCAAGGAACGGTTCAGGAAGGTGATCGTCTCGCCTGCGCGTCGATCCGGCCGCGTCGTCTGAAGCATGCGATCGAAGCCTTGGCCGAGGCCGCTCCACTCATGGGCCAAATGTCCCGCGCTCACCGCCGCGATGGTGTGCCATCCCGCTTCGCGGAAGACATCGGCCAAGGTCGGCGCGTCCTCGGCGAGCCGCGAGTCGTTGTCGAGGATCCCTGTGTCGCGCGGATGGCGGCCGGTCAGGATCGCCACATGCGAAGGCAGGGTGACATTGGTGGTCGAAAAGCAACGCTCGAACAGCACGCCGCGCCCGGCGAGTCGGTCGAGGACTGGGGTGCGCGTCTTGCCGCCCGCCGCCCCCAGATGATCCGCGCGGTGCGTGTCCGAGGTGACGAGCAGGACCGTCGGCGCGGCGTCGCCCGGCGTGAGCACCTTGGGCTCGCTCACGGCGCACAGCTCGGGCGCGCCACTGCGCGACTCCAGCTCGAAGCGCACATCGAGCTCGTGTCCGGCATTGTCGCCGAGCGGCAAGCGCACCCAGTGCCACGATGTGGGCTCGCTGCCGCGTTCGATCGGCAGGATGTGCCTGCGCTCCGGGTGGCCGGACCGCGACAGCACTACGGAAAGGACGGGAGGCTCGGCCGGGCGACGCAAGGCCTGGGGGACGCCGTACGAGAAGCCGATCTCGCTGCCGTGCTTGTCCGACAAGTGGAAGCGCAGCGGCGTCCTGCTGGAGAGTCCTACGCCGCGGCGCAGGTCGTCGCCGATGGCGATCAGTTCGGCGCCGCGCTGCGCGCTGGGCAGTCGATCCTCGAGCGGCATCTCCAGCAACTCGACGCCTGCGAAGACCACTGGTCCCGCACCACGCACGCGCAGCACGAGCGCATCGGCCCGCGATGTGTCGACGGAGAGTGGCATCTCGATCGTGGCTGCCTGCAATTCACTGCTCGCGGCGAGCGGCACCTCCGCGAAGTGAAGGAGCTCCGCCCCGCGCCACAACTAGATCTCCATGGCGTCGGCCCTGCGAATCAACATCCGCGGCCTGACGACATCGAAGGGGCGACCACGTCCAAGTTCGAAGCGCAACGACTTCGCCGCTGGCCCATCGAGCATCTGCGCCAGCACGCCGGCCACGTGGACTTCGCGTCGCGCCTCCGCCTGCACTTGGAGCACGGCGAGGCCCCCGCGAGCCTCCCACAGGGACGAGGTGACGCGGTCCCCCTGCGACGCGGCGGAAGGGGCGCTCAACTCGGGCCGATCGACGACGGCGGAGCGACCTTCCTCCACCTCGGGCGAACAAGCGCAGGCGAGCAGCATCAGCACCAAGGTGCGCGTGGCGTGCATGGCGTGTACGCGCGACTGCGGCCTGCGCGTAGTCCCATTACAACCCCGAACGACGATCTTGGTTTCCTCTCGCGGCGTGAAATCCACGTCCGAAGTTCATGGGACGCGCCCTCCTTGGCGCAAGTTTGGCGGATTCCCGGCGGAAAGCACGGAACATGGCCGCCGGACCCGCCCTGGCCCCGGCCGTCAAGGGGTCCACTCGAGCACTTGACCGTCGGCCAGCAAGCGTCGGCGCAGGTCCGCGTACGGCAGCTCGTGCAGGTCCAGCGAGCGCTCGAGCGCCAAGCACGCCGCCGTCGCGGCGGACTGCCCGAGCACCATGTAGACCGGTTCCATGCGAATCGACCCGTAGGCGATGTGCGTCGCCGAGACGCAGACGGGGACGACGAGGTTCGAACATTGCTCGCGCTCCGGCAGCAAGGCCCGCCACGCGATGGGATAGGGGCGCGGCACCCGCACCTGCACATCGCCTTCGTTGCGCACGTCGCCGTGCTCGTCTACATGGCGCTGCACGTGGTGGGAGTCCATCGTGTACGCGCCCAGTCCCACCGAGTCGTCCACGACTTCGCGCGACATGCAGTGGTGCTCGGTCATGGTGGCGACGCCGCGCAGTCGACGCGCCTCGCGCACGTACAAGAGCGGCGGCCAGCCTCCGGTGGCGACGAATTCGTCCTTCGTCGGTCCGCAGGCGGAGATTTCGTCGCGCACCGTCCGCGGCACGCGCGGATGGTTGGCGAGCGTCCACATCAGGCCTTGCTGCCAGCGCAGGTGCGCCGCGTGCAGCTCGGCTCGTCGCGCGTGCGCGGCTTCCGGCCATTCCCAACTGCCTCCGATCCAGTCGGTGGACACGGCGCCGTTGTTGTTGGCGTCGGTCTTCCTGTTGGGCATCCACAGCGGGTGCCACGGCGCCATGGTCGAACCTGCTTCGAGGTGCCGCAGCAGCAGCTCGTAATCGCGCTCGTCGTAGTCGGCGGGCTTGGGCCAGGGCAGGCGATTGGCCGCGACATCCGTGACGCACATGCGGAAGCAATAGGCTTGGACCTTGAAGTCGGCGCCGCCTTCCAAGCCAGCGCTTGGCTCGACGCCGGGCAGCAACGGACTCGATGGGTCGGAAGGATCCACGCGCGCGGAGACCGGGTGCGCGAACTGGTGCTTGGTGGCCTGCGCGACCTGCACTCCGTTCAGCGTCTCGCCATGTTCGGCATTCGCCTCGCGTCCGACGCGGAACGCCACGCCAGCGGCGGCCAGCAAGTCGCCTTCGTAGCTGCAGTCGAGCCACATGCGCGCCTCGATGCGCGTGCCATCCTCCATGCGCGCCGCGACGATGCGCGCCTCGCGCTTGTCGATGCTGGCGCGGTTGTCGCCGCGATGGGGCCGCGAGAGCCTCGTGCGCAGCGGTTCGACGCGCGCCTCGCGCAGCCAATCAGCCTGGATGGCGCTCGCCACCGAAGGTTCGAAGGTCCAAGCCGCGTCACCGTCGCGCGGATGGCCGTAGCCCAGGCCCAAGTACTGTTCGCGCGTCTCGTGCGTCCAATGCCCGTCGTCGCGGTAGTGGCGCTTGACTGCGCGATAGAACTCGCGCGCCAGGCCCCCGATCGCCTCCTTGTTGCCGATGTCCGTGGCGCCGAGGCCACTGGTCGTCAGGCCGCCCACCCAACCGTCGCAGTCGACCAGCACGACGCTGCGTCCCATGCGTCGGGCCTGCACGGCCGCGACCACGCCGGCGGAAGTGGCTCCGTACACGCATAGGTCGGCGACGACCACGCGTGGACGCTCGCCGGCCGGAGCGGATTCCCCGCCCGTTCCCGTGGCGCGGCACGCGGCCGCCAGGGACGAGATCAAGGCCGCCAGGGCGATCGTCGAGGCTTGCATGGCCCACAGCTTACCGGCGAGGCCGCGTCTAGTCCCTTGAAGGGTCCAGGCCGCGCGGCCGAGCTCGAGATGCGCCAAGGTGCGTAGTCCAGCGTGTCTGGAATCCTTGACAAGGTGCGATTCCGTCGCAGCGCGGGGAAACTCCGCGGCGCAACTCGAAAGTCCTGATCGCTCGCGGCGTGCGCCTCCGATCCTCCAAGCATGGTCGCGCGTCCGCGTCCACCACCCGCTTCGAGCGGTGGGCGGCGCGCCTCCGTCCCATCCGTCCGCAGCGAAGGGGAGTCGCCATGCGCCGGTTCATCCATGCGTCGTCGTGCTTGTCGGCGGTCCTCGCGACGCTCGCGGCAGCCGTTTCCCGAGCCCAAGGCCAGGCTCCAATGCCGGCCGGCATGCTGGCTTCGGCCGGCCTCGGCGGCGGATCCCATGTCGCGCCGCTCGACACGCTGTTGGTCCAGGCCGTCGATGCCTGGCGCTACCGCTCGGCCGCCATCGCCGCAGACGGTGGCACCATGGTCTGGGACCACACGGGCCTCGCGCTGCGGCCGTTCGGCGCCACGCGGCACACGGACTTGGCCGTTGGCGAACAACATGTGCTCGCGCTGCGCCTCGACGGCTCGCTGGATCATTGGTGCGCCAACGCCTACGCGTGCGCGCAGTGGGGCGTGGCTCCGCCGCCCGATCTCGGACCCGTCGTGCAAGTGGAGGCCGGCTACGGGCACAGCGTCGCCCTGCAGGCCGACGGCCGCGTGCGTGCGTGGGGACTCGACGATCATGGCCAGTGCCAAGTCCCCGCAGTTCCAGCTGCCGTGGTGGCCATCGCGGCTGGCGGGGCGCACACGTTGCTCCTGCTCTCCAACCACGATGTGGTCGGCTTCGGGGACGACACGCACGGCCAATGCGCGCTGAACGCGGGTGGTGTCGCCGCCATCGCCGCGGGGATGCACCACAGCCTCGCCGTGCGCTTCGACGGGTCGGTGCTGGCTTGGGGGCGCAACGACGACGGCCAATGCAACGTGCCGGAGGACCTCGGGCCGTGCGTGGCGGTGGCCGCTGGCGAGCGTCACTCGGTGGCGCTGCGCGCCGATGGCACCGTGCGGGCGTGGGGTTGGAACGGCCATGGCCAAGCAAGCGTCCCGACCACCGTCAGGAGATGCATCGCCATCGCCGCCGGCGCCGTCGACACCTTGTATGTCACGCGCGATTGCGACGGCGACGAGGTCGACGATGCCGTGCAACTCGAGGGCGGACGCGAACAGGATTGCGACGGGGACTTGGTGCTCGATGCGTGCGCGGTGCGCCTAGGCGTGCGCGCGGACATCAATGGCGACCTGCGCCCGGATGCGTGCGAGGAGCGCAGCCGCGCCTTGTGCTTCGGCGACTCGGGCGCGTGTCCGTGCGGAGTCGGCGCGCCTGGATCCGGCTGCCCGAACTCCAGCGTGGCGGCAGGCGCGCGCCTGTCGTCGACCGGCTTCTCGAGCGTGCTCGCCGACGAGTTGTTGCTGCGCGTCGAGGGCTTGCCGCGCGCGACATCGCTGGGTTTCTACCAAGGCACCGCTGCCATGGCAGGTGGCGCGGGCGTCGCGTGGGGCGATGGCGTGCGCTGCGTCACGGGTTCGATCCTGTGGCTTGGCAGGGTCCGCACGCAGACCGGCGTCTGCGCCTGGCCGCCTTCGGGCCTGAACATGTCCACCAATGGCCGCATCGCCGCGGAAGGACTGGGCGTGCGCTACTACCAAGTCTGGTATCGCGACGCGGACCCGGCGTACTGCACGCCTCATCGGCACAACTTCAGCAACGCGTTGCGCGTCGAGTGGGTGCCCTGACGGGGTTGGATCGCCGCGCAGGGAGTCGAGGACGCTTGTCGTTCAGTCGAGCCAGCTGCCGCGTCGCGCCTCGCCGCCATTCGCGCCAAGCGCATCCAGCGTCGCGCTCGCGACACCCGCGGCGTCGGCGATGCGCAGCACGCCTTGCAGCGCTCCGGCGAGGGGTGCCAGCGGCGAGCCCTTGCCGGCGAGGCCGCCTTCGATCATCGCCAGCGCGGCGTCGCTCGCGAGCAACTCGGCCGCCGTGCCGCAGGCCGTGCGCACCGAGGGATCCGCCTTCCAGCGTCGGTCCAGCCCCAAGGCATCGACCGCGTCCGCGGCCGAGCGTTCGAGGCAACGCGCCAATGCGGCGCGCGCTTCGGCTTCACGCGCAGCCAACCATTGCTCTTCCACGCCTTGCTTCGCGCTGCTCATCGGCCACCTCCTGCGGCGATGCGACCCATCGCGTCTTCGAACGACTCCAAGGCCCGACGCCGCGCACGGTGGCGCAGCCACCAGGCGCTGGTCGCCACCAGCGCCAAGATCGAGAGGCCGGTGGCGAGGTTCGCCAACCAGTTCCGTCCGCCCGCGAGTTCGTGCAGCAGCTGGGACCACCCCACGACGGCATAGGCCACGCCGGCGAGCAGCAGCGGTCCCAGCGCGAGCAACGCGACGACGCCCATGATCGCGCGTTGCGCCAGTCGGCGGAGCAGGAGCTTCCTGCGTTCCGCCCGCACCAAGAGCAACGTGCGCATGTGCGTTCCGGCTTCACCGAGGTCGGAGAGCAGTCGGCTCCAAGCCGCCAGCGCCTCCTCGTTGCCGCGGGCTTGAGCCGGGCCGCGGCCTTCGGCCACCGGCTCCGCCAACCCGGGTCGCGTGCTCGCCTGCACCATGGCGCGTCTCAGCGACGACGACCGACCAACAGGCCGACCGCCAAGCCGACGCCCGCCGCGACCAGCACCGACTTGATCGGGTTGGCGCTGACGTAGGTCTCGAACTTCTGTTCCGCCTGCACCACGGTGTCCTTGCCGCGCTGGTACATGCTGCGCGGCGCCTCCGCGTGCTCGCTCGACGCTTCGGTGCCGATCTTCCTGGTTTGGTGGGGCATCAGTTCGGTGGGGGCGAGATTCTGCGCGCTCATGGCGTGCTCCTGTCGTCTCTGCTTGCGGTTCGTCGGTGCGCGTCGCGCAGGACCACGATGGTCTCGGCTGGCGCACCGCCAAGATGCGCCACGCGTCGATCGGCGACGATTCGCTGCGTGGACGACTTGCTTGGCGCCGTGTGCGTAGCAGCGCTTCGCCATCCTGCGCAGTGGGCCGTCCACGCCGCGCGCCATGCGTCCGCATGACCGTGGTGGCTGCGCTCCAAAGCCCATGGCGCAGGCGGAAGGTGGCGATGAAGCTTCGGATCGGAGCCCCCGGATGAAGATCACGATCAACTTGCTGACTGTGGTGGGCCGACCCGCCGTGCGCCCCGCGTCGCTGGCCTCGGCTTTCGCCCTTCCAGCGCCAATGTGCGCGCTCGCGCCGCAGGACGCGGCATCCGAGTGCGACGAGGAGGACGCCTATGTCATCTCGACGGCGCCCGGATCGGTGGCGCAGCTCGATGGGTGGCGCGTGCAGGTCGATCCGGATCGCGTCGAGCTGCGCGACATCCACAGCGACTTGCGCATCGTGTTCCGGCGCCTGGGCACCCAGTGGGTGCTCGAACCCGCGGAGTGATGCGCGTCGCCCGGGCTTGCTAGCATGTGCCCGCGGCACGAGCCGCGCGTGCCATGCGCATCACCTCCGCGTCCGCCCGACTGCTGCTGGCCTGCGCCCTGTGCGCTTGCGCCAGTTGCACGACGATCGCGCCGCGTGCACCGCGCTGGCGTCCCGGCGAGTGGATCCTCCAAGGCCAAGCCGGTGTGCGGACCTTCGATGTCGCCGAGCGCGAATCGGGCTCGATCGCCGTCGATGTGGACGAACTGGGCCCGGCGCCCTTCGTCGGTGGAGGCGGCCAATGGAAGTACGGCGAGGGCGCCCTCGACCTCGGCGCCGAGCTCATGCTCGGGCTGGGCTGGCGTCCGGGCTTCGTCGGCGTGTACTTCGATGGCGACAGCGGCTTGGTGACACGGGTCGATGTCGATGCCTTCGTTGCCGATCTGGGTGGCGGCTTGTTCGCCAGCAAGTTCCTCGGCGAGACCGCGCGCGTGTACGGCGCGGCGGGGCCGATGCTGCAGGTCGTGGCGTACTCTGAATCGGATCCCGACACCAAGGACGCCGACTTCGACGCCAGTGGCTTTGGCGCTGGGTGGTACGCACGCGGCGGAGTGGAAGTGCTCGCATCCGACGGGCTCATGTTGGGCGTGGGTGCGCGTTGGAGTGACACTCGCACGAACCTCGGCGCGGATCTTGGCGACCTGCGCCTATCGGGCGTCGATTGGTTCGTGTCGGTCAGCACGGGCTTCTAGGCATGTCGAAGTCCAAGCGTGACGAGTCGTCCAAGCCGTCCGCGCGGGTCGAGTTGCCGCAAGGTGAGGTGCGCCTTGTCCACAACCCCTTCGCGGCCCACTTCGGGCGCGGCGACGAAGCCAAGCTCGAGCAGCGCATGGCTGACGCACCCGAGGCCATCGCGCCACGCGCGTCTTCTCGACTTGTTGTGCGTCGCGAACGCGCGGGCCGTGGTGGCAAGGTCGTGACGATCGTGGAAGGCGAGCCTTTGCGCGGATGCGAACTGCCTGCCCTCGCCAAGGACTTGGCGCGCGCCATGGGGACGGGCGCGCGCGTCGAGTCGGGGACGCTCGTCTTGCAGGGCGAGCAGATCGAGCGCGTGGTTGCGTGGCTGGTGTCACGCGGTTTGGGCCCGATCGTCGTCGGGAACTAGGTCCGCGCGCCGGGCGTGGGTTGGACGCGCGCCACAACCAGGTTGGTGTCGTCATGCAGGCCAGTGCATTCCAACACATCGCCTGCGCGCGCATCGCGCAGCCACAAGCTGTCGCTGGGCAAGATGAGCAGCGGCTCTTCCTCGCCTGTCACCCGCACGCGCAAGCGGCCCTCCACAAGGTGCAGCACCAAGTGTCCGCGCTCGAATTCTTCGAGCACACGCCGTCGTCCCAACGACAGCCAAGTCAGCGTGCCTGTCCACGCCCCACGGGCGCAGAGCAAGTTCAGGTCATGCACCGGGCCGTTGGGAAGCTCCACGCTCGTGGGCCAATCGCCCGCGAAACCCGCGCATTCGCCCCGCCGCACTCGTCGAGACTTGCTGTGCACTCCGAGGCTCAGGCACAGGTCTCCATCCAAGGGCAGCACGAACCGATCGAACCCGGGAAATGACGAGAACGGTCCCGGACGCGCGCATTCAGCCCTAGCTAGGCGCCAGCCGAGGTCAGGCCCGTTGAGCTCGACCCCGGGCGGCCAAATGGCCAGTTCTTGGGTGCGACCCCCATTATTTTTCCAATTCGCCCAGGTGAGGGCTTGCGAGTGGATGTGGGTCAGCGTGGGCATGGCATCGAGTGCCCATTGGTGCGCGTAAGGACCAGTGGGGCAAGGGGTCACATCCCGGAAGCGCAGCTCGGTTGTTCCTGCTGAGGCGATCCAGAGCAGCCGTCGGTACAGCTTCGTGACCTGTTTTCCAAGATATAGGCATCATTTCTCATTTTTAGGATTGAGCGCGCAGAAAATGCAACTACCCTCATTGCGCCCATCATGTGCGGGTTTGCTGGTCACCCGGTAGGCCTCCACCCCAGCCTCATCCCTCCCCCTACCCCTCCCCAGGTAGCTATGTTGAAAATCCCTGGTTCCCTCGCGTGCATGCTGGCGGCCTCCGCTCTGGCCAGCGCCAATGAAGGTATTCCCTCCAATGGACGGCCGAGTCCGTTGTTCGGCGCCCAGCCGTTCACCCAAAAACTTCTTCTCTTCGAAGAATTCGGCACCACGCCGCTCGCGAGCGGCCAAATCCCGGGGGGCAGCCAAGGAATCGCCGGCGGCGACACCGGTCTGCCGGAGGACCCCGAGCACAAGCTGCCGTGCCCCGATGTGACCGACAACAGCCCCGCGGGTCCGGCCTTGGACGAGTTCCTCGGTCGCGACAAGCGCATGCGCGGCACGCCGACGCGGGAGTCGCGCATCGACCGTCAGAACCCCTTCAAGCCGCAGATCGAGGTCTATCTCGGTCGCACGCTCGCGACTGCGCCCGAAGACGGTCGTCCCTACGGCGAAGGCTGGTCCCACCAGCGCTTCGAAGAATTCCCTCCTCTCGACTACTTCTCCAGCGCCCAAACCGGCGCGCGGGTGAACAGTGGTCTGCGCAACGACATGCAACGCCACGGCTACGCGGCGGGCGAATTCGGTCCCGGCGGCCTCTACCACAACACCGTCGGCGTGGCCGGTTTCGACGGGACCACCGCCGGCATCGCGCCCAAGTTCCACCCGAACATGCCGGTGCAAGACCCGCGTGCCTTGTGGACCTTCGATGGCACCTTCCCGGCCAAGCTCCTGATGAGCCGCCATGGTCGCGGGATCATGTTCCGCCACCACAACGCGTTGCCGATCGACCCGGCGGCCAACATGGGGTTCGGCCACCACACGATCTCGACGCACGAGCACAACGGCCACAACCCGGGCGAGAGCGATGGCTTCGCCCACGCCTTCATCTATCCGGGCCAGTACTGGGACTACCGTTGGCCGCTGATCCTGGCGGGCTACGACACGATCAACACCGACGCTTCCGATCCGCGCGCCGCGTACCCGACCGACGATGGCGGCACCGTGCGCATCCGCGGTGATTGGCGCGAGACGGCGAGCACCCATTGGTTCCACGACCACATGGAGGACTACACCTCGCAGAACGTCTACAAGGGCAATGCCGCGATGCACAACATCTACAGCGCCCTCGACCGCGGCAACGAGGCCATCGACGACGGCGTCAACTTGCGCATGCCCTCGGGTTCGACGCTGTCGTGGGGCAACCGCGACTACGACGTCAACCTGGTCTTGGGCGACAAGGCGTGGGACGCGAACGGCCAGCTGTGGTTCAACACGTTCCAGACCGACGGCTTCCTCGGCGACCACCTGCTGACGAACTGGCAGTACCAGCCGAGCCTCGACGTGCGCGCGCGCCGCTACCGCTTCCGCATCCTCAACGGCTGCGTGGCGCGTTATCTCAAGCTCGCCCTCGTGACGGAGCAAGGCGTGCCGGTGCCGCTGCACATGGTCGCCAACGACGGCAACATCATGGAGCACGCCGTGGCCTTCGACGGCACGGGCGGCACGCAACGCGGCGTCCTGCCGGTGCAGGCGATCGCCGAGCGCTACGACATCATCGTCGACTTCAGCCAGTTCGCGCCCGGCACGAAGCTGTACTTCGTCAACATCCTCGAGCACCAGAGCGGCAGACTGCCCAAGGCAGTCATCCCGCTCAACGAAGTGCTGTCGGGCGGCTACCGCGCCGAGACTACGGACGACGATGGCGACGGCTCCGCCGACCGTTGGATCAACGGCGACCCGGTGGTGGGCAAGTTCATGGAACTGGTTGTCCACCAGTACGCTGGCGTCGACCAGAGCATGAATCCGGCCGATTACGTGCCGGGCCGCAACAAGATGATCCCGCTGCCCATGCCCAGCGCGACTTCCATCGCCCAGGCCAAGCGCCACACCTTCGAGTTCGGCCGCGGCGGCACGGATGACAAGCCGTGGACGATCAAGACGGACGGTGGTGCTTCGCTCGTGGCCGACATGGACGTCGTGTCGGTGGCTGCCAACATCGGCGACAACGCGGCCGACGGGCAGGGCCACCTCGAAGTGTGGAGCTTCAAGTCCCCGGGCGGCTGGGCCCACCCGGTGCACGTGCACTTCGAAGAAGCCATCGTGCTGTCGGTCAACGGCCAACAGCCACCGCCGTACCTGCGCTGGGCGCGCAAGGACATCTTCCGCATCGGCGGGGGACCGGAGTCGTGGCAGGAGATGGAAGTCTCCCTGCGCTTCCGCGAGTTCGCCGGCAGCTACGTCGAGCACTGCCACAACACCACGCACGAGGACACGGCCATGCTGCTGCGCTGGGACATCGAGAATCCCGGCCAAACGGTGCCGTTCCCCGCGCCGCACCCCTCGTGGGAAGGCGTGACCTACGTGCCCTCGCATTCGTTGCCGCTGGCCCGCACGGGCGTCGGCTTCGGACCCGAGGACGGCGTCCAGCACCAGAACATCCTGACTAACGCCGTCGAATGGTCGGCCAGCCAGGGCTGGCGCTTGCGCGGTCGCGTGACGCTCTCCGACGACAGGCCCACGGTGCGCGCGTACCTCGGCAACACCGCCACGGGCACGATGATCGGATCGAATCGGGTCGATAGCTCGGGCAACTTCCTGATCCGCAAGAGCAACGGGCAACCCGTGCCGCCTGCGAGCATCACCACGGTGAGCTTCTCGTCGACGGACGGCGCCTTCAACGTCTCGGTCCCGCTGGTTCGTCTGCCCTGATCTTGCCGACCCCACGGGCCCGGCTCCGGCTGCTTCCTCGCTTGGAGAGGAGCAGCCGGAGCCACCCTCCCGGCGCACCCCATCGTGGCTGCGGTGAGCGGCCCCTCTTCCCCCGTCTCCCCTCGACCGTCCCGTTCCCATGAAGCTGAGCTTCGCCTCGTCCCTCTTGTGCGCGACCATCGCCGCCTTCGGCGCCACACTGCACGCCGCGCAAGTCGCTCCTGCCGCGCAGGCCGCAACCGCGCAAGCTCCCGCCAATCCGTTGCCCATCCGGGCCGCGGATGTGCGTGGCGCCAACTACTTCCCCAACTGCGAACTCGTCACGCACGAAGGCAAGAAGGTCAAGTACTTCGACGACCTCCTCGCCGGCAAGACGGTGATCGTCAACTTCATCTACACCACCTGTCCGGATGCGTGCCCGATGGCCTCGGCCAAGCTCGCCGAGGTGCAGGAGCTGTTCAAGGACCGGATGGGGAAGGACGTGTTCTTCTATTCGATCTCGGTCGACCCCGAGGTGGACACGCCCGAGGTCTTGGCGCAGTACGCCAAGCGCTTCAACGCCGGTCCGGGCTGGTTGTTCCTGACCGGCAAGAAGTCGGACATCCGCGAAGTGCGCAAGAAGATGGGCATGTTGCGCGCCGACGAGGAGAACAAGGAGCAGCACACGCTCGACATGCTCATCGGCAACCAAGCCACGGGCGTGTGGGTCAAGCGCTCGACGATGGACAACCCTTATTCCATCGCCAACCAGGTCGAGGGCAAGGCGCTGGGGTGGAAGACCCCGCGCACCGTCGAAGCCGAGACGATCGCGCCCCGCGTGCGCAAGTACGAGGCGGGCGAGGACATCTTCCGCTCGCGGTGCTCCACCTGCCACATCATCGGCAAGGATGACGGCCTCCCCAAGCAAGGCCCCAACCTCTTGGGCGTCGTGGATCGTCGCGACCGCAAGTGGCTTGAACGCTGGATCCTCGAGCCGGATGTGATGCTGGCGCTGAAGGATCCGCTGGCGATGGATCTCTACAACGCTTGGCATCAACTGCCGATGCCCAACATGCGCCTCACGCCGCTCGAGGTGCAGGGCGTCATCGGCTACATGGACCGCACGAGCGACGCCTACATCGAGGAGCTCCGCGCCAAGGAGGCGCAGGCGAACTCCGACTGGGCCGCCGCCGACACGGCCGACCAGGGCGAGGAGCCGTCGGACGACGAACTGCTAGCTCCGCTGGGCGCCGCCACCAAGAAGGCGGGTTGCTGCCAGAAGACCGATGGTCTCGTCGGCGACGATGCGCCATCGGTCGCAAGCAAGAGCCTCGTTCCCGCGGTCGTGGTCGCCGCGCCGACCGTCGAGGAACCAGCGCCCGCCAAGGGTGGTTGCTGCAAGAGCGACGAGGGCTTGGTCGGCGACGAGGTCGAGCCGACGGAGACCGCCACCATCGAGAAGGCGGAGCATGCGGACGGCGTCCAGGTCGATGGCGAGCAGGCGGCTGTGTCGCCCTGCTGCCGCAAGGACGAGCTGGCCGATGAAGCCCTTGCCGGCGACTCCTTGGCCGCCGACTCGCCGGCCGACGAGGTCGTGGCGCAGGGATCCGGCGACGGCAAGTCCACCCCCAAGCGCCCCAAGCTGCCCTACCCGGTCGTGGCCACGGGTGTGCTCGGACTGGCCTGCGTCGGGTTGCTCGGCTTGTTGCGCCTCGGCAAGGGCGCGCCCTGACGGCACGCGCGCAAGCGCATTCCACCCAAGCACGAAGCGCAAGTCGAGGCCGGACGCCATCGTCCGGCCTCGACGCCTTGGCGGGCGATATCGCGGCGCGAGGCTGGCGCGTCGGCGATGCGCTAGGCTTTGGCTGGCGGTGTCGGCGTTGGCTTGGGACCGCAGGCATGAAACGACGCGAAACGCATGGCTCCCAAGGCGTGGCTGGCGCCGCCGACAGGCGCTTGGCCGCCTCCGAGCTGCGCGATGAACTGCTGCGCCGCATGCGCACGGCCCGCCTGGAGCGGTCGGCTTCGCTGCGCGCCTTGGCGGTGCGCACAGGCATGTCGCCCACGCTGCTCGTGCTGGTCGAGCAAGGCAAGCGCTTGCCGTCCCCGCGCCTCGCTTCCGAATGGGTCGAGACGCTCGACCTGCCAACCGATCTCGCCCAGGCCTTCGTGGCGTGGGCTCGATTGCACCACGGTGGTCCCGAAGAGCGCATCGCCGCCGCCCTCGTGCTCGACGGGTGGCGGCGCGCGAACTTGCCCGCGCCGCGTCGCACCACCATCGACGAGTCGTTCGTGCGCGAGCGCTTCGCGGCGCGCTTCGGCGCACCCGCCACGCACATCGTCGTCGCGCCCGGACGTGTCAACCTGATCGGCGAGCACATCGACTACAACCTGCTGCCGGTGCTGCCCATGGCCATCGACCGGGCCGTGGTCGTCGCGGTGCGCGAGCGCGACGATCAGCGGGTGCGGGCCTGCAACATCGACGAACGGCACGCGCCCTGCGAGTTCGAGCTGGACGCGCGCAACGTGCCCGACGCCTCCGGTTCGTGGTCGAGCTACCTGCGGGCCGCCGCGTCGATCGTGACGTCGCGTCTCGGCGAACCTCGCCGCGGAGCGGACCTCCTGTTCGCCGGCGACGTGCCCGAGGCCGCGGGCTTGAGTTCGTCCAGCGCGCTGGTGGTGGGGGCGGTAATGGCGCTTTGCGCCGCGCGCGGCGTGGAGTTGCCACGCGAAGAGCTGATGGAGCTGTGCGCGCGAGGCGAACGGCTCGTGGGGGTGCAGAGCGGAGGCATGGACCAGGCCATTTGCCTCGGCGGCCGTCTCGATCACGCCGTCAAGGTCGGCTTCGCGCCGTTGTCGTTGCAGCCCGCGCCATTGCCCGCCGCATGGCGCTTCGTCGTGGCGCACAGCGGCGTGCTGGCGCACAAGGCCGGTCGGGCCAAGGACGCCTACAACGAGCGCGTGCGCGAATGCGCCGAGGCGTTGGCCTTGCTGCGCCGGTCCGCACTCGCGCGCCCCGAGGCGGATTGGCGCGAGTTGCTGCGCATCCACGGCGCGGAGCACCTCGTGGCGCTGGCCGAGCGCGGGTTGCCTCCGACCTTGCTGCGCCGCTCGAGGCATGTGTTGCAGGAAGCAGCGCGCGTCGAGCAAGCGGTGCTCGCCTTGGCGTGCGGCGACTTGTCGCGCTTCGGCGCGTTGATGGACGCGTCGCACGCCTCCTTGCGCGACGACTACGAGGTCTCGTGCCCCGAACTCGACGACTTGGCCCAACTCGCGCGCGACCTCGGCGCCGCTGGGGCGCGTCTGGTGGGCGCCGGCTTCGGTGGCTGCGTCGTCGCCTTGTGCGAGGCGCGTCTGGCGCAAGGCCTCGCGGACGAACTGCGCGAGCGTTGGCAGGAGCCGCGCCAATTGCCCGCGTGGTCCGTGCAGGTGGTGCGCGCCTCGGACGGCGCCAGCACGCGCCGGGTCGACGCCGGTCCCGCGTGCCGCGCTTGAGCGCCAGGCCGCGCGCCCGTCAGCGCCGCATCGAAACGAGCAGCGGCGCCGGGCCTTCCTGCAGCACGCCGAAGTCCGTCTTGCCGTGCACGCCGCGCCAACCTTCCTGCGCCACGACCTGGCCCACCGTGCCGCCCAAGGTGTTGCCAGGACCAGGGCACCACAGCTGGTCCGGCGCCAGCTCGCGCAACGCGACCTTGACCGACAAGCCGAAGTCGTAGGGCTCATGCACCTGCGCGCCGAAGGTGTACTGGCGCAACTCGGCGAGGTCGCACGACCAAGGCGAGTGCATCCGACCGCGACCGTCGACGAGCGTCGTGTCGGGTGTCCTGAACTCGACATCGGCGAGGCGCCGCGAGGCGAGTTGCGACACGCGCGCCACGAAACGCGTGTGGTACGGGCCGTGCTGCTCGAGCTGCAAGGGGTACTGGTTCGATCCCAACTTGGCCTTGGGCAGGACGCGCTTGAGGTGCGCGACGCCCGCGTCGGAGCCCGCCAGCACCGCCAATCCACCGAGATGGATCGACGGCAAGGCCTCGCCGCCACTCGACTCCAGCGCCGAGCGCACCGCGCCCTCGCGCTCGGGATCGCGGCGCCAGTCGTCGTCGACCAGCGGATAGAGCACCTGCCCGCCGCCGGTGGCCGCGCAGACTTCCTTCTGCAGCAAGGACATCGTCTGCACGACTCGGAAGCCGTCTTCGAAGGACAATGCGCCCGCCACCGCCAACGCCGTGTACCAGCCGAGCGAGTTGCCCGCCACGCCGACGCAGTCGTGCTCGCGCAGCGCCGTCGCGGCGTCGATGGTGGAGACCAGCCAGATCAGCGGCGAGACGTTCTCCGGCGCGAGATGCACGGCACGGTCGAACTTGGCGGCGCCATCGAGCTCGAGCAGCGGCGTCAAGCCGAACTCGGCTCGCAGGCGCTCGGCGGCTTGCACGCGCGGGTCGGCGGGATCGAGCGACTTGAGTTGCTTCTCGGCGTAGCTGCCGCGGCCCGGGCACAGGATGACGATGCGACTCACGCGAGGATCTCCTTCATCGCGGCCAAGATCTCCTCTTCGCCGAGGAGCACGCAGGCGGTGGCGTTCCCGAGCGGCACGTAAGTGTCGGCCGAGCGTGCGCTGCGCAAAGGTCCGGCGTAGTCGCGTTCGGCGAAGTGCGCCACGATCGCGTCGGCGACGCCGCCCGCTGTGGCGCGCGCCTCGTCGACCACGAGCACGCGCCCGCAAGCCGCTGCGTGGGGTTCCAACGCGTCGCAGCGCAGCGGCGCGAGCCAGCGCATGTCGACGATGCGCGCGCGCTTGCCGGTCTGCTCGCTCAGCCTGCGCGCGGCGCGCAGCGACAGGCGCACGCCGTTGCCGTAGGTGACGACGAGCAGGTCCCGCGCCTCGGGGTCGTGGACTCCGAGATCCCCAGGCAACAACGGATCGTCGAGCTCGCCGGTGGGCGCCGGATAGTCGCGCAGCCAAAGGTTGTCGCCGTCGGAGTGCAGGTCCTTCTCGTGGTACAGCGCGATCGGCTCGAGCACGCACACCACGCGCCCGCAGGCCTCGGCCGTCGCCACGGCGCCGCGCAGGATGCGCGCCGCGTCGTCTCCGCGCGAAGGCACCGCCAGCATCAAGCCCGGGATGTCGCGCAACGCGCCCAGCGAGTTGTCGTTGTGGAAGTGGCCGCCGAAGCCCTTCTGGTAGGCGAGGCCTTGGATGCGCACCACCATCGGGTTCCTGTACTGGCCCGAGGAGAAGAACTGCAGCGAACAGGCCTCGCCGCGCAACTGGTCGAGCGCGTTGTGGATGTAGGCGAGGTACTGGATCTCGGGGATCGGCAGGAAGCCGACGTGCGCGGCGCCTTGCGCGATGCCGAGGATCGTCGTCTCGTCGAGGAGCGTGTCGAACACGCGCGCGATGCCGAAGCGCTTCTGCAAGCCCTGCGTCACTCCGTACACGCCGCCCTTCTTGGCGAGATCCTCGCCGAACATCAGCGTGTGCGGATACTGCAGGAACAAGTCGTGCAGCGCGGCGTTGATCTGCGCGCCCATCGTGCGGCGCGCGACGCTCCTTTGCTGTTCCGGCAATTGTCCACCGAACAACTCGGCGCGCGCCTCCGGGCGCAGTCCGCGCGTCGAGCGCGCGCGCACGGCCGCCTCGTCGTAGGGGGCCAGCGTCTCGACCACTTCCTCGCGGGTCTCCAGCTTGGGCCGCCTGGCGGCCTCTTCGGCGCCCGCCATGACGCGCGCGCGCGTGCCGCGCACGATGGCCGCCAGCTGCGCGGGAGTGGCCGCGCCGCTCGCCACGAGGTGCTTCGCCGTGGCCAGCAGCGGGTCGCCGGCCTCGACGGCTTCGATCTCCTCGTTGCTGCGGTAGGTGGTTTCGACGTCGCTGCCGGCGTGGCCCCACAGGCGCGTGGTCTTCAAGTGCAGGAAGGCGGGCACGCGCGTGGCGCGGCAGCGCTCGATCGCGCCGGCGCAGGCGTCCCAGGCCTCGTCGATCGAGCCTTGGGCCAGCGTGTAGTCGAGGTGTGTCTGGTTCGAGTAGCACTCCTCGATCCAGCCGCGCGGCGTGTCGACCGAGATGCCGATGCCGTTGTCCTCGCACAGGAACACGATCGGCAGCGGGTTGCCGCGCTTGTGGACGTAGCGCGCCGCGTTGAAGGCCGCCTGGGCCGTGGCGTGGTTGGCGCTGGCGTCGCCGAAGCTGCACACGACCAGCGCGTCCTTCGGCAGGCCTGTCTCGACCGCCGTGCGCCGTCCGCGCGCGATGGCGAAGGCGAGGCCCACGGCCTTGGGCAGGTGCGAGGCGATGGTCGAGGTCTGCGGCGGGACCCATAGCGGCTTGCTGCCCCACACCTTGTGCCGTCCGCGCGCGATGGGATCGTCGCTCGAGGCGCACAGCGACAGCAGCGTGTCGAACACCGGAGTCGAGCCCGCCAGTTGGCGCGCGCGCGCCTGCATGAGCGCGCCACTCCTGTAGTGGAGGAAGGCCGGATCGTCGATCCTGGTAAGCGCGCCCACGATGGCGTTGAATTCGTGGCCGGCGCTGCCGATGGTGTAGAAGCTGCGACCCGTGCGCTTGAGTTCGCGCGCCGCCACGTCGAGGGCGCGCGAGGCGACCATGTCCTCGAACAGCTCGCGCGCCTTGCGCGCCGAGAGGCCCGAGCCCGGTCGCAGCGCTTCGTCGGGGCCGAGCAGGTTGGCGGCGGGTGCCGCGGAGTCGAGGTAGTCGTCGAGGTTCCTCTCGACGACGGCGACGCGGTTGGTGGTCACGGGGGCGCTGCCCGCGTTCTTGGCCAAGACGGCCGCGCGCGGGCACCTTTCGAGCCGGACAGGTTACTCGCACTTGCGCCAACCGTCCACGAAGCCACGATGGCGCCCGGAGGACCGACCATGACCATCATCGCCGCGCTGTGCGTCGCCGCCCTGCCCTTGCTCCAAGACGCCGCCACCCCCGTCCCCGCCGTCCAAGTCGAGACCAAGGAGCAGCGCGATGCGCGCATGGCCTGGTTCCGCGAGGCGCGCTTCGGGATCTTCCTGCACTGGGGCCTGTACTCGGTCGCCGGAGGCCAGTGGGACGGCCAGCGCGTCAACGACTGCGGCGAGTGGATCCAGAACTTCGGGAACATCCCGACCAGCCGCTACCAGCAGCTCCTGCCGCGCTTCGCGCCGACGAAGTACGAGCCCGAGCGCTGGGCGCGCTTGTTCAAGGCCGCCGGCGCGCGCTACGTCGTCGCCACCACCAAGCACCACGACGGATTCTGCCTGTGGGACAGCGCTGTCAACGACGACTGGGACGCCAAGGCCGCCGGAGCCGGTCGCGACCTGCTGTCGCCGCTGGCGCGGGCCTTGCGCGCGCAGGGCCTGAAGTTCGGCGCGTACTACTCGATCCTCGATTGGCGCCATCCCGACTACGGGGCGCGTCCCAAGTTCAACGACCACGCCAAGGGCGAGCCCGACATGCGGCGCTACGTCGACGGCTACATGCTGCCGCAACTCGCGGAACTCGCCGCGTCGTGCAAGCCCGACTACTTGTGGTTCGACGGTGGCTGGGACGCCTGCTACACGCACGAGATGGGCATGCAGGTCGACGATCGCGTGCGCGCGCTGATCCCCGGCGTGGTCGTCAACAACCGCGTCGACAAGGGCTTCACCGGCATGGATGGCCGCACGGCGCCCGGGTTCCGCGGCGACTGCGGCACGCCCGAGCAGGAGATCCCGGAGAACGGCTTCGGCGCGGGCGTCGACTGGGAGACGTGCTATTCGATGATGAAGATCCCGGGCAAGTGGACCTGGGGCTGGCGCAGCGACGTGACGGAGTGGAGCACGGCGCGCCAGATCGTCGACTTGCTGGTCGAGTGCTCGTCGAAGGGCGGCAACCTGCTGTTGAACATCGGTCCCACGCCCGAGGGGGAGATCCCGACACAGGCCATCGAGCCGCTGGAGTCGACCGGCGCATGGCTCGGTCGCCATGCCGAGGCCATCCACGGCACGCAGGCTTCGCCCTTCGCCCGCAAGCTCGAGTTCGGCCATGCCACGCGGCGCGGCGCGCGTCTGTACTTGTTCGTCGCCGACGCCAAGCCGGGCCAGATGCTGCGCCTGCCGGGGCTCGCCAACGAGATCGTCGCAGCCGACTTGCTCGGCTCCGCCGCCGGCTCGGATCCGGCCTTCGGCCGCCGCGGCCGGGATGCGCTGGTGTTCCTCCCGGCCGACCTGCGGCCCGACCCGCTGCGCACCGTGGTCGCGTTGCTGCTCGACGGCGAACCGCGCGTGTCCAACCGCATCGCCCCGGACGCGGGTCGATTGGTGCTCCTGCCCGAGGATGCCACGCTCCACGGCCCCGAACTGCGCGTCGAGCGCAGGGGCGGACGCGCGAACATCGGGTATTGGCTCGATCCGGCGGCGTGGGCTTCATGGGAGGTCGAGCTGCCCGCGGGCGAGTGGGAGTTGAAGGCGCAGCTGGGCTGCAAGCGCGGCTCCGAAGGCAGCGTCCTCGAGGTGCTGTTCGGCGACGAGCTGCTCGTCGAGCATGTCGTGCAGGCGTCCGGCGACGATTGGGAGACCGGCGCCACTGCCACGCTCGGCGAGTGGCGCGCGCAGGCGCCCGCGTCGGGGACCCTGCGCTTGCGCGCGCGCAACAAGCGCGGCGAGGCCGTGGCCAACATCTGGCGGCTCGAGTTGGTCGTGCGCGAGCCGGCGGGTACTGTCAAGTAAATTTGACGGGATCGGGGGCCGGACGCGGCGATTGCGCCGCTTGGAGGTCGCGGCCATCCACCAACGTGTTCGCCGCCAGGAGGCCTCCGGCCAACGCGATGGCGGTCAGCAGCACGCGGAAGGCGGTCTCCACGCCGGAGACCACGTCCCGTTCCAGCAAGGCCTGGAAGCTCGCGAAGCCCACGCTGCCCGGCACGAGCAGCAGGATCCCCGGCACCAGCGTCACCGCCGACGACACGCGTCGCGCGCGGGCCAGGACGCGCGAGCCCGCGCCGAGGACGAAGGCTCCGAGGAACGCGCCCAGTTCCGGTCCGAACAAGAGTGTCCCGAGGCGCGCGCCGGCGAAGGCCAGCGCGCCCGCGAGGACGATCCACCCGAGGTCGGCGCGGCGCGCGCGCAACAGGACCGTGAAGGCGACCGGAGCCACCACGAGCGCCGCGTGCAGCGTCCAACCCGGCAGGCTGGCGGGTTCGGCCTCGGGCAGCGGCGGCAGCGCGCGCAAGAGCTGCGCGCCCAGCGCCACGCCGAAGCCGAGCGACAGGAAGCTCAGGATGGCGCCCATGAAGCGCGCCGTGCCCGCCACGAGGTGGCGCGCGGCGAGCTCGCTCATCGCGGTGGTGAGGGAGAGCCCCGGCAGCAGCACGATCAGGCCCGCCAGCGTGACTACGTACACCTGCACCGTGTCGTCGCCCAGCGAGACGAGGTGCGCGAGCAGCACGGACACGACCGAGGCCAGCAGCGCGGCCGCGAACTCGAGCAGGCGACCCAACCAAGCGCGGCTGGCCGCCAGTTGGACGAGCACGCCCACGCACAAGCCGACCAGCGACGAGGCCAGCACGTCGGCCAAGGCGCCATCGAAGAAGCGCGCCGCCGCCGCGGACGACAGCGCGAAGCACGCCACCTCGAGCTTGGCTCCATAGGGCGCGCGCGCGGCCTCGATCTGCTCGAGCCGCGCGTGGGCTTCCTCCAGCGCGACTTCCCCGCCGAGGAACTGCTGGACCAACTGGTCGACGCGCGCGCGCTTGCCGAGCTCGACGGAGCCCGGCTGCAGTCGCAGCAGCTGCGTGTGCTGGTCGCCGAGCGGACCGAAGGCCGCCTGCAGCTGCGTGGGGGCGGCGAAGACGTGCACTTCGAGCCCGAGTCGCGCCGCGACGCCCTCCATGGCTTGCTCGATGCGCGTGGTGGGCGCGCCGTGCCGGTGCAGCGCACGGCCCACGGCCATGACGAAGCCCACCGCGGCGTGGTCGGCGGGCGATGCGCGCGTCGCGGACATGGGTGACAGGCTAGCAATCCGCGCGGCGCCTCGTTCGCGGCTTGGGGCGCGTCGGACGAGGGCCTCGGCGCCGCATGCCGTCCCGTCGTCGTGTGCATGGCGCGCCGCGCGCGTGGATCCTCAATCCTCGCGCTTCTCGAGCTTGGCCCAGGTGTCCTTGAGCGTCGTGGTGCGCAGGAACACTGGTGCGCCCGGGCGCGAGTCCTTGGGATCGCAATGGAAGTAGCCCACGCGTTCGAACTGCCAGCGCGAACCTGGTGCCGCGTCCAACATGCCCGCTTCGAGCTTGGCGGCGGGCACCAGCACCAGCGACGACGGATTCAGGTTCGACTTCCAGTCCACGCCTTCCGGCACATCGTCGGGATGCTCGGCCGAGAACAAGTGGTCGTACAAGCGCACCGGCGCCTCGACGCAGCGCTCGGCCGAGACCCAGTGGATGATGCCCTTCACCTTGCGGCCGTCCGGGGTCTGGCCGTGGCCGGTCGCCGGGTCGTAGGTGCAGACCAACTCGACCACGCGCCCGTCGGCGTCCTTCTTCACGTCCTTGCAGACGATGCAGTAGGCGTAGCGCAGGCGCACTTCCTTGCCTGGCGCCAGGCGGAAGTACTTCTTGGGCGCATCCTCGCGGAAGTCGTCGCGTTCGATGTACACCGTGCGCGTCAAGGGGATCTTGCGCGTGCCGGCGGAAGGATCCTCGGGGTTGTTGACAGCCTCGAGCCATTCGACATGACCCTCGGGGATGTTGTCGATCACGACCTTGAGCGGATCGAGCACCGCCATCGTGCGGATCGCC
>SXXH01000152.1 GCA_005789645.1 Planctomycetia bacterium
AGTCCTAACACGCTGCCGCGTCCGACGGAGATGGTGACGCCATCAAGCGCGCGCACCTTGGACCCGAACAGGCTGGTCCTGTAGCGCTTGACCAGGTTCTCCACCGACAAGATGGGATCGACGATGGTGTTGTTCACGCGGCGGGCCTCCAGGCGCGATGAGGATAGCGCTCCGCGCTCGCGATGCTTCTCGCGCGCGGCGCCTTGTCGCGTGCTTGGGCGCGACGAGTCACGCGCTGCCGCGACGGATCATGGCGTGGCGCGTCATGGCGTGGCGCGCGGCCCCGATCCAACCAGCGTCCGAGCCGAGTCCCGCGGGCAGGATGCGCACGCTCGCGATGCGACGGCCGTAGCTGCGTTCCTCCAGGCCTTGGCGCACCCCGGGTTCGAGCAGGTCCGTCGCGGCGCCGAATCCTCCGCCCAAGACGAAGGTGCGCAGGTCGAGCAAGGAAAGCACCGCGCCCAGTCCGCGACCAAGGTCGCGTCCGATCTCCACGAGAAGCTCGCGCTCCGCCGCGGCTCCTAGGCGTGCGTTGGCGGCGAGTCGTCCAAGGTCGCCCGGGGCTTCGCGCGGCAAGTGCTTCTCGGCGGCGCGCTTCGACGCCGCGGTGGCCGAGGCCAAGGTCTCGAGGCAGCCTAGCCGTCCGCAGCCGCAGCGCGGACCGCGCGGATCGACGACCACATGGCCGACCTCGCCCGCCATGCCGCCCGGGCCGGAATAGAGCCGGCCGCCGAGCACCAGTCCGCCGCCCACGCCCGTGCCGAGCGTCACGACGAGCACATCGTCGACGCCGCGTCCCGAGCCCAGCCAATGCTCGCCCAGCGCCGCGACGTTGGCGTCGTTCTCGAGCGCCACTCCGCTGGACGGCAGGCCCAGTCGTCGCGCCAGCTCGTCGCGCATCGGGACCTCTTGCAGGTCCTTCAGGTTCGGGCATTCGAGGATGCGGCCGCCGGCGTGGTCGATCAGTCCGGGCGACCCCACGCCCACCGTGCCGTCGAGCCCGAGGTCGCGCGCGAGCCCGGCCATGCGATCGAGCACGGCGCCAGCGCCGTCGGAAAGACCCGTGGGGATCGAACGGCGCTCGAGGACGCGACCCTCTTCGTCCACGACGCCGGCCTTGATGTTCGTGCCGCCGAGGTCGATGCCGACCGTGCGCACCTCAGCCCTCCGTGGCGCTCTTCTTGGCGCCCTTCTTGCCGCGCTGCGAGGCCTTCTTGTAGATCTCGAGGTACTTCTCGGCCGTGGCGGTCCAGGAGAAGTCCTGCTTCATGCAGCGGGCGGCGAGGCCCTTCCACTCCTCGGCGTCCTTGTACACCTTGCGCGCCGCGTCCAACCCGTCGAGCAGGCTGTCGCCGCTGTAGCCCTTGAAGAGGAAGCCGGTCGGCGCGCGGTTGGCGCCGTCGTAGTCGACGATGGTGTCCTCGAGGCCGCTGTTGGCGTAGGCCACGGGCACCACGCCGTAGCGCATGCCGATGGCGCACAAGCTGTTGCTGGCGTTGAAGTGCGAGGGGAGGAGCATCACGTCGGCCGCGCCCAGCAGGGGATGCAGCGCATTGGCGTTGAAGCCCTCGATCAGCCGGCAACACCCGACGAAGGTCGACTCCATCGTCTTGACGCGCTCGATGATCTCGCTTCGGCCGGTGCCGAGCAGCACGACCTGCACGCCGCGCTCGAGGATGGCGGTCAGCACCTCGGCCAGGATGTCGAAGCCGCTGTCGGCGTCGAAGCGCCCCACGACCGCGGCGACCATGCGGCGCGGTCCGTTGTCGAGCTTGAGGCTCGATTGCAACGAGGACTTGCACTTGCGCTTGCCGTCGACGTCCTTGTCCTTGACGGAGTACATCTGCGGCAGCAGCGGATCGTTGCTGGGATCCCAGGCCTTGTAGTCGATGCCGTTGAGGACGCCGAACAGCTCCTTCTCGGCGGCGCGGCGCTTGAAGGTGTCCTCGAGGCGGTCGCCGCTGGCTTGGCGCAGCAGCCGGTCGCTCATGGCGGGGGAGAAGGTGCCCACCAAGTTGGCGAATTCCGCGCCGGCCTTGAGGAAGCTGACCTTGCCGCCGAGTTCGACGCCGCGCGCGTGCTGGAAGACGCTGGCGGGCAAGCCCATCTTGGGCAGCACGTCGCGTTCGAAGGTGCCTTGGCGCGCCGTGGAGTGCACCGAGAAGTAAGTGCCGGCGCGCGCGGCGGGATGATCGAGGCCCTTCTGCGCGTACTCGAGCTCCTTGACGACAGGCAGGATCCCGGTGGTCCAATCGAGGCAATGCACGACGTCCGGCTCGAAGGAGAGCAGCGGGAAGCTCTCCAGCACCGCGCGGCAGAACACGGTGAAGCGCCGCCAGTTGTCCTGGTGGGGCCCCTCCTGGTCGCTGTAGACGCTCTTGGTCCGCAGGAGCTGCGGGTGGTCGATCAACACGACCGGCAGGTCGCCGATGTGGCCGGTGAGGATGGTGGCCGAGGTGCGACCTTGGCCGTCCTTCACGCGCACCTCGCCGACGGTGTGCAGATCCTGCAGCGCACGGTCTTGCAGGTCGCGCGTCCAAGGCAGGAACACGCGCACATCGGCGCCAGCTTGGCGCAAGGCGCGCGGCAGGGCTTCCGAGACTTCCGCCAGTCCGGTGAGGCGCACCAGCGAGTGGAGTTCGGGAGTGACGAAGGCGACCTTCAAGCGTCGTCGTGCGTCCTTGGGGGTTGTCAGGCTTGCGCGTCGCGCGATGGCGTGGCGGCTCGACCGGACGGGGCAGCGAAGTTGTGATGGGTTAGCCTGCTGCTCGAGCAGGCCCAGCGGCCAAGAATCTAGGGGAGCCGGACTGGGGAGTCCGTCCCCGGGAGTTGCGGTGTTTCTAAGTGTCTATCAGGCAGATAGTAATGTCGCTGAATGGACTGTGTAACCAGTTGTTTACTAATTTGTAAGCGTCGGCTAAGGCGCCTCGATTCCTAGGATCTGCCGCCAATGCAACCCGCTTTGAGCGATCTGTCCCTGGAGCAGTTCTCGCAACGCCTCGCCGAACGCACAGCCACGCCCGGCGGCGGTTCAGCCGCGGCGGCATGGATCGCCGACGCGGCGGCGTTGCTCGCCATGGTCGCGCGCTTCTCGAGCGGCGAGGCGCACGCGGCAGTGGCCGCGGACATGGAGGAGCGCGCGCAGCTCGGGGAACGCCTGCGAAGGCGCTGCCTCGAGCTCGTCGAGCTGGACTCGCGCAGCTACGACGCGGTGTCCCTCGCGTTCAAGTTGAAGAAGGACGACGAGACCCAGAAGGCCGCGCGCTCGGCGGCCATCCAGGCGGCATCCAAGGGTGCGCTGGAGACGCCGCTCGAGACGATGGAGCGCGGTTGCGAGGTGCTCGAGTGCTTGGCCGCGACGGCCGCGGGCTCCAACAAGAACCTCGTCACGGATCTCGCCAGTGGCGCGTTGGCCGCGCAGGCGGGCTTGGAGTCGGCCTGGTTGAACGTGCGCGTCAACGCCGCTTCCATCAAGGACAAGCCGTGGTTGGATGAGCGTCTGGCGCGCGGCCAAACGTTGCGCGCCCGCGCGCAAGTCGCCGCGCGCATCGTGCTGCAGCACGCCGAGGGCGTGCTGGCGGGCTGACCGATCTCCACCTCCCGACCGGAAACGACCATGCACAAGCTCGTGCTCCTGCGCCATGGCGAGAGCCAATGGAACCGCGAAAACCGCTTCACTGGATGGCGCGATGTTCCGCTGTCGGAGAAGGGCGTGGAAGAGGCGCGCGAAGCCGGGCGCCGCTTGAAGGCCGCGGGCTTCCAGTTCGACCGCGCGCACACGAGCTACCTCAAGCGCGCCATCACCACGCTCTGGCACGCGCTGCAGGAGCTCGACCAGTGCTGGATCCCGGTGCAGAACGACTGGCGCTTGAACGAGCGCCACTACGGGGCCTTGACCGGCCTCGACAAGGCGGAGACGGCCGCCCTGCACGGGGAGGCGCAGGTGCTCGTCTGGCGTCGCAGCTTCGACATCGCGCCGCCGCCCTACGCGAAGGGGGATCCTGGCAACCCCGCCAACGACGTGCGCTACAGGCACCTCTCGGATGCGCAGCGCCCGCTCGCCGAATCGCTCAAGGACACCATCGCGCGCGTGGTGCCGTGCTTCGACGCCGAGATCGCCCCGCGCATCCGGCGCGGCGAGCGCATCCTCGTGGCGGCGCACGGCAACTCACTGCGCGCGCTGATCCAGCACTTCGAGCGCATGGATGAGCAGAAGCTCGTGGGCTTGAACGTGCCCACCGGCATCCCGCTCGTGTACGAGCTCGACGCCGACCTCAAGCCGTTGTCGAGCCGCTATCTGGCCAGCGACGCCGAGATCGCCGCGGCCACGCACGCCGTGGCCGCGCAAGGCAAGGCGAAGCACTGAACTCCGGGGTTCCTGGTCGCGAGCGCGAGGCCCTGGGCTTGGGGCTTCGCGCGGCGCGCCCTCTCACACCTCGTCGAGCGAGCGCCCCATCAAAGCCTTCTGCGCCACGTTGTTCATCAAGAGCGCCGCCAGCGGCAACGAGGCGCGCTCGAACTCGTCGCGGGCCTTCTGCAGCGCCCGCGCGTCGCGGTCCCTCGCCGCGGCCTTGGCGCGCGCCAGCGCCTCCTCGAGGTCCAGCAGCGACTCCTTGTCGAGCCCGGCCCGCGCGGCGTTGAGGTTCTTCTCGACGGCGTGGACCATCGTGCCGATCTCGGTGGCGAGATCCGCGGCGCGACGCGCTTCGAAGTCGTCCTTGGCGTGCTCGAAGGAGCTCGCCAGCATGCCCTCGACCTCCGCGTCGGTCAGGCCGTGCATCGGTTGCACGTCGATCGATGCGCTGGCCCCGCTGCCCTCTTCCTTCGCCGTCACGGTCAGCACGCCGTCGGCGTCGATGTGGAAGCGCACCCCGACCTTCGCCATGCCGGCGGGCATGGGCGGAATGCCGCGCAACTTGAAGCGTCCGAGGCTGCGGCAGTCGGCGGCCAGTTCGCGCTCGCCCTGCACGATGTGGAAGTCGATGCCCGTCTGGTCGTCGGCGTAGGTGGTGAAACCCTCCGTGGCCGAGCACGGCACGGTCGAGTTGCGTTGGATGATCTTCGAGACCGCGCCGCCCATCGTCTCGACGCCCAAGGAGAGCGGCGTGACATCCAGCAGCAGGATGTCGCGCTTGCCGCCGACGAGGATGTGGGCCTGCACCGCCGCGCCCAGCGCGACGACTTCGTCCGGGTTCAATTCGCTGTGCGGCTTGCGGCCGAAGAAGGCCGCGACGCGCGCGCGCACGGCGGGGATGCGCGAGCTGCCGCCGACGAGCACGACTTCGGCGATGCGCTCGGGCGCGAGCTTGGCGTCGGACATGGCCTGCCGGCAGGCGGCCATGCTGCGCTCGACCAGCGGAGCGACGAGCGCCTCGAACTCCTCGCGCGAGACTTCGCGCCGCCAGGCGAGGCGCCGCTCGGGGATCACCAAGTGGATCTCGCCGCGCGGGGCGGAGGACAACTCGATCTTGCAGCGCTCGCAGGCGAGGCGCAGGGCTTGCTGGCAACCGGCGTCGGCCAGCACCTCCGCGCCGTGCGCGGCGGCGATCTCGGCGCGCGCCAACGTCACGAGGGCCGCGTCGAAGTCGTCGCCGCCGAGGTGCGTGTCGCCGGCCGTCGACAACACGCGGAAGACGCCTTCCTCGATCGACAGCACCGTCACGTCGAAGGTGCCGCCGCCCAGGTCGTACACCACCACCACGCCCTTGTCGCGTTGGTCGAGGCCGTAGGCGAGGCTCGCAGCCGTCGGTTCGTTGACGATCCGCAGTACCTCGAGCCCCGCGAGCCGGGCGGCGTCGCGCGTCGCTTGGCGTTGGGTGTCGTCGAAGTACGCTGGCACCGTCACGACCACGCGCGTCGGCGCGGTTTCGCCCAAGGCGCGGCTGGCGGTCTCGTGGACCTTCCTGAGCACCAGCGCGGACAACTGCTCGGGCGTGTACTTGCGTCCATGCACTTCGAGCTGGATCAAGCCGCGCTCGGTCTCGCTGGCGGCGTAGGGCAGGGTGGCGAGTTCCTGCTGCACGTCCCCGAGGCCGCGGCCCATGAAGCGCTTGATCGAGAAGAGTGTGTCCTTGGGCGCGGCGATGGCTTGTTCGCGCGCCGCCTGGCCGACGACGGGCGCGCCTTCGCGCGGGAAGTGCACGACGCTCGGCACCAGCGCGCTTTCGCCTTCGACGCGCAGGACCTGCGGCCGACCGTCCTTCCAGATCGCCGCCAAAGAGTGCGTGGTGCCGAGGTCGATCCCGAGCGCGCCTTGTTGCTGGGGCGCGACGGGTTGGTTGAGGACGTTGAGTTCGATGTAGCCCATGGGGGGGGGAGGGATGGATCGCGCGCCGTTGGTCAGGAGCGCGTGGCCGAGAGGCGCAGCGCTTCGAGCTCGCCGAGCGCGCGATCGAGGTAGCGCGCGGCGTTGAGCTTCGCTCGCGCAGGTTGGAGGCGCGCGTCGCCCCGCGCGGGCGTCGGCGCGAGGAGCGCGCGCACATCCGCCAGCACGCCATGGCGGCGCACGGCCAGTTCATCGCGCAAGGACTCGACGGTCGCGCTCCATGAACGCGCTTGGCGCGCCTCTTCGAGCACCTCGTTCCACTCGAGCACTTCGAGCAGGAACTCGCGCGGCATCTCGCGCGAGGTGGACTCGTCCGGTCCGCCAAGCAGCACGACCAGCGCGTCCGCGCGCCGCGCTTCGTCGGCGAGGATGGCGTGCGCGCGGTTCAGGCGCGCGCTGAGCGCCTCCGCCAGCTCGCGCGAGGCCGCGTCGGCGCCGTGGAAGTCGGGATGCACGAGGCGCGAGGCCGACAACAGGCGCTTCTTGAGCAGCGCTTCGTCCAGGTCGAAGCCGGGTTCGAAGCCCAGTTCGGTCCACGGGTCCCGCTCGGTCGCGAGCGGTTGCAGCGCCCCGCAGGCCTTGCAGGCGCAAGGCAGCTCCAGCGCCGCGCCGCAAGCCGTGCATCGAGCCTCCATCGACTCAGACCGAGAAGCTCTCGCCGCAGCCGCAGGACTTGGCCGCGTTGGGGTTGCCGAACTTGAAGCCGCGCCCCATCAGGTTGTCCTCGAAGTCGATCTGCGTGCCGTTCAGGTAGAGGAAGCTCTTGGGGTCGCACACGACCCGCACGCCCTCGACCTCGGACACCTGGTCGACTTCGCTGAACTTGTCGTCGAAGCCCAGCGTGTAGGAGAAGCCCGAGCAGCCGCCGCCCTTGACGCCCACGCGCAGCGCGGTCTCGGGCGGCAAGTTCTGCTCCAGGATGATCCGGCGGATCTCCTTCTGGGCCAGATCGGTCAGCGTGATCACTTGGCTTCCTCCTTCTGCTTCGCCTTCCAATCGGCGATGGCCGACTTGATGGCGTCCTCCGCCAGCACGCTGCAGTGGATCTTCACCGGCGGCAGCGACAGCTCCTCGACGATCTGGGTGTTCTTGATCCCCATGGCTTCGTCGATCGTCTTGCCCTTGATCCACTCGGTGGCGAGCGAGCTGCTGGCGATGGCCGAGCCGCAGCCGAAGGTCTTGAACTTGGCGTCCACGATGCGATCGCCCTCGACCTCGATCTGGAGCTTCATCACGTCGCCGCACTCGGGGGCGCCGACGACGCCGGTACCGACGCTGTGCTTCTGCTTGTCGAGCGAGCCGACGTTGCGGGGGTTGTTGTAGTGGTCGATGACCTTGTCGCTGTATGCCATGATTCGCCTTCCTTCTCTGCCCTGTCGTGTTCGTTGCTGGTGCCCGCGCGGTTCAGTGTCTGCGCGGTTCAGTGCCCGCGTGGTTCAGTGCCCGCCTTGCCAGTTCACCGTCGAGAGGTCGATGCCTTCCTGCACCATCTCGTACAGCGGCGACAGTTCGCGCAGGCGCTTGACCGCGCCGACGAGCTGGTCCACCGCGAAGTCGACTTGCTCCTGCGTGGTGAAGCGGCCGAAGCCGAAGCGGATCGAGCTGTGCGCCAACTCGTCGCCGACTCCCATCGCGCGCAGCACATGGCTGGGCTCGAGGCTGGCGGAGGTGCAGGCCGAGCCCGAGGACACCGCGATGTCCTTGATGCCCATGATGAGCGACTCGCCCTCGACGTAGCTGAACGAGAGGTTCGAGTTGTTCGGCAGGCGATGCCGCACGTCGCCGTTGATAGTCACGAAGTCGAGTGCTTGCATCACGCGCGCTTCGAACTGGTCGCGCAGGCCTTGCGCATGGGCGCGGTCCTTCTCCATCTCGTCCTTGGCGAGCTTGCACGCCATGCCGAGGCCGACGATGCCCGGGACGTTCAAGGTGCCCGAACGCATGCCGCGTTCGTGGCCGCCGCCGTCCATCTGCGCCACCAAGCGCACGCGCGGGTTCTTGCGGCGCACATGCAGCGCGCCCA
>SXXH01000153.1 GCA_005789645.1 Planctomycetia bacterium
CGTGGCCAGCACGAAGGCCTTCACGGCCCAGGTGGCGGCGGCATGGCTCTTCGCCGTGCGCCTGGCGCGCGCGCGGCGTCATCGACGCCGCCGCGGGTCGGCGGCACCTGTCCGAGCTGCGCCTGCTGCGGCCCAAGATGGAGCAGCTCCTCGGGCACGGGTCCGTGGACGCGGTGCGCGAGATCGCGGCGCGCCACCTGTCGCAGAAGGGCTTCCTGTTCCTCGGCCGCGGCATCAACTTCCCCGTGGCGCTCGAGGGCGCCCTGAAGCTCAAGGAGATCAGCTACGTGCATGCCGAGGGCTACGCCGCGGGGGAGATGAAGCACGGACCGATCGCGTTGATCGAGCCCTCGATGACGATCCTCGCCGTCGCGCCCGCCGGGTCGACGGCGGAGAAGACGCGCGGCAACATCGAGCAAGTCAAGGCGCGCGGCGGACGCGTCGTCGCGGTCGGCTCCGACGCGCCTTCGCTGGAACTCGGCGAGGAGCGCGTGGCGGTGCCCGACTGCCCGGAGATCCTGTCGCCGCTCCTCAACGTGCTCCCGCTGCAGCTCGTCGCCTACCCCGTGGCGCGGTCGACGGGCTGCGACATCGACCAGCCGCGCACCCTCGCCAAGAGCGTGACGGTGGAATGATGGCGCAGACGATCCTCGTGACGGGTGGGGCGGGCTTCATCGGATCGCACGTGTGCGAGGCGCTGCTCGCCCGTGGCGACCGCGTCGTCGCGCTGGACAACTTCAACGACTTCTACGACCCGGCCATCAAGCGGCGCAACTGGGCCGAGGTGGTGCGTTCGGGCGGCTCGCGCGCCGTGCTGCGGACTGGCGACATCCGCGACGCGCAGCTCGTCGAGAGCCTGTTCGCGGAGCACGCCTTCGACGGAGTGGTGCACCTCGCCGCCATGGCGGGCGTGCGTCCGAGCCTGAAGGACCCGCTGCACTACGAGGACGTCAACATCCGCGGCACGCTGACGCTGCTGGAGCAGGTGCGACTTCGTCGCGGCCTGCGCTTCGTGTTCGCCAGCTCCTCGTCGGTCTACGGAGACCACGACCAGAGCCCCTTCAGCGAAGCCCACGACGTGCGTCGGCCGGTCTCGCCCTACGCGGCCACCAAGTTGTCGGGCGAACTGCACTGCTTCGCCTACCATCACCTGCACGGCGTGCCGGTCAGCGCATTGCGCTTCTTCACGGTCTACGGCCCGCGCCAGCGGCCCGAGATGGCGATCCACAAGTTCGTGGCCGCCTGCCATGGCGGTGGGCCGGTGCCGTTCTACGGCGATGGCGAGACGCGGCGCGACTACACCTACATCGACGACATCGTCGACGGCGTGGTGCGCGCGCTCGACCGCTGCGTCGGCTACGAGATCTACAACCTCGGCGAGTCGGCCACGACCTCCTTGTCGGAGCTCGTCGAGTGGATCGGCGCGACCACCGGACGGCCCGTGCCGCTCGACCGCCAGCCGATGCAGCCCGGCGACGTGCGCCTGACTTGCGCCGACATCTCCAAGGCGCGCGCCAAGCTGGGCTATGCGCCCTCGACCGACGTGCGCGCCGGCTTGGCCCGCTTCGTCCACTGGTACCGGGCGGCGAACGGGCTTGGTTGAAGCCTCTACGCGGGCCGCGTCGGATGCCGCGGGATCCAGCGTCAAGATCCAACCAAGCGGCGTGTTGAAAAGCCCGCTCGAAGCAGGGTTGGGCCGTTGCCGGACTCAAGTCGCGGGCCTACCATTCCGACACGAGAGGCCCGTCGCCGCGCGCGCGGACCTCCTCCGGTCCGCGTGACCGGCCCGCCACCCTCCTGCACAACGAAAGCACCGGACGCACCATGAAAGGCGTCATCCTCGCCGGCGGCCTTGGCACGCGGCTCCATCCGCTGACCAAGATCACGAACAAGCACCTGCTGCCGATCTACGATCGGCCGATGATCTACTATCCGATCGAGGCGATGGTCAACGCCGGCATCACGGACATCATGATCGTGACCGGTGGACGCAAGTCCGGCGACTTCCTGTCCCTGCTCGGCAACGGCAAGGACTTCGGGCTCAAGCACCTCAACTACACCTACCAGGAGGGCGAGGGGGGCATCGCCGAGGCGTTGGGCCTCGCCGAGCACTGGGCCGCCGGCTCGCCGGTGTGCGTGATCCTCGGCGACAACATCATCGAGTGGAACATCAAGGCCGCCGTGGCCGACTTCCGCGCCCAGCAGAAGGGCGCCAAGATCATCCTCAAGGAAGTGCACGACCCCGAGCGCTTCGGCGTGGCGACGGTGAGGGAAGGCAAGGTCGCCAAGATCGTCGAGAAGCCCAAGCAGCCCGAGTCGAACTACGCGGTGATCGGCATCTACCTGTACGACGGCCGCGTGTGGGACATCATCAAGACCCTCAAGCCCAGCGATCGCGGCGAGCTCGAGATCACCGACGTGAACAACTGGTACATCCAGGACGGCACCATGTCGTACGAGGTGCTGAACGGCTGGTGGACGGACGCCGGCACCTTCAAGAGCCTGCATTCGGCCGCCTCGCTGGTGGCGCAGGGCGGCGCCAACAAGCTGGGTTGAGGGCGCCTCGCGCTCCCGACCGGAAGCCTCGACGATGAAGCGCGTGCTTGTCACCGGCGCGAGCGGGATGCTCGGCAGCCAGCTCCTGCTCGATGCCCCGGTGGGCTGCGTCGTGGTCGGAACGGACTTGCGACCGGATGCGCCGGTGCATGTTCCCGGCGTGGATCTGGCCGATCCCGCGGCCGTGCGCGCCTTGTTCGAGGCGCACGGTCCCTTCGACGCGGTCTTGCACTGCGCCGCTTGGACGGCGGTCGACCTCGCCGAGGAGAAAGTGGCCGAAGCTCGCCGCGCCAACGCCACGGCCTGCGAAGTGCTGGCGAGCGCATGCGCGCGCGCAGGAGCGCGCCTCGTCGCGGTGTCCACCGACTTCGTCTTCGATGGCTCGGCGACCTCGCCGTACGCGCACGACGCCCCGACGAGCCCGGTCTCGGTCTACGGCCTCACCAAGCTCGAAGGCGAGCAGGCGATCCTGCGCTTGCACGGCGGCGGCAGCGCCATCGCTCGCACGCAGTGGCTGTACGGGCCACGCGGCAGGCACTTCCCCGGCACGATGCTCGCGCTGGCCAAGGACAAGAAGCAGCTCAAGGTCGTGGACGACCAGATCGGCTCGCCGACCTCCACGCTCGAGTTGTCGCCGGCCTTGTGGGATCTGGCGCGCTCGCGCGAGACAGGCGTCTTCCACGCGGCTTGCGAGGGAGAGGCCAGCTGGTTCGAGTTCGCGTGCGAGACCTTCCACCTCGCCGGCGTCGCTGGACTGGAAGTCTCGCCCTGCACCACGGCCGAGTTCCCGCGTCCCGCGCGCCGTCCGGCCTACTCCACGCTCGATTGCTCGCGCCTCGCCAAGCTGCGCGGCAAGCCCATGGCCCACTGGCGCGACGCGCTCGCGCGGTACATCAAGGAGACCTGATCCATGCACGACATCCCCGACCAGCCCTTCGACGCCGCGCAGGGCATCACCGTCCTCGTCACAGGCGGCGCCGGCTTCATCGGCACCAACTTCGTGCAGATGCTGGCCGAGCTGCGCCCGACCTGGAACATCGTCAACCTCGACGCGTTGACCTACGCGGGCAACCTCGAGAACCTCGTCGGCCTGCGCGGCAACCCGCGCCACGAGTTCATCAAGGGCGACATCACTCGCGACGAGGACCTGGACAAGGCCTTCGCGGCGTGCAAGGCGCGCGGCGGCAAGCTGTGCGTGGTGCACTTCGCGGCCGAGAGCCATGTCGACCGTTCGATCCTGTCGGGGCGTCCCTTCGTCTTGACCAACATGCTGGGCACGCAGGTGCTGCTCGACCACGCCCGCAAGCACGGCGTGCTGCGCTTCGTGCACGTCTCGACCGACGAGGTCTACGGCACGCTCGGTCCCACGGGGGCCTTCAGCGAGGAGACGCCGCTGGCGCCGAACTCGCCGTACTCGAGCTCGAAGGCGGGCTCGGACCTCCTGGTGCGCGCCGCGGTCCACACGCATGGGTTCCCGGCTCTGATCACGCGCTGCTCGAACAACTAC
>SXXH01000154.1 GCA_005789645.1 Planctomycetia bacterium
AACGAAGTCTTCTTCGGCAGGTTCGTCTGCGACGCGATCTCGCGGATGAGCTTGACCACCTCGCCGATGCCACCGCTGCTGTCGGCGAGCTTGTCCATCACGCGGCCGACCTCGCCGGCCACCGACACGGCTTCCTGCGCGACGCCTCCGGCCTCGGAGACGTTGGCGGCGATCTCCTTGACGCTCGCCAGCATCTCCTCCGCCGCTCCGGCGACGCTTTGCAGGTTGGCGTCCACCGCGCCGGCCGCGCGGGACAGCACCCTGGCCTGCGCGGCGGTCTCCTCCACGCTCGTGCCGACATCGCCAGAGGCCTTGGCCAAGCCGCTGGCAGCCGCGTGCAAGCTGCGCGAGCTGCCCGAGATCGAACCCAAGGCCTCGCCCATGGCCATCACGGCTTGGTTGAGCGATTCCTTCACGCGCGCATGGTCGCCCTTGTAGTCGCCTCGCACGCGCGCCGTGAGGTCGCGACCACCGAGCCGCTCCAGCACCGCGCGCGACTCCTCCATGGGACGAGTCGTGCGCTCGAGCATGCCGTTGACGCCTTCGCACAACTGGCGGAAACCGCCCTGGAAGGAGCCCGCGTCCGCGCGCCGCGACAAGTCCCCGCGTCCGGCAGCCTCCACCAACGCACCTGTCTCGGACAACAGGCGCCTCAGGGTGTCCACGGTCGCCGCCAGCGCTTGGCGCATGCGCAAGTACTCGCCTTGCCCATCGGCTTCCAATTCCACGTCGAGGTCTCCGACCGCGACTCGTTGCATGGCCGCGCTGCACTCGGCCACGGGGCCGGCGACTCCAGCCAGCATCAGGTTCAAGCCTTCGCACAGCTCGCGATAGCCGCCCTCGTACTCCGTCGCGTCGGCCCGCGCGTCGAGGCGGCCTTCGCGCGTGGCCTCGATCAAGGCGCGCGTGTCCTCCAAGAGCCTGCCGAGCACCTTGGTGGTCTCCTCCAACGCGGCGCGGATCGGACGCAGTTCACCGGGGAACTCGCCCTCGACGCGAGCATCCACCTGGCCGCGCGCGATGCGCTCGAGCGTGCGCGCCGTCTCCCGCAGCGGTTCGGCGATGGAGGCGAACATGGCGTTCAAGCCCTCGATCTGCTCGCGATAGCAACCCGCGAAGCGGCTGGCATCCGCCTGCGAGGACAGTTCCCCGCGGCGCGAAGCCTCGATCAAGGCGTGGGTCTCGTCCATCACGCCCTTGAGCACGGCCGTCGTGGAGTTCAACGACTTGGCCATCTCGCCCAACTCGCCGGCGGCGTCTTCGTCGAGGCGGATGGAGAGATCGCCCCGCGCGATGGCGCCGAGCGCCTCGGCCGTGCGCTTGACGGGCACCGAGATGGACAGGGCCACCTTGCGCGAGACCCACAGGATCACGATGGCCGCGCCCACGAGGAGCCCCAGCACCAACCAGCGCAACTCGTGCGCCGCGGCGAAGGCCTCGTCGGAGTCCTGCCGCACCAGCACGGTCCAACCGTGCCCGGCGAAGCCCAAGGCGCCCTTCGAGGCCGCGTAGCCGTTGACCTGCTCCACGCCGCGGCGCTTGTGCAACTCGCGCGTGAAGCCGACTCCACCCGCGCCACCTGCCCGCGCCGCCTCGAGGCCCGCGTCGGCGAGGTTGAACGACAACACGGCCGTGGCGTCGGCATCGTCCAGCAGCAAGCCCTCGCGCGAAACGACCTGCGTCTCGGCGTCGATGCCCTCCTGCGCCAAGCGCGTGCGCGTCTCGACCATGATCTCGCCGACGATGCGCTCCCAGGACGCGCGGTTCGACCAAACGCGCACGGGCGCGCCTTGCGCGTCCCGCACCGGAGCCGCGAAGCCCAAGGCGAGCCCGCGCCCCCCGAGGAGCTTCGCCACCAGCGGATCCGCCTCCAGCTCGCCATGCCAAGCCTGTCCCTGCGCCACTCGCCCCGAGATGCACTCCTCGAACCACGCCTCGCCCTTGACGCTCGCTCCGATCAAGGCGCTGGTGTCGAGCGGCGTGCCGTCGTGGCGCACCGTGTTGGCGGCGACGATGCGCCCCTCGGAGTCGGCCACGATCATCAGGTCGTAGATGCCGTAGGCTTGCGTGTAGAAGTTCGCGGCGCGGCGCAGTTCGTCGGCGCCGCCTTGCGCCATCGGATTGAAGGCGAAGGCTTGCACATCGCCGTAGCGCTCGAACAAGTTGCGGTCGATCTTCTGCATCGCCGATTCGGCTTCGGCGCGCAGGCGGTTGCCCGCGTTCTCCTCGAGCACGCGACTGGACTGCTCGTAGGCGAGGACGCCGACGACGAACAAGGGGATCAGACCCAGTGCGAGGAAGGCGAGGGCCAGCCTCGTGCGAATGGAGCGCGAATTCATGTGGTGGGTGGTTGCACCGGCCTCCGCAGGTGCACTTTTGTGGTGCGACGCCCGTGGACGGGCGCATGGTGGTGGTCGCGCCAGTCCCATCGGTGCGTCCACGGCGGCGACTTGAGCGGCCGCGAGTTCCAGGCTGGATGGCGGCGTTTCCCGGGTCGTTCGTTCCCGGCCGCGGGAGGAACATGCAGCGCCACCCAAGGCGCGATGGAGGAAGTGCGGAGGTGATCCTGCGCACAGCGCGCGACTCGACTAGGGCGTGACGCGAATGTCCGCGACGCGCACGCGACGGCCCAATCACATCCTGCGCGGCTCGGCGCTGGTGCCGGCCCGCAAGAACGACACACATGCACTTGATCGCCCTCTGCCTGCTAGCGCAGGCCTCGACCGCCGCCACGATCCCCGATCCAGCCTTCGTGCAACCCGCGGGCGCGAGCATTCGCGCCACGCGCGGCCTCGCCGAAGGGAGCTCCGACGAACGCCTTTGGACGATCGACCTGCTGGTGGGAAGTCGGGCCTTCGACGAAGACGACTGGGCCCCGGTCGACACTCAGACTTCGCTGGGCGTGCTCGTCACGCGCCGTATCGGCGAGGAAGGTTGGGCCATCGAAGTCGGCGCCTCGACTTCCAACGACGACGCGCGGCTCACCGACGGCGTCGACGTGCTCAAGTTCGAAGCGGAGTTCGTCGAAGCCAGCCTCGCGGGCCGCTACATCATCGACATCCCGGACTCGCGGTCCGAGGCCTACTTCGCGCTCGGCGTCGCCTGGCAGGACAGCACGATCAAGGCTCGCATCCTCGGTGGCGGCCCGTCGATGGAGGAATCCGAGTCGAGCATCGGGGCCCTGCTCGGGTTGGGCGTCGGCTGGCGCGCCACCGACGTGCTGCGCCTCGGCCTCGACCTGCGCGGCGTGCTGGGCTCGGAAGCCGAGTTCGAGGGCATCGACATCTCGACCGACTACGCGCAGGTCGGCGTGTTCATCGGCGCCGCGTTCTGACGCGGCGCCACGAGCACGTTCAGTCGAAGCGGCCGGCCAGCACGCCACCCTGGCCGCCGCTCGTCGTGTAGCGCGCTTCCCAGAGCGAACGCGACAACTCGGCGCCATGCGCGAAGTCGATGGGCTCCACGCGAAGGTGCGAACGCGGTTCGAGGCCTTCGACCAGGAACTCGCGCACGGGCTCTTCTTCGCCGCGCTGGCCGTCGCCGTCGAGGTCCTGCCACACGATCAACGTGCACGAGGAGAGCTTGGTGGCGCCGCTCGTCTCGCGCACTTCGAACCAGGAGACGCGCGATTCGACGATGGGCCCTCGATCGCAGCGCACGACGGCGCCGTCGGAGGTGGTCGAGACCTTGCCCCAGCGTGGTCCGGAGCACGAGGTGGCGAGGCATGCGAGCAGCACGGAGAGCGTCATGGTGGCGTTCATGCCAGCCGAACATAGGTGGTGGCGTGGGCGCTTGTCGAGCCTCCTGGCGCGGACTCGCGCGGCGGCCAGGCGACAGGTGCCGCTCGCGTGCTCAGTCCGCATCGAGCGCGTCGAACAAGCCCGCCTGCCGCGGCGCTTCCCCTCTCGCCTCCTCGGCGCTTGGCACGCGCGAGCGCTTGGTTCCCGCGCGTCGTCGCGCGCCCGCGGGTCGCTTGCGGCTTCCGTGCCGCGCCAACACCTCCTTCGATTCCGCGCGCACCGCCGGATCGCGCCGCAGCGCGGCGAAACGGGCGCGCGCCTCCGCGATGGCGAGCTTGTGGTCGACGATGGGCGCGGGGTAGTCGCGGCCCACGCGGCAACCGGCGGCTTCCTGCTCGGCGCGCGTCATCAGGTGCGGCTCCGACAGGTGCTCGTCGGGAACGCCGGCGAGTTCCGGCACGAAGCGGCGGATGAACTCGCCACGCGGATCGTGGTCTTGCGCCTGCTTCGCCGGCGAGTACATGCGCAGCGTGTTGATGCCGGTCGTGCCGCTTTGCATCTGCGCCTGCGCGTAGTGGATGCCCGGCTCGAAGTCGAGGAACTGCGCGCCCAACCACCTGGCCGGCTCGCGCCAATGCAGCCACAGGTGGTACGCCGCGAACGACATGAGCATGGCTCGCATGCGGAAGTTGAGCCAACCGCTCGCCACCAAGGAGCGCATGCACGCATCGACTATCGGATAGCCGGTCGCGCCCGCCTTCCACGCCTCGAAGCGCGCCGCGTCGAACTCCGCCTCGCGCAAGCCGTCGTGGCCCGAGTGCAAGTTGCGCAGCTCGAGATCGGGCTTGTCCTCGAGCTTCTGCATGAAGTGGCAGTGCCAATGCAAGCGCTGCGCGAAGGCCGACAGCGACCGCCTCCAGCGCAGGAGCTGGGCCACTTCCGGCGAGGCGGTCGCGGCCGAGATGCGCTTGCGGCCCGGCTCCGCGCCGCGCGTCGCCGCGAGGCGGTCCTCGAGTTCGTCGAGGCGCGCGCGCGTCGCCTGCCACACCGAGCGCATCGAGATGGCGCCGAAGGCGAGGTGCTCGGACAAGCGCGAGCAACCCGCGCGCGCCGGCCCAGGCGCCGACATGGCTGGCACGTAGTCGAGGCCGCGCTGCTCGAGGAAGTCCTCCAGCACGCGCCGCGCCGCGGCCTCGCCGGCCCGACCATGGTTCGACCACCCGGCGTCGCCACGCCAACGCGCCACCACGCCCAGCACCTCGCGCTCGGGCACGGGGTCGGGGGCGCGCGCGAGGCGCCACTGCGGGCGCACGACCAGGCGCGACTCCTCGGCTTCCATGCGCCCGCTCCACAAGCGCGCCCAACCGTCGCGCGACTTGAGTCGACGCACCACGCCGGTCTGCGGCAGTTCGCGCCACTCGACGCCAGCTTCGCGCGCCCACTCGCCGACGCGCAGGTCGCGCGCGAACGTCGCCAGGAGCCCGGTCTCCTCGTGGCTCCACAACCGCGCGAAGGGCAGCTCGCGCCGCAGTTCGGCGAACACGCGCGGCACGCTGCCCGTGCGCAGGAGGAGCGGGATGCCGCGCCGCGCCAACGCCCGCGACAGCTCGCGCAACGCCTCCAACTGGTAGGCGAGATGCTGCCCGTCGAACTCCGCGGACTGGAGCACCTCGGGCTCGAAGACGTGCAGCGCGACCACCGGTCCGCGCCTCGCCGCCTCGGCGAGCGGCTGGTGGTCGCCCACGCGCAGGTCGCGCTTCAACCAGACCAGTTCGACCCTGCCTTCCACGAGCCGGAGTACGAAGCGGGGAAGGGCGCGGATGTCCGGAGGGCACCCGCGGCTGAACCGGACTGGAACCTCCGCACGCGCACTCTGGCGATCTGCGCGGCTTTGGCGATTTGCAAGCGCAAATCGTTTGCCTGCAAAAAATCGCTAGGTGGCTGCATTTGAAAGTCCCACTTGCTTGTCCGCATCGCCTGCCGATTTGCGCTTCCCGGGCTGGAGAGGCATGCGGCCGCTCCGCGTGCCCGTTCCGATGCCTCAGCTCCGTCCCTACTCCGCCGGAGACGGCGAGTACCTCGCTCGCTGGAAGCGATTGCTGCACGTCGACCTCCGCCTGCGCGAAGGCACGCGGCCGACCGCCAAGACCTTGGCGCGCGAGTGCGGCGTGTCGATCAAGACGATCTACCGCGACATCGAGGCGTTGCGCTCCGAGTTGGGCGCGCCCATCGAGTGGGACCCCGAGCGCGGCGGCTACGCCTACCGACGCGGCGGCTTCCTGGTCCCCGCCGCGGCCCTGACCGAGCACGAGCTGTTCGCGATGATGATCGCCGAGCAGGCCCTGCACCAGTACGAGGGCACGCCGCTCCACGGCTACCTGAAGGCCGCCTTCGACAAGGTGCTCAAGCATCTGCCCGGCGAAGCGCAGGGACGTCACAAGCAGATGGCCGGGCTGGTGCGCTTCGGCGGCCTGCCCGCCGCGATCCTGGATCCGGGAGTGTGGGCCACGCTGCTCGCCGCCACCCAGCAGCGCGAGCGCGTCGAGATCGAATACCTCAAGCCAGGCGCGCGGCAGACGACCAAGCGCTTGCTCGATCCACTGCAACTGGTCGTGCGCGACCGCGAGTGGTTCCTGCTGGCGTGGTCCATCGAGTCCAAGTCGCCGCTGACGTACTACCTGCCGCGCATCAAGTCGGTGCGGCGCACGACCGAGCGCTTCGAACCGCCGCCCGGTTTCGAGCTCGAGCGGCATTGGGAGGGCGAGTTCAATGCCCTCGAGCACAGCGGCCCCAAGCGCACCGTGGTGCTGCGCTTCCCACCCAACCACGCACACCTCGCCGACGAGCGGCCATGGGCCCAAGCCCAGAAGCTCCATCGCCATCGCGATGGTTCCGCGACGGTGCGTTTCCAGACTTCGGCGCTGTTCGAAGTACGTCGGGCGATACTGCGTTTCGGTGGCGTCGTGGAGGTGGTCTCGCCGCCGGAACTGCGGCGCGAGGTGGCTGAAGCAGCAGAGCTTCTGGCGAAGAACCACGACGATCACGAGGCCAAGAAGCCGGAGCGCAAGTCTCCGCGCGCCGGGGCGAAGCCCGCAAGCGCACGCAAGCGCAGCCGCAAGACCGGCAAGCGCGGGCACTAGCCACGAGCTTCACCGACGCGTGCGACGGCCACTCCGAACGCCGGCCTGCGGCTGCCTGCGCGTCTCGATCGGCAGTCCGCAAACACTTAGGCGCGAGCTCTTGTTTCCCGCACAGAAGTGGCATTTTTGCGATTGCAACTTCCTGACACCTACGGTCTGATAGGCGCCACTCCGACGGACGCGCATTCGGGACACGTCCTCGGCCACAAGCGATCGCGCGACGCAGCGCGGAGCTGGTCTCCAAACCACTGAAGAGCAAATACTTGAGCTGCCGGCACGGGGCCACCAACCTGCCCCGGCCGTCAAGCGCTCCCGAACCTCGCCCCCCCATGGAACAAGGACGATGCGTCGTCCTGACCGAGCCCGCGCCCGCGCCGCGGACACGGAGCGCACGCAGAGTAGCTCTCTGCTCGCGCTCCGTTTTCTTGATGCTGGCCCCTTTCGTTGGGCGTGCCTCCCGAGGAGTGGGAAGGAGCTCGTCGATGCGTCGGCCACAGCCACCCCCCCCAAGGCGACACCGCCCCATGGCCCCATGGGTTGTGGGCGTGGGGAGCCGCAGCGAGGAGTGTTGCCAAACACGACATCGTGAGTGGCCAGCGGCGGGTCCTCGTCGATGCACACGAGGCGGCTGGTCCAGCCGTCTTCAAGGCCGGACACTGTGCTTGCCGCCCAAACGCGCCCTAGGGCACCGGACCCGAGTTGGAAACGCGCTAGTGGGGCTTCACCCGGCCTCGGGCAGGTCGGGAACCATGGCCCCATTTCCCCCATGAACGTCCGCGGCAGGCGTCCCGTGGCGGTGCCAGCCGGACTTCGCGGCCTAGGGCGACAATGCGAGGTCCGGATCGCGCACAACGACCGGGGCCAGCATCGGAATCCTCAGGTCTTGCGCTCCTTGAGCCGTACTTGCACCTGCAACTCCCAGTACTTCCGCGCATCCGCCACCATCGGGCTGTTCCACCCCATGCTCCGCATCGGCCCGCACACCTCCCACTCCGGGTGCGCCGCCAACCAGGCGTCTAGCTCCGCCTTCTTCTGCTGCATGGTCCGCTCTCCCATGGAACCGCGGTGGCCGATGGAGAGGACACGGGCGGCGGGGACATCGACGATCTCGACCTCGCCCTCGGTGCCCGGGGCGCCGATCGCCTGGTTGGCGTAGAGGAACGCCATCCAATCCGGCTCTTGCGCGCCGGCGCGGCCGGTGTAGGACATCTCGACCGGGGCGGTCATGGCGATCTTGTTCGAGTCGATGTGGCGGAAGAGCTTCCAGAAGGCGCCGTTCTGGCCGCGCGTGGCGCCCTGCATCGAAGTGCGGGCCAAGCGATACGTCGGATAGTCGAGGATCGCCAGTTCGTTGACCGGCGTCGCGTTCGGCCAACCGACCGGCGTGGGTGCTTCGACGCGCGGCTCGAAGGACAAATCGAGGCTCGCGGACTCAAGCTCGCGGCGCAGGCGGCGCAGGACGCGCTCGGCCTCGACTCCGCTCGCCCCCTCCGGCAAGGGATGCGCAGCGAGGCTCGCCTCGAGGCGCGCGTGGTTGCGAGCGCCTTCCCCAAGCCCACGCATGGCTTCTCCCACGGCGGCGGCCAACGCGGCACGCGCTTCCTTGGGGGGAGCCTTGGCGGTCAGCTGCAAGCTGGCGTTGATGGCCTCGGCAGCGGCGGCGCGCGCCTCCTTGCCCGGGTCGGTCGTGGGCAGCACCTGGGCGGCTGCGACCGTCGCGGGAACCGGAGCCGTGGTCGGCGCGGCGTCGCCACCGCCGCAGAGGGTCGCGGCGACACACAAGAGGTAGGCGCAAGGGAGCATGGGGTCGGTTACGCCCTGCTGCGCGGCTTGGATGCAGGCAGCCGGTCCGGAGGTCTGGCCGCGCCAGTGCGCGCCAACCCGCGGCAGACCTTAGCGCCAGCCGCGCACCGGAGCCGACGGCAGGGCTCCACCCAAGAGCCTGGGCGGCCCGGAATGGGCGCGCTGCAGCAACTCCGCCTCGCGCTTGAGGCACAGGATTCCGGCGCGCAACCCGGCGCGTCGCGCCGAGTCGGTGTCGGGCACGCCGCGCAAGTCGAAGCCGAACCAGCGCACGACGAGGGTGCCTTGCCACTCCCCGCGCGCATCGCGCACCTCGTGGTAGTGGTCGCGACCGGAGAGCCACACGAAGTCGTCGTCGCGCCCATCGTTCCAGGCGCGCACGTCGCACACGAAATCGCCGCGCGTGTCAAAACGGTTGAACACGCGCAAGTCGCACTCGTAGTGGCTGAACGGCCACGGCAGGTCGCTCTTGAAGCCCACCTTCAACGCTTGGAAGGGACGCCCGGCCTCGTCGTCGCCCTCGATCAAGCTGCCTGCGAGCGGGTGGATGCGCTCGTACGCGCTGCCCGGTCGCCGCAAGTACGCGGGATAGTCGTTCTCCGCCGTCTTCAAGGCCACGAGGTCGGCGCGCATGAAGACGACCGCTTGCTGCACCAGGCGCGAGCCGTCGATCTTGGCGTAGGGCGCGCGCGCACCCTCGAGCGTCAACGGCATGGCGAACGCGCAGCCATCGTCGACGAGGTCGTCGTCCGGCGTCCACTTCTTGCGACGCAGCGCGTCGTCCGCGAGCACTTCGGAAGCGAAGGGCTGCAAGCGCTTCCACAACACTGGCTGCGCGCGCGCCATGCGCTCGAACAAGCGCTCGCGCTCCTTGGCGTCCACGGCGCGCGTCCACTCGCGCGCGAGGTCGCCGAAGCAACGCGGCGCGTCGGGATCGTCGACGGACGGCTCCGCCACGAGCTTCGCCAGCTCGCGCCACTCGTCGACCAGCTGCACGGCGGGCCAAGGACCTTCGCCGGACAGGGCGAGCGCGTCGGGCAGTGCGCAGGCGGGATCGAACACCTCGCGCACCGCCGACCAAGCGACCTTGCGCGCCGCCGGCTCGGCCGCGGTGGCGGCCTCGGGCCCGCGCGCGGGTCCATCGGCCGCGGCCGGAGTGGATGCGAGCAAGGCGCAGGCCAATCCAAGCAGCGCGCGCCGCGCGGCGCGCCCCGACTCGAATCGACGTTCCTTCGTCGCCATGCGCGCCTTCATCGGCTGCTCGCGGGCAAGGCCTGTTGCGAAGCTCCCTCCGGCAACGGACGACCGTGCGCGAAGGCGGCCAGCGCGTCGACGACGAACTGCGGCACCTCCTCCTGCGGATAGTGCCCGCTTCCCGGCGCGAGGAGCAGCGTCGAGCCCGGGATGGCGTCGCGGAAGCCCACGGCGAAGCGCTCGGGACGGTAGGCCACGTCCTTCTCGCCCCACAAGAGCAGGGTCGGTTGGCGGATCGAGCCGAGCTCGGCGGCGCGATGCCCCTCTTCGTCGCGCGCGAGGTCCACCATCGCGCGCCAGTTGTGGCGGTTCGACACGGACAAGCACACCTCGTCGACGCGCCAGGCCGGCAAGGGCGATTGGAAGTGCAACTGCAACGCGGGCGCGACGCGCTCGGGCGAGTTGAGCATCCACCCGATGTAGGCGAGGAAGCCCCACTCGCGCATCTTGACCTCCTCGGGCAGCCACTCGCCGTCCATGCGGGGCAAGCCGGCGCTGCTCATCAACACGAGGCGCGACACCCGGTCCGGCCGGTCGAGGGCGCACCTCCAGGCGAACTCGCCGCCGTAGCTTTGGCCGACGAGCGTCGCGTCGCGCAGGTCGTGCATGTCAAGAAAACTAGACAACCAGTCGGCGCAAGCCTGGAAGGTGCAAGCGTCGAGGGTGGTCGGGCAAGTCCCGTGGCCGACGATCTCGGGGGTCCACACGTCGCAGGTGGCGGCGAGCCCGGGCTTGCCGCCCGAGCCGTGCACCACCTCGGTCCAGGTCACCATCGACGAGGGCGTGCCGTGCACCAGCACGACCTTCGGGCCGTCGGGATCGCCAAAGCGCGTCCAACGCTGCAGGCCGAGCGTCTTGACGCCATCGAGCACGCACTCGACCTCGCGCTCCTGCACGGCGCCGCGCAAGGGAGCGTTCTTCTCGATGGCCAGGAGGCGCCGGCCGATCTCGGCATGGTCCATGGAAGCGCATCCTCCCGCCGCCACGACGGCGGCGGCCAAGCACAGGGTGGCGAGCAGAGCGTAGTTCCTGAGGCTCATGGGTCGTGGGTGGGCGAGCGGCGCGCCGCGCACGGCGTCCACGGTCGACGCCGACGCCGCGCAACCGCCGTCGCGTTCCGAGCGTAAGCCACGACCGTGCAAGGACGCTACGAGCGGATCGCGGTTCCGGATGCCCCCGTAGCGGTGGTGGGCGCCGGGCTGGCGGGATTGGCCTGCGCGCGACGCCTGATCGAGGCCGGCGTGCCAGTCGTCGTGTTCGAGAAGGCGCGCGGACCCTCCGGGCGTTGCGCCACGCGGCGCGCAGCCCGCAGCACCGCGGTGGATGCGACGCCGTCGGCCGCGACGGCCCTCGAGACCCGCGCCTTCGACCACGGGGCCCAGTACTACACCGTCCGCGATCCCGCCTTCGAGGCCATCCACCGCGAATGGTTGGAGGCCGGGGTCGCGGCGCGTTGGAACGGACGCATCGCCGCTTGGGATCCGCGCGGCGGTTGGCAGGAGAAGGACGAGGGCACCGAGCGCCATGTAGGCGTCCCCGGCATGAGCGCCTTGGGCCGCCATCTGGCCCGCGATGTCGAGGTGCGCGTCGAGGCGGCGGTCAAGTCGCTGCGCCGCGCCCCCATTGCGCAGGTGCGCGCATGGGAGCTGTGCCTGCAGGACGGAACTTGGCTCGGACCTTGGGCGGCCATCGTCTGCACCGCGCCCGCGGCGCAAGCAGCGGGGTTGGTCGCCGCGCACGATGAGCGACTCGCGCGCCTCGCGGCAAGCCTCGAGGCGGCCCCCTGCTGGGCGCTGATGCTCGATGCGCCGGGCCCGATCCTCGCCGGTCGCGACGGCGTGTTCCTCAACGACCACGCGTTGGGGTGGGCGGCGCGCGAGTCGTCGAAGCCCGCGCGCCAACCCGGTGGGCGCTGGACCATCCACGCCTCGGCCGCTTGGAGCCGCGTGCACCTCGAGCTCGAGGCCGAAGAGGCGGCGGGCAAGCTGCTGGAGGCATGGGTCGACTGGCTGCGCACGGTCGGTGACTTCGAGGGTGCCCGCGTCGCCGCACGTCCGTCCCACCTCGTGGCCCATCGCTGGCGCCACTCGATCCCACTCGCGCCTTCGAGCAAGCGCTGCGCCAGCTCCGACGACGGCACGCTGCTGCTCGCTGGCGATGCCCACGGCGGTCCGCGCGTCGAAGGTGCCGTGCTGAGCGGGCTCGCGGCGGCAGAACGCTTGCTGGCAGCCTACGCGCGTGCTTGAACCCAGCGGTCCTTCACGCCAACAGCGAACTTCACGACCTTCGACCAACGAGCCCGACCATGCGCGGAGTCAAGAAGCAGCACCTGCCCCAGAAGACCTGCCTCGCCTGCGGGCGCCCCTTCACCTGGCGCAAGAAGTGGGAGCGCGACTGGGACGAGGTCAGGTACTGCTCCGATCGTTGTCGGCGCGCCAAGGGATCAAGTCCGGCGAAGAGCCAACCTCCCGCCCAAGGCTAGGAACCAGGCGCGCGGGCCATGCACGGCCCCGTGGCGCCATGCGAAGCCATTAAGTGGTATTTCGCATGCCACTTTTTCGGATCTGGTGCGAGCCGAAGCTGCTAGCGTGCCCCACGCCGGACACGCCATGCAACTGACGCTCCACGCCGACTACTCCCTGCGGATCCTGATCCACCTCGCCGCGCACCCCGATCGGCTCGTCGACGCGGGCGAGTTGGCGCAGGCCTACGGCGTCTCGCGGCATCACCTGGTCAAGGTGGGCTCGAAGCTCGCGCATCTGGGCTATGTCGAGGCGGTGCGCGGTCGCAACGGCGGGCTGCGCCTGAAGAAGGAGCCCGGCCTGATCGTCGTCGGCGCCGTCGTGCGGCGCGTGGAACCCGACTTCGACATCGCCGAGTGCTTCGATCGCGGACGCAACACCTGTCCCATCGCGCCCGCCTGCGGGTTCAAGGGCGCCTTGGCGGAGGCGCGCGACGCCTTCCTGCGCGTGCTCGACAGCTACACGCTGGCCGACCTCGCGCGCCGCCGCGCGACGCTGGAAGGACTGTGGTGGTCGCCGACCCGCGAAGGCGCCAACTCGGCCAAGGGCGTCAAGTCGGGCCGGACGAAGGGCGCGCGCCGCAAGGCGAGCGAGGGCTCGTGAGCGCGACTCGGTCCTCGGTCCTCGCCGCTTGCATGGCGCTGGCGCTGCTCCTCGGCGCGACGCTCATGGCGTTCGCGCCGGCGCTGGAGGCCGGCTTCGTGTCGTTCGACGACGACCAGACGATCCTCCTCAACGAGGATTTCCGCGGAGTCGACGCACGGACGCTCGAGTGGGCCTTCACCACGCGCCACATGGGCCACTGGCAGCCGTTGGCTTGGCTGAGCTTCGCACTCGACCACGCGCAAGGCGGGCTCGACCCGCGCGCCTACCACCGCACGAATGTCCTCCTGCACGCGGCCAACGCGCTGCTCGTGCTGCTGTTGTCGGCGCGCATCCTTGCGCTGGCGCGACCTTCGCTGGCGCGAGCGCCATGGCGAGCATGGGGCGGCGCGCTCGTCGCGGCGGGCACCTTCGCGCTGCACCCCTTGCGCGTCGAGTCGGTGGCCTGGGTCACCGAACGACGCGACTTGCTGGCGGCCTTCTTCCTGTTGCTTTCGCTGCTGGCCTGGCTCGGTTGCGTGGAACCCGGCTCGGGCAAGCTGCGCTCGCGCGCCTTGTGGTTCGCGAGCATCGCGCTGCTGGCCGTTTCGCTCTTGGCCAAGGCGTGGGGCATGACCCTGTGGGTCGTGATGCTGGCTCTCGATCACGCTCTCTTGGCACGCGGCATGGGTTGGCGCGCTCGGCTCCTCGAGAAGACCCCGCACATCGCGCTGGGCCTGGCTTCGATCGCGATCGCCTCATGGGCCATCCGCAGCGCGCCCGATGTGACGCGCGGCCTCGACGAATGGAGCCTGCTCCAACGCGCCGGCCAAGCGGCGCAAGGACTGGTCTGGTACGCGGCGCGCACGCTGGACGCGCAAGGGCTGTGCGCCATCCACGAGTTGCCGCATGCTTGGAACCCCTTCGAGCCGCGCACCTTCGCCAGCGCCGCGCTGGTGGCGGCGCTGGCGACGCTCGCCTTCGTGCTGCGCAGGCGCCTGCCGCTCTTGGGCCTCGCGCTGTTCACCTACCTCGTGCTCGTCTCGCCCGTGTTGGGCCTGCAGCAAGCCGGCCCGCAGTTCGTGGCCGACCGCTACGCCTACCTCGCTTCGATCCCGCTGGGACTGCTCGCGGCGGGTCTCTTGGTCCCGCGCGCGGCGCCACTGTCGTGGAGCACCTCGCTCGTGCTCGCGGCGCTCCTCGTGCCCGCCACGCGCGCGCAGTGCCGCCACTGGCGCGACGACGAAGCCCTCTTCGCGCGCGTGCTGGCGGTGCATCCGGAATCCTCGATCGGCTGGCAGGCGCGCGGCAACATGCTCCTCGCGCGCGATCGCGCCGTCGATGCGCTGGTTGCCTTCCAACGCGCGGTCGCCTCCAACCCGCGCAACTGGCGCGCGCACGCCGGCGTGGGCGACGCGCTCGATCGCCTCGATCCAGCGGGTCGATCGAGCGAGGCCGTGGCCGCATGGACGCGCGCCTTGGAGGGCTACTTCCCGCCTTGGATCGTGCGCGTCAACCTCGCCAACCACCTGCTGGCGCGGCGCGGCGACCTCGCGGGCGGCGTCGCGCAGTACGAGGCTGCCGTGCGCGAAATGGAGGCGCGCGACGCGTACTGGACCTCGCCGCTCGTGTGGTACGGTGCGGGACAAGCGTTGCGCGCAGCCGGGCGCGAAACCGAGGGCCGTGCGCTCCTGGAGAAAGCGGCCAAGGACGGGCGCACGCGCGAGCGGGCCATGCAAGCCCTGCGCGCGCCACCGCCGCGACTCTGAGACGATCCGCACCAGCAGATGCAGACCAGCACTCCCACCACACGCTTGGCCGTCGACATGACGCCGCAGGAGGCCCTGCCCTTGTTGCGCGCGGCCGAGGAGCGCCTCCAACCTTACGCGCGTCGGACGCCCACCGTGCACGCGCATTGGTTGTCGGAGGCCACGGGGATGGAGGTGCACCTCAAGCTCGAGAACCTCCAGCGCACGGGCGCCTTCAAGATCCGCGGGGCTCTCAACAAGGTGCTGCAGTTGTCCGCGCAGGACTTGGCGCGAGGCTTGGTGGCAGCCTCGGCTGGCAACCACGCGCAAGGCTTGGCGCTGGCCGCGCGCCTCGCGGGCACGCAGGCGACGATCGTCATGCCGACGACGACGCCGATCCTGAAGGTCCAACGCACCGAGGGCTTCGGCGCGCGGGTCCTGCTGCACGGCGAGAGCTTCGACCAAGCCAACGCGCACATGCGCGAGTTGGCTGCACGGGAAGGCCTGTTGGTCGTTCCGGCCTTCGACGACCCCGACATCATCCTCGGCCAAGGCACGGCGGGAGTTGAGTTCGCCGAGGACGTGCCCGACCTCGATGCCCTGGTCGTCCCGATCGGCGGCGGTGGCTTGTGCAGCGGCATGGCGCTGGCCTTCAAGGCGCTGTCGCCGCGCACGCGCATCATCGGCGTGCAGGCCTCGGGCGCCGCGCCGATGGTGCGTTCGTTCCACTCCGGCACACCCTCGCCCGTGGCCGATCCGCGCACGATCGCCGACGGCATCCGCGTCGGCGTCGTGGGCGAGTGGACTTGGCAACTCATCCGCCGGCACGTCGACGAGTGCGTGGTGGTCGAAGAGGACGAGATCGTCGACGCCGTGCTGCAGACGATCGAGAAGAGCAAGGTCGTGGCCGAGGCAGCCGGCGTGCCGGGAATCGCCGCCATCCTCGCCGGCAAGATCCAAGGCGCCACCAAGGTCGGCACGATCGTCAGCGGCGGCAACATCGACCTGCACTTGATGGCGCGCATCATCGAGAACGGGCTCGAGCGCGCCGGCCGCACGCACGTGCTGCGACTGCGCACGCCCGACGCGCCCGGCCAGTTGAAGCGCATCGTCGAGGTGCTGGCCGAGCATGGCTGCAACATCGTCGATGTGCAGCACTACCGGGCGGGTTGGCGCGTGCCGCTGGGCTTCGTCGACATCGACGTGCTGGTCGAGACGCGCAAGGCCGGACAAGGCGAGCAAGTCGAGCAGGCCCTCGAAGCCCGTGGCTTCGCGCTGCGGCGCTGAGCGCCCGCCCGGCGCTCAGCGTGCCTTGGCGAGGGCGGCGGGCAGGCGCACCTCCAGCATCGACGGCACGAGCAGATCGCCGCGCCTCGCAGGCGTGAAGCGCCACGATCTCTCGCAATCGAGCGCCACCAAATCCAGCGGGCCGCCGCCCGAGGACACGATCTCCGGATCCTGCACCGCACCCGCGGCGTCCACGCGCAGGCGCAGGACGAGTTCGCGTCCTTGCGCCGCGGCGACGAAGCCGGGGCAGTCCAACGGATCCAGCGGAGTCGCCGGGAAGTCGCCGATGGCGATATCGAGATAGTCGAGGCCGGCATGCACCTTGGGCGTGTCGAGCCTCGCGACCGGGACGACGACCTTGCGATCGATAGGCGCCGCGCGCGGCGCGGCGGGCTCCACGATCGCCGGACCCTCGTCGCCGCTGTAGCCCAGCGCCCGCATGTCTGCTCCGAAGTCGGAACCGCCGACGACGATGCCCGAAGTCCAACGCGCGTCGGCCAGCAGGAACTTCGCCAGCTGCTGCGCATCCGGCAACCCTTCGATGGCGCGCAGCGACGATCCGGTGCGCGGTTGGTAGACCATGAAGGCCGGCTCGACCTTCGGGCCCGCCGTCGTCTCCATCAACCTGCGGTGCGCGACGCCCTGCTCGGGATCGTCCAGGCGCAGCAGTACCGTTTCGTAGGAGCCCAGCGCCCGGCGCACGCTCGGCAGGGTCATGACCGCGTGGATCGCGCCACCCGTGTCCGCCGATGCGCCCGAGGCGAACACGACCAGCACCAGCTTCTTGTCGCGGATCGCCGTGCGACCGGCATCCTCGAGCGTGGCGGCGGTCCACGGCGCCGGCTTGCGATCCACGACCGTCGCGGAACCACCGGGCGTGTCGCCGACGCTTGGCGGCAGGCGCGTCTCCAACCGCTCCATCGCGGCGAGCAAGCGCATGTTCGCCTGCGCTTGCGAGCGCAGCTCCTCGCGCGAAGCGACGCCCTCCCAGGCGAGCCAACCGACGGCGAGCAGGAGCAACACGGTCGCCAACATCTGGAATCTCTGCAGCATGAGTCTCTCTCCTAGTTGGATTCGTGCGCAGTCGACGCGCACCTGGTCGTAGTCGCCGAACAAGCGGCCTGCCTCGTGCCGCGCCACGTCGGCGTCCATGCCGGCCGATCGCAGTTCGCCGGCGAGTTCGTCGAGGTGGAACTGCAACTCGTCGTCGATCTCCCGTTCGATCTCGGCGCGCGGGCGAGGATCGGGCGGACGTGCATGCACGCCCAGCCGTTCGAGCCAGGAAGGCATGTCAGGCACGCTCCACCCGGCCGCCGCCCAGCACTTGCTCCACGGCGCCAGCCACGCGGCGCCAAGCCGATTCCCGCGCACGCAGTTCGCGCCGGCCGGCGGTCGTGAGGCTGTAGTACTTGGCCTTGCGGTTGGACTCGGACAGGCCCCATTCGCTGTCGATCCAGCCGCGGCGCTCCATGCGGTGCAGCGCGGGATAGAGCGTGCCCTCCTCGATGCGCAGCTCGGTGCCGGCGCGGGCGAGGATGGTGCGCACGATCGCGTAGCCGTGCATCGGTCCGGACTGCAGCACCTTCAGCACCAGCAGTTCGAGAGTTCCGGGCGGCAGTTCTTCGGCGGCTTCGGCCATGGCGGATTTTCCCCTAGATTGTCTAGGGTAGACGCCCACCCCTAGACCGTCAAGGGGTAATGACGCGCGCTTCCCGGGCGATCCCCAGTGCTTCCCCGACCCCGCGCGCGACGCCCTCAGGGCATGACGGCGATCGCAGGACGCACGCCAAGATTGGGCAGGCGACGCGTGGGCGCGTAGCTGAAGCGTCGACCCGAACGCGCCATGCCCGGCGCATTCGTGCAGCTTCCGCCGCGGAAGACGCGGTCAAACTGGCCGTCCGCGTCGTGGTCGATCAGACCGTCGTCGGGCAGGCTGGAACGTCCGCCCCAGGTGTCGCGGCACCACTCCCAAGCGTTGCCGTGCATGTCGTGGAAGCCCCACGCGTTCGGACGACGGGCGTCGACATCCTCCAGCGAGCGCGATTCGCCGTCGAAGGCGCAGGTCGCCGAGCCGACGAGGCTCTGCTCCACCTCGCCGGTCGACCACGGCGTCGTCGTGCCGGCGCGGCAGGCGTGCTCCCACTGCGCTTCGGTGGGAAGCCCGATCCAGCCCAGCGCGCGGGCGAAGACCTGCTTGCAGTTGAGCCAGCTGAGGTTGTTGGCCGGGTGCATGGGTCCGGGATCGGCGTGGCCGCCGCCCGAGCCGGCGAGCCGGTTCCACTGCGCCTGCGTCAGCTCGTGCTTGGCGATGAAGTACGGCTCGAGGTGCAGGTTGGCGTGCAGTTCGGCCAGATCGCTCTGCGGACCCAGGTAGGGAACTCCGCCGGGGAGGAGCACGAACACCACGCCGTGCTCCGCGCGCAACCCGAGTCGCCCGTCCGCGCCGCGCTCGGGCGTCGCGCCGCTTTGCACATGGACGAACTCGTGCAGGCCGCTGCTCGGATCGGGGCCGAGCGGGACGAGGCCGAGCTGCGGCGACAAGCGACCGCCGGGCCAGCGCGCCTTGGCGTAGGCGGGATGCGCCGCGATGGCCGCGAGAGCCTCGGACCATGCGCGCGAGGCTCCGTCCGTGCAGGCCATCTCCGCCGCGGCCAGCTTGGACTCCAGCACTTCGAGCGCGAGGACGGTGCGAGCGAGCGAATCGTGCATCCATTGGGCGTCGAGGTCGGCGAAGCGCCATGTGCGTCGGCCCGGATCCACAGGCGCCGAGCCAGCGCGACGCGACGCCACCTCGGAACGCAGCCGCGCGAGTTCCTCCTCCATCGCCCGCAGCTCGGCGCGCCGATCCTCCAGCGCTTCGACGCGCCAGCGCGACGCATCGGCCTCCAGCTCCGCCTGCCTGGCCTCCACCTCCTCGAGCTGCGCTCCATCGCAGCGCGCGGCCAGGCTGCGCAGCACTCGCCGCGCCCCGTCATGATCCATCAGGACCATGCGGGCCCGCGCCTCCAGCAGCAGCGATTCCACGCTCGGCTCTCCACCACGCAACGCGCGGGCCTTTTCGACCAGGAGGAGCGCCATGCGCTCCCTGCCATGGCGGTGGGAACCGTTGGAGCGATCGTCGGTGCCCATGGACATGCCAAGCCACATGGCCGCCCTCTGCTCCATCTGGCCGGCGCTGTTCGAATGGGTCGTGAACGCCGAGACGGCCGCGGATTCCTCGTCCGTCGGCCACGCCGCCAGGCCCAACTGCCGCCACGCGTGCAGGACCTTGGCCGCGAGGATCTCCGCGTTCCACGCCAGCGCATCGAGTTCGGCATCGACCTGCGCGTCTTCCCCCCGCGACGCGGCCGCCGCGTCGAGCGCCTGCTGCGCCTCGCTCCACGGCAAGGCCTTCGCGCGCAGGTTCGCCAGCGCCGCGCGCACATCCTCGATGCCCGGGTGCCAGTCGCCACCCTCCGCCGCGCGACCACGCACGAGCAGGCGCGCCTCCTCGATCCACCGCTCGCGCGCGTTCGCGCCCAGGCGCCGACCCTCGCGCCAGTCGCTCGTCCATGTCGCGAGGCGTTCGAGTTCCTGCTCGACGGCCTGCACGCGCAACTGGCGCGCCTGCGCGTCGAGGCGCTCGCCCGCAGCGGTGGCGGCCTGCTTGCCGCTCTCGGCCAACTTGGCCTGTCGGCCGGCTTCGGCGGCGTACCGCGCGCTGACGACCATGCCCACCGCCATGGCCAGCACGACTAGGCAGATGGCCGCGGCGAGGCCTTGGTTGCGTCGCACCCACTTGCGCGTCTCCACCCACGTGCCGACCTCGTGCGCCTTGACCACGCGGCCCTCGAGCCAGGCGCGCAAGTCCTCGGCGAGCTCCGCCATGCCGGCGTAGCGCTGCTCGGGATCGCGACGCATGGCTTGCTCGCAGATGGCGACCAGCTCGGCGGGCGCGTCGGGCGCGAGGCTCGACAACGCCTCGGGCGGTCCGCGCCGCACGAGTTCGAGCACGGCGCGCGCTCCGAGCCGCGCGCCTCCGCCCTGGTAGGGTTGGCGCCCCGCGAGCAACTGGTGCAGCATCGCCCCCACGCCGTAGACGTCCGAGCGCGGGCCGATCTTCGACCACTCGCCCGCGGCCTGCTCGGGCGACATGTACGCGGGCGTCCCCAGCGCGACGCCATCCATCGTCGCCAGGGCGTCGTCGCCGTGCTCGTCGACCTCGAGCCCGGGAACATCGACGCGCAACCGCAGGTCGTGCAGGTCGGAGCGTCCCGCCACCTTGGCGAGGCCCCAGTCCATGACCTGCACTTCGCCCCACGGCCCGACCATGACGTTGGCGGGCTTCAAATCGCGGTGGACCACGCCCTTGGCGTGCGCGTAGGCCATCGTCTCGCACACGCGCAGCAGCACGCCGACCGCGCGCGCCAGCGTCCAGCCGTCTTCGCCGCGCGCCACCCGCTCGAAGATGCGCCCGAGGTCGTCTCCCGCCACGAGCCGCATGGTGAAGTACGGCCTGCCGAGCTCGTCCACGCCCAGGTCGTGGACGGCGACGACGCCGGGGTGGTCGAGCTGCGCCGTGACCTGCGCCTCGGCCAGGAAGCGGCGCAGCGCCGAGGCGTCGTCGCGGCGCAAGGCGACCTTCATCGCCATGTCGCGCTTCAGGTCGCCGTCGCGCACGCGCAGCACGGCGCCCATGCCGCCGCGACCGAGCTCCTCTCCGGCGCGGAAGCGTCCCGCGCGCGGCGGGTGGCGGGCCAGCTCGGCCAGCACCGCCTCGATGTCCTCGTGGCGGCCGATCGTGCGCGGAGCGAGCTCGGCCAGGCGGTCGACGGCGCCCATCCAGCGTCGCCACTCGGACTCCAGCGCGCGCAGCTCCGCGGCCTGGCCCGGATGCCTGGCGCACAACGCATCGAGGTCGGACGGCACGCCGCGCTCGAGGCGCGCGCAGTGCTCCTCGAACAACGACTCGGCCGTGGCGGAACCGGTTCCGCTCGGAGCCGCGCCGCTCACTCGGCCTCCAGCCATGCGTCGAGTCGCGGCCCGGCGATCGCCAGCCAACGCGTGCGCGCCTGGTGCGCGAGGCGGTTGACCTGGTGCTCGTCGGCGAGGCCCATCCACTCCGCCACCAACTTCGACGGCGCCTGGAGCACTTGGCGGTTCAGCAGCACTTCGCGCATCGCCGGCGGCAGCTCGGCCATGCTCTCCTCGAGGATGCGCTGCAGCTCGGCCGAGCGCGCCAGCATCGAAGGCGACGGCAGCGCGTCGAAGCGCTTCTGGATCTCCAGCTCGGCCGGCTCGCCGGTGGTCGGCGCGCGACCGCCGCCCTTGCGCGCCTCCATCAGCATCAGGTTGCAGGCGATGCGCTTCAGGTAGGCGTACAACGAGTCCTTGCCGCGGTACTCGAAGGTGTCGAGGCTGCGCAGTAGGCCGAGGCAGGCCTCCTGCACGATGTCGTCGGCGTCCACGGCGCGCCGGGCGCGCATCTCGATGCGCACGTAGCGCGCCAGCCGGTCGTGGTAGCGCTCGAAGATCCGCCCTTCCGCGTCCTTGTCGCCGCCACGGGCGCGGTCGAGCAGCAGCACGGTCGCCTCCGCGTCCGGTTCGTCGAGCGGCTGGCCCAGGGTCGAGCGCAGCTCGGCCGCGCGCCGCTCGCGTTCGAACGACGATGGGCCGCGCGAGCCGAACATCGGCGGCGACGAGTCGTGGGCGTCTCCCATCCTCGACATGATGCCAAGGAAGCCGCGCGCGCGTCAGGGCTGGACCGCCCGCGAAACGCGCACGCCCACGCTGGAATCGCGGTAGCCGTCCGACTCCTCGACCCAGTACGACGCGCGCAGCGTCGAGGCGCGGTCCGAGTAGCAGCCGCCTCGATACTGGCGCGAGTACTCGCCCATGGCGCCCACGGGATCGAGGGTGCCCTCCAGATCGTCGGCGAGGCGACCGTCGCGGCACCACTCGGAGACGTTCCCGAGCACCTCGTGGAGCCCGAAGGGGTTGGCGGGGAAGGAGCCCGGCGGAGCGGCGAGCACGAAGCCGTCGTCGAGGTCGGGCCAGTCCTTGGCCGTGGTCCAGCCCGCTCCGGCGCGCAGCACCGCGGCGTCGGCGATGTTGATGTTGCCGCGCAAGGACTCGCGCTCCGCGCCGGTCCACCACGGGGTCGAAGTGCCGCCTCGCGCGGCGTGGGCCCATTGCACATGCGTGGGCAACTCGAGGCCGAGCCACGCCAAGGCCGCGGTGGCGTCGCGCTGGGACACTTGCTCCAAGGGGTGCTCGGTGCCGGCGATGTACTCGGGCACGCGCTCCTTCGTGTAGTACGCCGCGTTGGTTCCCGTCAACCGGAGCCATTGCGCCTGGGCCACCTCGTGCTTGCCCACGAAGTACGGCGACAACAAGTACCGCTTGGGCGGTCCTTCGACCGGTTCCGCCTGCGGGTCGTAGTTGCGCCCCGCGGGATCGGTGGCCTGGGCGCCGTGCCAAGCCTCGCCACCGGGCAGCAACACCAGGACGAGGCCCGTGGCCGGCGTCAAGCGCATTTGACCACGCTCGTCGCGCGCGAGTTGGCCGTCCGCGCCGCGCGCGGGTTCGTCGCCGCTCGACTCGACGAGGAACTCCCACAGCCCGGACCGAGGATCCGGCTCCAGCGGCAGCAAGCCGACCTGCGGCGCCAAGCGACCACCGGGCCAGCGCGCCTGGCGATAACGTTCCGAAGCGCCGATGGCCGAGAGCGCCACGCTCCAACGCCGCGACGCCTCGGCACCGTCGACGGTGCGCTCGCGCAGCCCGCGCGCGGCCTCGAGCCTGCGCGCGACACCCCAACCAGTGGCGGCCGAAATGCCACGCGTGGCCAGTCCGCCGCGCGCTTCGTCGACCAGCAGTTCGAGGTCGGCCACCAGCTTGGCGAGTTGCTGCTCCCACCACGCGTCCGCCACGCCGAGCGGCGCGAGCGCCGCGGCGGCGCGCAGGGACTCGAGCTTGGCGCGATGCTCGGCAAGCGACGAACGCGGCGTTGCGTCCGTCGCCGCGTCTCCATCCCCACCCTCGACCAAGCGCCGCGCCCGCGCCAGCCAAGCCTCGCAGCGCGGCGCCAGGGATTCATCGATGGGCCACAACGCGCTCGCCTCGGCCACCAACTCGTCATGCTCCTTCTGCGCCGACAACGCCAGCACATCGGCGGTCTTGCGCCGCGAATCCTCGGCGGCGAGCTCGGCGCGGCGTGCTTGCGCCACCGCGACGATGGCGAGCGCCGACACGGAAGCAAGGAACAGCACTCCCGCTCCAAGGCCCACGCCCAGCACCGGATTGCGCCGGAGCCACTTGCGCGTGCGCTCGACCGCGCCGGCGGGACGCGCGCGGATCGGTTCGTGCGCCTGCACGCGGCGCAGGTCCTCGGCGAGCTGCTCCATCGACTGGTAGCGCGCCTCGGGACGCTTCTCCAAGGCCTTGAGGCACACGACCGCCAAGTCTCGCGGACATTGCGAGCGCAAGCCGCGCGGGTCGGCCGGCTCGTCCTGCAAGACGCGTCGCGCCACGGCCGCCTCCGAGTCGCCGGTGAACGGCCGCTCGAGCGTCAGGAGTTCATAGAGCACGACACCCAGGCTGAAGATGTCGCTGCGGTGGTCGAGACCGCCGCGGCTGCCGGAGACTTGCTCGGGGCTCATGTAGTGCCATGTGCCGACCACTTCGCCGCTCTTGGACAACATCGACTCGTCGGCCACGCGCGCCAGTCCGAAGTCGACGATGCGCGCTTGGTCGCGTTCGTCGACCATGATGTTCTGCGGCTTCAAGTCGCGATGGATGACGCCCGCCTCGTGCGCCGCCTGCATGCCGCGCGCGATGCCTTCGACGAGTCGCGCGACCCCGAGGAAGTAACCCGCCGGAGCTTGGCCTTGGCGCCGGAAGTCCTCGATCGCATCACGCAAGGAACGCGAACCGGGCACCAATTCCTGGGCGATCCAATCCACTCCGCCATCCGATCCGCTGGCGATGGTCGCGACTACATTCGGGTGCCGCACGCGGCCCCCGGCGCGCGCTTCGCGCAGGAAGTACTGCAAGACACGCTCGTCAAGGCGCGCGCCGAGCAGGAACTTCAGGGCCACGCGCCGGCGCAACCCTTGTTGCTCGGCCTCCCACACCTCGCCCATGCCGCCCCGTCCAAGGAACTTGACAAGTCGGAATCCGCCCACCACCTCGCCACCCACGAAGGAAAGCCCGCGCGCAGGCTGCGCCGCCGCGCCCGCGCCCGAGCGGTGGAACAGCGCAGGCCCCTCCGCGCCGCCCGCCGAGGTGGGCGAGCCGACCTCCACCCCGTCCCCCGGCTCCACGTCCGACCCAGGCTCCGCCACCAGTCCTCCCCAGCGCGCCTGCCGCCCATGCAACCGCCGCAGTTCCTCGGCCAAGTCAGGATGCGCCGCGCACAACGCGTCGACATCGGCCACCTCGCCATCCGCGGTCGCTTCCGCGTACAGATCCGCGGCCTGCGCTGCCTGGTCGCGACCAAATTCCCGCGCGTCTTGCGCCATGCGTGCAGTCTAGCGGCACGCTCGAGGCGCGTTCGAGGTCACGCACCAGCCAAGGCGAGCTTCGGCAGGTGCTGCAGGCCAGCGCTGCCATGCCAGCAACATGGCGGCGACGCGGTTGCTCGCACTGGCGCCGCTCGGCCGCGGTCCCTCCTCACTGCCGCGTCGCCAAGTCGCGCGGGGACAGGCGTGCGCCACGCACCAGGACCTCGACCACGACCGCGTGGATGCGCGCGTCCTCGCGGCGCTTGGCGGGGTCGCGGCGCGCGAGGGAACGCAGGGGCATCAGCATGCGTTGGTTGCCGGCTAGGCGCTGTTCGTGGCGGGCGAGGAAGGCCCAGTAGAGCTGGGTCAGCGGGCAGTCGACGCCGGGCTTGAAGGCGCAGGTCGCGCAGTCGTCGCCCATCTTGTCGATGTAGGCCGAGCCCGAGATGTAGGGCTTGGTCGTCATGCACTCGCCCGCGGCGAAGGTGCCCATGCCCAGCACATTGGGCTCGACCACCCAGTCGTAGGCGTCGATGTACGCGCACCAGAACCAGTCGGTCAACTCGCGCGCGTCCACATCCAAGAGCGTGCCGATGTTCGCCAGCACCATCAGGCGTTCGATGTGGTGGCACCAGCCGTCCTCCATCACGCCCGCGACCACCCGGTCGAGGCAGGCGAGGCCGGAGGGGCGGCCCCACCATGCCGGAGGCAGCGGCAGCGCGGCGCCGAGGGCGGCGGGAGCAGGCTCGGCATGCGGAGCGCTGTCCGGTTTGCCTGACAAGCTCCACCAGCCCGCGTCGCGTCGGCGCGGCGCGTCGGCCCGCGGCACGCCGGGCAGGTCGCGGAAGCCGTCGGTGCGCTCGTGCACGTGGCGCACGAACTCGCGCCAGCCCAGCACTTGGCGCACGAAGCCTTCGACGCTCGGGAGCGGCGCGCCCGAATCGAGCGCGCCACGCAGCACGCGGCGCGCCGAGAGTCGCTGGATGTTGAGCAGGTGCGCGATGCGCGCGTGGAACAGGCCGCGCGATGAGCGCGACATGGCGTCCTCGTAGGGCCCGAAGTGCTCGAGGCACTCGCGCTCCGCGTGCAGCCACGCCTCCTCGGCCTGCCGCGCCGTCGTGGGCAGCGCGGCGAGGTCCACGCGGCCGGGGTGGTCGCCGAAGCGCGCGCGCACCAGGGCTTCGACCTCCTCCTCCACCTCGCCGTGCTCGTGGCGCAGGTCCTTGGGCGCGGGCGGATCGCCGCTCCAGGCCTCGCGGTTCTCGCCATCGAAGCTGAAGCGGCCGCCGACGGGCTTGCCACGCTCCATCAGGATGCCGCTCTTGCGTCGCGCTTCGCGGTAGAAGGCGTCCATGCGCCATGGGGATTGCGCACCGCACGCGCGCTCGAACAGGTCCGCGGTGGTCAACCAACCTTCGTGCGCCACGACCGTCAACAGTCCTTCGCGCGCCAACGGGCCCAACTCGACGCGCAACTCGCGCTCGGCGGCCTGCATCATGGTCAACGCGCCATGGCGCGTGCACCAGGTGCGCAGGACATCCGCCACGGGGGCTTCCGAGGCCAAGTAGGCGATCGGGTGGCCGCGCTCGACGGCCTCGAGCGCGTAGCGGCGCTGGTTCGCCAGCACGAAGGCGAGCTTCTGCTGGTGGTAAGGCCTGCGACGCGCCTTCTCGGCCGACTCGACGAAGACCAAGCCGCTGGAGCGCGCCGCGAGCCTGGTCCAGGGGGCGTGGTCCCAGGTGAGTTGGTCGTAGGGCACGTAGTGCCAAATCGTGGGTTCAACGCCCGCCTCGTGCTTGCCTCGCGCCTTGGTCAGGGCTTGGGCGAAGACCCTCGCGTGGGCTTGGGGCGCATCCGGCCGGACGAGATCGACGTACACCATGGTCCGCAATGCGTACGCAGTCGGCTCGCGACCCGATGGAGGGCGCCTGCGTTTGCCGCGCATGCGAAGGGTGGACGCCACCCCTCCCACGAAGGGTGAGTCCTGGCCGCATCGACCACGACCAGCACACCACGCAGCCCCTGCTCGACCCACCATGACTCGAACTCAGGCATCCATCCTCGACGAGGACCAAGGCCACGCAGCCGCTGGAGCAATGCTCGCTGATGCCGTGTTGGACCGCGCACTCGACGGTCACAGGCTCGAGCAATGCGCCTACGACGACGGCACGCCGCGCGCGGTCGCTCCAACGCTGCGCAGGCTGACGGAGCGCGGGCCGGTGTTGTTCGTCTTCCTGCGGCACTATGGGTGAACTTTCTGCCGCGAAGTGATTCGCGACCTGCGCCGTGCGCGCCGGGACGAGTGGGCCGAGGTGATCTTCGTGGGCAGCGCCGATGGCGAGGCCACGCGCCGCTTCTTCGCGGACTTCGCGCCCGAGGAACGCTGCATCGCCGATCCAGAAGGCGCGCTGTGGCAAGCCTTCGGCCTTGGATGCGGCGGCGTGGCGCAACTGATTGGACCAGCCGTGATCGCCAGCGCGCTGGGCGCCATCCTCAAGGGCAACGGCATCGGCCTGCCCAGCGGGGATCCGCTGCGGCTCGGCGGCTTCTTCCTCGTGTCCGAGGGACGCATCGCGTGGGCGCGGCGCGCACGCCACGCAGGCGACCATCCGAGCCTCGAGGAACTGGAAGTCGTGGCGCGGCGGCGCCCGGCCAAGACATGATGGACGAATCCGCGCGCCTCCCGCGACGCGCATCGATCCGAACGCACACGACCACCATGAAGCCGATCCTGACCCTCGCCGCCTGCCTTCCCGCCCTCGCCGCCTGCGGCTCGACTGTCAAGAACGTCGATCCGCTCGGCCAGGTCTTCCCGAGCGTCGCCGGTCAGTCGCTGCAGAAGCAACCCGTCCCCATCCCCGGCGCCTACGCTGGCAAGCCGGTGGTGCTGCTGGTCGGGTATGTGCAGGAGACCCAGTTCGACCTTGATCGTTGGGCCGTGGGCCTGACGATGGCCAAGCTGCCCGTGCCCGCCGTGGAGGTGCCGACCATCCCGGGCCTCGTGCCCAGCATGATTTCGGGCTGGATCGACTCAGGCATGCGCAGCGGCATCCCAGCCGAGGACTGGGCCTCGGTGGTGTGCGTGTATGGCGCGGACGCCAAGAAGATCGTCGCCATCACGGGCAACCAGTCGCCGCGCAACGGCCGCGTCTTTCTGCTCGACGCGCAGGGCAAGGTGGCGTGGTTCCACGACCGCGGCTTCTCGGCCGGCAAGTTGGCCGAGTTGGACGCCAAGGCGCGCGAATTGGCATCGCGCCAGTGACGGCGTGGCTTTGACTTAGTCCACCAAGCCTTGGCTTACTTGACGGGCTTCGTGGGCCCATCCGGCACCAAGGCCAGGATCGAAGCCACCGGCCGCTCGCCGGTCTTGTCGCTGGGCGCGTTGAACACCTTGCCCGCCACCCACAGCGTGGTGGAACCGCCGCCATCGAAGTTGAGCGCCTCCTCGGCTCCGAAGGCCACCAACAAGGCAGCTGTCTCCTCGAGCGTCGCGCCTCGGCTCGCCGAGCTGCGGCCATCGACCACCAGCAGGAGCAGGCGTCCATCCTTGCACCATCCCGCCGCCGTGCGCGGGTGGCGCGAGCCCGCGCCCACGCCTTGAAAGCACTCTTCGGCCTCGGTGTTCCTGGCGACTCCGCCGACGACGAGCATCGGTCCAGCGCCCAGCAGCTCCTCCGCCTGCCACGCACGTCCCCGCGAAGCGTCCGGAGCTGGTCCGGGCTTGCCGGGTTGGTTGGGCACCGGTTCGTCGAGCGCCACCAGAGCGCCATCGCGCACCCATGTCCACGCGCAATCCGCGCGGCCCTTGGCGTCGAAGCCGATGGCGGCGCGCGCGACCGGATGCAGATGCTCGCCGCGGCGCACCTCGGTCGCGCCCTTGGCCACGAGGCGGCCTTCGTCCACCACGGCGCTGACGGATCCCGTGGCGGCGAAGAAGCCCGCGTTCACCGCCACCAGCGCCCCCAAGCCGCGTGCCTGCGACGAAGTGGTCCGCAAGCCGCGCTCCGGCTGGCTGGCCTCCGGGCGCCAAGCGGCGTCGGGCAGCGCCTCCACCATCCACGCACGCAGCGGTGGATCGGCGACGACATGCTCGTGCACGCGGATGGACGCAGGCAGTTCCTTCGCGAGGTCCGCGCGCATGGTCCAACCAGCGCGGGGCGCCGGAGCCGCCGCCCGCGCCTGCGCGAGCGGAGCATCCGCCGTGGGAGCATGCACCGCCAAGCGCTGCTCCTCGACCGCGCAACCCGTCGAGAGCAAGGCACCCAGCATCCACGATGTCGCCACTTGCATGGCCGCATGATGCACGCTGGACTGCGTCGACGCCATGCTTGGTCCAGCCGTCGAACGCCTTGTGCCGCACCTCGTCGTGGCGGACGCCGGAGCGGCCATCGCGTGGTACGAAGCGGTGCTGGGCTTCGAGCTGGTCGCGCTGGTGCCGCACCCCGAGGACGGGCGCGTGCTGCATGCCGAACTGCGCGGGCACGGGGGCGCGCTGCAACTAGCCGACGACCACGCCCAGTTCGGCACGCGCCTCGCGTCGCACGGCGCGCCGCGTCCGATCATGCTCGTGCTCGAATCGCCGCGCGCGCGGGAGCTGCACGCCCGGTCGCTGGCGGCGGGCGCGCGGCAACTGGCGCCCTTCGGACCCGCCGCGCATGGCGCCGAGCACGGCCAGGTCCTGGATCCGCATGGCTGCGAGTGGACCTTCATCCACCGCCTGCACGAGATCCCCTCGGACGACATGGAGCGGCGCGTCGACGAGATGGTCGCGCGGCGCGCCAATTGAAGGCCGGGCGCGCGCCTAGCGTTCGCGCGCGGCAGGCAGGGCGACCAGCACGCGTTCCAAGTGCGGCGCGAGGTTGGCGGCGATGCGCTCGTGGCCCGCGACCGTCGGGTGCAGGCCATCCTCGAGGTTCATCTCGGGCACGCCGCCGACGCCTTGCATGAAGTAGGGCGCCAGCTCGACGCCTTCCTCGCGCGCCAAGGTCGGATAGAGTCCGTCGAACGCGGCGGAGTACTCGGTGCCGAGGCTGGTGGGCACGCGCACCCCGCACACCAGCACGGCCGCGCCGGCGGACTTGGCCTTGCGCACGATGGCGCGCAGGTTGTCAAGCGTTTCGGACACGCTCCGGCCGCGCAGCGCGTCGTTGCCGCCAAGCTCGAGCACCAGCACGGCGGGACGCTGCGAGAGGATCCAATCGACGCGCCGCAAGCCTCCGGCGCTCGTGTCGCCGGAGACGCCCGCGTTGACCAGGCGGAAGGGGCGCCCCGCGGCAGACAGGCGCCGCTGCAAGACGGACGGGAAGGCGGCCGAAGCGTCGAGGTGCAGGCCCGCCGCGATGCTGTCGCCGAGGAAGGCCACGAGCGGCGCATCGGCCGGGATCTCCAGCGGAACCGAACGCTCGACGGCACCATCGAGCTTGGCGGCGCGCGAAGCCCCATCGCCCGGCATGGAACGCGGCGCGTCGGACTCGCTCGAGCACGCGACGCAGACGAAGCAAGCCACGAGGACCGAGGCGATGCGCGTCGCGAAGTCCGCGCGGCGCCCAGTCGCGAACTGGGCCACGAACTGAGTCGCGAACTGAGTCGCGAACTGGCTCGCGAACCGGGTCGCCGTGTGGGTCGCCATGCGGCCTGCGACTCTAGTACCAAGCACCGAGTCCCTCCACGCTGGAGTTGGAAGGTCGGCCACGCAAGACCGTTCGAGGCACGCAAGTGCCGTCCTTGGACGCCTCCAAGGCCATGGCTGCTCCGTACAATCCCGCGCCGCATGCAAGCGAACCCACCCCTCACGCCGCGCATCGCCGCCAAAGGCCTGTCCAAGCGACTCGCCTCGGGTTCGACCATGCTGCAGATCCTCGACGATGTGGATCTGGCCATCGCTCCGGGCGAGACGGTCGCCATCGTGGGGCCGTCGGGCAGCGGCCAGTCGACCCTGTTGGCGCTCTTGGCGGGCCTCGATCGTCCCACCGCGGGAGTAGTCGAGATCGACGGCCGCCGCATCGACGACCTCGACGAGGACCAGTTGGCGCTCTTGCGTCGAGCCAAGATCGGCTTCGTGTTCCAGTCGTTCCAACTGTTGCCGAACCTGACTGCGCTGGAGAATGTCCTGCTGCCGCTCGAGCTCGCCAAGAAGCCCGGTGCGCGCGCGCGCGCCGAAGAGCTGCTGCGCGCCACAGGTCTCGGCGAGCGACTGCACCACTACCCCTCGCAACTCTCGGGCGGCGAGCAGCAACGCGTGGCCTTGGCGCGCGCCTTCGGCCCGTCGCCGGCGATCCTGTACGCCGACGAGCCGACCGGCAACCTCGACGCGGCCACCGGCGCGCAAGTGTTGGCGTTGCTCGAGGAACTGCGCGCGAAGGAGGGCTCGACGTTGGTGCTCGTGACGCACGACAAGGATGTCGCCGCGCGCGCCGATCGCAGCATTCATCTGCGCGCGGGCCGCGTCGAGCGCGTCGAGGTCGGACGGGGCCAGGCGGGACGCGACTGAGATGGTCGGGACGCTGGTCAAGGCCGCTTGGCGCGAGTCGCGCGGTTCGCTGGCGCGGCTCGCGTTCCTCGTCGCGTGCCTTGCGCTGGGCACCGCCGCGGTGTCCGGCGTCGGCTCGCTGTCGGCCGCCATCGAGGGCGGGTTGCGAGCCCAGGCGCGCGAACTCCTGGGCGCCGACTTGTCGATCGAATCGCGCCGCGCGATCCCGCCGGAGAGCTCCATCATGGTGGCCGAACTGGGTTCGGCGCGCAGCACCACCACGAAGAACCTCGCCACCATGGCATCGTCCGGCGGGCGCTCTCGCTTGGTGGACCTCAAGGCGATTGGTCCGGAGTTCCCCTTCCACGGCCGCATCGTGCTCGATCCGCAACGCGAGCCGGGGTCGCTGGGCGTCGACGAATGCGCGGTCGCGCCCGAAGTGCTGGAGCAACTCGGCGCGCGACTCGGCGACAAGCTCAGGATCGGCGAACAGGCCTTCACCATCGCGGCCGTCGTGCGCTCCGAGCCGGGACGACTGGACTTCTCCTTCACGCTGGGTCCGCGCGTGCTCGTCGGCTTGGCGGGCTTGGAGGCGGCCAAGCTCGAGGGCTTCGGCCGACGTGTCGTCGAGCGCCGCTTGTGGGCCTTCGACTACGAAGTCGGCGCCGCGCGACTCGAGCAGTTGGCCAAGCGCCTGCGCGAGGACCTGCCCGACGCCGCCTACCTGCGCGTCGAGACGGCGCGCGACGCGCAACCGGCCCTGCGACGCAGCATCGAACGCGTCGAGGACTGGCTGGCGCTGGTGGCGCTCCTGTCCTTGTGCCTGGGCGGAGCAGGCGTGGCGCAGCTGGTGCACTCGCACATCGACGCGCGCGCGGGCGCCATCGCCGTGCAACGCGCGCTCGGACTGCGGCCGCGCGAGGTGCTGCAGGTGCAGCTCATGCACGTGGCGGGGCTGTCGCTCCTCTCCAGCGCCTTGGGCGCGATCGCGGGCGCCATCCTGCCGTTCGCGTTGCCGACTCTCCTGCCAGGGGTCTTGCCGGAGGCGTTCGCGCTGCGCTTCGACCCGTGGGCGCCGTTGGCGGCCATCGCCGTCGGCGTGCTGGTGGCGCTGCTCTTCGCGCTGCCGCCGGTGTTGGCGGCGTGGCGCGTGCCGCCCGCGCGCGCCTTGCGCCACGAGGCCGAGCCCCTGCCGGCGCCACGAGCGCTGCAGCTGGTCTCTTGGATGCTGCTTGCCGTCGGAATCCTGCTGGTGGCGCGCTGGCAAGGTGGAAGTTGGCGCAACGCGTTCGCCTTCGCCGGCGCGCTCGTCGGCTTGTCCGCCTGCTTGTGGGCCGGCGCCAAGGGCTTGATCGCGCTGGCGCGCGCCGTGCCGCGCCGCGAGTTGCCGCCGCTCCTCCTGCACGGCGTGGCCGCCTTGGCGCGACCCGGCCGTGGCACGGCGGGTGCCGTCGTGGCGCTGGGCATCGGCGTGCTGGTGGTGGCAGGCACATCGCTGGTCGAGCGGCGCATGTCCGCCTACCTCGCCAACGCCTTGCCGCCCGACGCGCCCAGCGCGTTCTTCGTCGATGTGCAGCCCGACCAGCGCGAGGACCTCGTGCAGACGCTGCGCGAGCAAGGAGCCGAGTCCATCCGCGCCGCCCCCATCGTGACCGCGCGCCTGGCGAAGCTCGATGGCCGCTTGGTCTCCGAGATCGCCGCCGAGCGCAAGGGCGACTCCGGCGTGGACCGTGAATTGTGGGTGTTGACGCGCGAGCAGCGCCTGACCTTCGGACCGACGCTGCCTGGCGACAACGAGATCGTCGCGGGCGCGTTGTGGAGCGACCCCGCGCGCGCCGAAGTCTCGATCGAAGAGCGCTACGCGGCGGATCTGGGCGCGAGCGTCGGAAGCGTGCTGACGATGGATGTGCAGGGCCTGCAGGTCGACCTGCTGGTGTCCTCCATCCGCAAGGTCCGCTGGGAGAGCTTCGGCATCAACTTCTTCCTGCAAGTCGAACCCGGCGTGCTCGAATCGGCGCCGCACCAAGTGCTGGTCGCCGCGCGACTGCCGCTCGAGCGCGAGGAAGCGATCGAAGCCGAAGTCGCGCTCGAGCACGCCAACATCACCGCCATCCGCGTGCGGCCGCTGCTCGAGAAGGCCCTCGACTTGTTGTCGCGCCTCGCGGTAGGGGTGCGCGTGCTGGGCTTGTTCGTCGTGCTGGTCGGGATCGCGATCCTCGCCGGAGTCGTGGGCACCCAGGCCGGGCGCCGCGTCAAGGAGATCGGCCTGCTGAAGGCGCTCGGCTGCACGCGGAGAGAGGTGCTGCTGCTCGTGGCGTTGGAGCACGCGCTGCAGGGCGTGGTGGCTGGAGCCTTGGGTGGCGTGGCGGCCTTCGTCGTGGCGCACTTCGTGCTCGAGGACGCGCTGGCCATCCCCGCGGAGTTGCCGTGGATCCTGCTGCCGGCGGTGCCGGTCTGCGCCGCGCTCCTCGCCGCGCTCGCCGGACTGGCGGGTTCATGGCGGGCGCTGCGCACCGCGCCGATCGAGGCGTTGCGCGGCTGAATACGGCGGTCTGCGCGGCTGGAGCTTGCTTCAGGCGCGCAGCACGCCGGTCGAGTCGCCGAACGAATCGAGCTTGGCGCCCATGAGCTCGGCCAGCGCCAGGTGGAAGTTCGCCAAGGGGATCCCCGGAGCTTCCACGAAGCCGCGTTGGAACCCATGCCCGCCGCCGAACAAGAAGAGCGGCAGATGGTCGTGGTCGTGGCGGTTGCCGTCGCGGATGCCGGAGCCGTAGACGACCATGGTGCGCGCGAGCAGCGGCTCGCCGTCCTCCTCGGCCGCCGCGAGCGCCGCCAAGAGCCGCGCGACGACCTCGCAGTGGTGGCGATCGATGCGCGCGATCTTCTCCATCTTGGAGGCGTCGCCGGCGTGATGGGACAACTCGTGGTGGCCCTCGTGGATGGAGAGTTCGGGGAAGCTGCGGCCGGAGCCCTCGTTCGCCAACGCGAAGGTCGCGACGCGCGTCGCGTCGGCGCGCAAGGCGAGCACGAGCACGTCGGACAACAGGTGCAACTGCTCGGTGCGATTGGCCCATGCACCCGGTGCGGCTCCACCCGCGGGCACCGCGGCGGCTCCGGCGCGCGCCGCCTCGAGGCGACGCTCGAGCTCGCGCACGGCGGTGAAGTACTGCTCGAGCTTGTCGCGGTCGACGCGCGACAAGCGACCCTCCAGCGACTTGGCGTCGGAGAGCACGCTATCCAGCACGCTGCGCCGGCGCGCGAGGCGCGTGGCGCGCTCGGCAGCGGACTCGTCGGGATCGCCATCGGCGAACAAGCGCTGGAACAAGCGCCGCGGATCGGTCTCCTTCGGCATGGGCGTGGATGCGTCGGCCCACGACAGGTGGTTGGAGTAGGCGCAGGAGTAGCCCGAATCGCACTGCCCGCTGGCCGAACCACCTTCGGGGCCGAGCACCAGCGACGACAAGCGCGTGGCGCGACCGACTTGGTGCGCGATGGCTTGGTCGATGGACACGCCGCAGCGAATCTCGCCCCCATCGCTCTTCAGCGGTTGGCGCGTGGTCAGGAAGGCGGCGTTGGCGCGCGCGTGGTCGCCGGGGCCGTCGCCATTGGCGCGCGCCTTGTCGAGCACCAATCCCTCGAAGCAGGACAACCACGGGAGGAACGGCGCGAAGGGCGTGGTCGATGCGCCAAGCTCCAAGCCCTGCGCGCCGCGGCGCGGACTCCACTGGTCGGGATTCACTCCGTTGGGCGCGTAGATCCACAAGACGCGCCTGCGCGCCACGGCCTTGCGCGACTCGGCGGCGGAGGCGCGTGGCGCCAACGACTCGAAGAACGGCAGCGACACGGCCAGTCCGGCCGCGCGCAGCACTGCGCGGCGATCGAAGGCGGAGTCCTGTCGTGTGGAGTGCATGGTCGCGATCGCGCGGCTAGCGCCTGCGCTCCCCCAGCGTGCCACGCTCCACGCGCCGCGTGAAGGAGGGCAGCCTGCAAACCCCGAGCACGAGCTCGGCCAGCGCGGGACGCGGGCCGAGCCGGGCCAGTTCCCGCGCCATCTCGCGCCGATCCGCGTCCTCGGCCACGCGACCGCTGGCGTAGGTGAAGAGCTTCTCGAACAGCGCGAGCTCGAAGCGCTCGTCGGCGAGGATCAGCTCGCGCAAGCCGACCGGGCCGCGAAAGGAGCGTCCGTCGGGCAGGAGTCCCTCGTCGTCGATGGGGAAGCCCTCGTCGGTGGCGCGTTCTCGGCCGAGCGCGTCGTAGCGCTCCAACCCGAAGCCCAGCGGATCGAGCGCCGCATGGCAGGCGGCGCACTCGGGCTTCGAGCGATGCAACTCGAGCTTCTCGCGCAAGCTGGCCGCCTCGGCCGAGACCACATCCTCCAGCGCGCCCACTCCCGGCGGCGGCGCCGGAGGTGGCGTGCCGAGCAGCGCCTCGAGCACCCACTTGCCGCGCAACACCGGCGAAGTGCGGCCAGGGCGGCTGGTGAGCGCGAGGATCGAAGCGTGCCCCAGCAAGCCCCGACGAGAGCCCTCCTCGAAGCGATGCTCGAAGCGCCCTTGCGCATCGGACGGCGCGGCGACCCCGTAATGGGCCGCGAGCGCGGCGTCCAGGCTCGTGGTGTCGGACTCGAGCAACTCGCGCGCCGGCGCGCCCGAGCGCAGCACGCGCGCGACGAGCGCGATGGTCTCCGCGCGCGCCGAGCGCGCCAACGACTCGTCCCAACCGGATCCCAGCGCGGGATCGGGCCGGTGGTGCTCGAGCGCGCGCAAGGACAGCCACTGCTCGGCCCAATCCTGGACGAAGCCGTCGGCTGGCGGAGATGAGAGCAGTCGCCGCGACTGGCGCTCCAGCTCGCCGGGAGCGGACAGCGCGCCCTCGTCCGCGCGACGCGCGAGTTCCGCGTCCGGCGGCGCCCCGTGCAAATAATACGAGAGCCGCGTGGCGAGCTCGTGCGCGTCAAGTTCCCTTGACAATCCCGGACCCGAGGCGCGTTCGACCCTGTAGAGGAAGTGCGGCGAGGCGAGGGCGGCCACGATGGCGGTGCGCACGCGCTCTTCCAACGGCGACGACGCTTCGGAGGCCGCGCAGACGCGCTCCACCTCCGCGTCGGTCGGCGGACGGCGCCACGCCTCGCGCAACAACCGGCGCACCAGCGCCTCGATCGTCGGACGCGGTTCGACGCGCAGGCGGGACGCCTGCCAAGCGCCGAAGGATTGCGGGTCGAGCGGCCCCTCGATCTCCAGCCAGAGGACCACGAGGTTGCGATCCTCGGCGGGGCGCGGCGCCACTTCGCCCGCGGCGGGCACGGCGGGCTTGAAGTAGTCGTTGGCGAAGGCGGCGGCGAGGCGCGCGCGCCCGGCGGGCAAGCGACCGCGCCATTCGTGCACGCGCTCGCCTGCGCCCGCGAGCCGCACGGACTCGAGCAAGCGCCCGCCCCAGCGCAGTTCGGCGCGCACGTCGTCCGGTCCGGCTTGCTGCGGACGCCACGCCACGCGCACCGCGTACTCGCCTTCGCGCGGCAGGCGCTGCTCGAAGCCCCATGCGCCGTTGCTGAAGATCACGCGCTCGTCGCCGCGCGGCGCGTGATGACCGGCCTTGGGTCCCTCTCCGCCCTGCACGCGACGACGGCGTGGCGCTGGTGGATCCTCGTCCTGCACGACGCGCGCGGCGATCCGCTCCGCGGCGTGGAGTTGCTTCTCGAGGTGCACCTCGGTGGTCGCCAGCACGGCGCCCAGGTTGTCGAAGCCCGCCGCCACTTCGTCGTCGGGGAACTCGTCCGCCTCGAACGCGTCGACGGAATAGAGCGCCTCGACGCTGTTCCTCCATTCGCGGCGCGTCAGTCGACGCAGCACCGGCGCTTGGCCGGGATCCACATCGCGCTCGGCGATCATCGAGCGCAAGGCGGTGGCCACCGCCTCGACCTCGGCGGGCGCGGGGCGTTCGGAACCCTTGGGAGGCATGCTGCCGCCGACCAGCTCCGCCAGCGCCTTCTTCCACGCGCCCAGGTCGGAGTCCAACGACGCGGCGCCTCCATCGAGCACGATCTCGGCCGTGGCCTCGTCGGAGTCGTGGCACGCGAGGCAATGCGTCGCGACGAAGGGCTGCACGACCTCGTCCCAGGGATCGCCGCGCGGGCCCTCGGGCGCGAGGGCGGCGAGGAGCAGCAGGGCGGTCGGCGCGGCCGGCATGCCCCCATCCTAGCGGGGCGACCCGCGTCCGGCAGGAACCGGGCGATGCGGATAGGCTTTGCTGGTCCCTCGCGCGACGCGCGAACCCGACCCGACCTCCCCGAGACGACCACGACCATGAAGCACGCCTACACCTCCATCGCGCTCGCCCTGTGCGCGTCCTTCGCCTCCGCGCAAGGCTCCGATAGCTGCGCCACCGCGCAGGCGCTGACGGGCACCGGCACCTTCCCGTTCGACCTGACGACGGCCACCACCGACGGAGTGCCAGACGCGAGCTGCACGTTCTTCGGCCTCTCCGACATCGCCAACGACGTGTGGTTCACGTGGACGGCGACGACGAGCGATCGCATGCGCCTCGAGACCTGCACGTTGACCGGCATCGACACGAAGGTCGCCGTGCTGACGGGAGGCTGCGCCGGCGTCGTGGTCGCGTGCAACGACGACGCGTGCGCCCTGCAGTCGCGCCTCGAGTTCGACGCCGTCGCCGGCACGACCTACACGATCCGCCTCGGGCTGTATCCAGGCGCCGCCGTGGGAGCCGGCCAGTTCAAGCTCGAAGTGGTGCCGCCGCTCGCGATCCTCGCCACGGTGGTCAATCCGGCCAACGGGCACACCTACCACTTGCTCGAGGGCTCGTCGTGGAGCACGGCGCAAGCGCGCGCCGTGCAGCTCGGCGGCAACCTCGTGACGATCAACGACCAGGCCGAGCAGGACTTCCTGCTCGCGAACCTGCACACCATCGGCGGCGTGACGCGCGATCTGTGGACGGGCTTCAACGACGTGGCCGTCGAAGGACAGTTCACCTGGGTCAGTGGCGAAGCCTCCAGCTTCGTGCTTTGGGACCTCGGCGAGCCCAACAACGCGGGCGGAGGCGAAGACTACGCGAACCTGCGCAAGAACAATCCGCTCGGCCTGTGGAACGACCTGCCCGACGCGCCCACCGGCTACCACGCCAACCCTTCGGGCGTGGTCGAGATCGGCGGCGGCTTCCCGACGTTCTGCTACGGCGACGGCAGCGGCACGGCCTGTCCGTGCGGCAACGCTTCGGCGGTCGGAGCGGAGGCGGGCTGCCTCAGCTCGCTCGGTGGCGGCGCGACCCTGCGCGCAGCGGGTTCGGCCAGCGTGGCCAACGACAGCCTCGTGCTGCAAGGGGGCGCGATGACCAACAGCAACGCGCTGTACTTCCAAGGCACCACGCGCCTGTCGGCCGGCGCGGGCGCGGTGTTCGGCGACGGCTTGCGCTGCGCGGGCGGCACGGTGATCCGCCTCGGCACCAAGCTGAACTTGGCGGGTTCGTCCCAGTACCCGGGCCCGGCGGACGCGTTGGTGTCCGTGCGCGGACTCGTGCCGGCCGGCGCGACGCGCACCTACCAAGCCTGGTACCGCAACGCTGCGGCCTTCTGCACGCCGAGCACGTTCAACCTGACGAACGGCGTCGAGGTGGCGTGGGCCCCCTGAGCGCCACCGTCAAGTAAACTTGACAGTACGGCGCGGGCCGCGCGGAGGACATCCGCGCGGCCCGCGTGCTTTCCAGGACGCGGCGCGCCGGCGCTGCGACCACCTCGACTTGACACGCCCCCCCTGCGGCGAGCCACAATGACGCCTTGGAAGGAGGGTGTCCTCCGTCCACTAGAACTGCCCGGGGATCCCAAGCGCATGTCCAATGCCGTCGCCGCCGCGAACGCGGCCAACAAGTTCGTCACGGAAAAGCCAGTCGCGGAGAAGACCATCGCCGAGCTGGAAGCCGAGCTCGCGACCGCCCTGGAGGCGTTGCGCGAACTCGAAGCTCGCGCCGCGCTGCCCGCCGAGCTCAAGCCGCTCTTGAAGCTCGCCCCGCCGGCTGGCGGCAGCGTGCACGTCTCCTTGAGGCACCGCGAGAAGGGCCGGCAGATCCGGCGCAGCTTCCTCGCCAACTCGTTCCACTCGCGCTCCTGCGGCGCGTGGCTGGTCTACGAAGGGCCGCTCGAGGAGAAGGACGGCGACGAGAAGGAGATCGAGTCCAGCGGACGCCCGCTCGAGGACCTCGTGCGCGCGCTGGCGCTGGCCGAGGCCGAACCGCATCTGTCGTTCGTGTCGATCAAGTGGTTCCGCGACACGTACCTGCCCAAGTGCGGCTTCGCCTGGGCGCTGGACTCGGACCTGCCGCGGCGCACCTTGATGGAAGCGACGACCAAGGGCATGGTCATCACCGCCAAGGTGGCGAACCCCAAGACTCCCGCCTTCCCCGTGGCGACGATCAAGCTGAATCGTTCGCACGGCGAGGTCGACCGCATCCTCGGTTCGCGCTGATCCGCGCGCACCAAGGCCGTTGCGCGCGCGATGGAAGCCGAATTCATCCCCTGTCCCGATCCGACGCCGCGGCCCGCCGATCCCCTCGAGGCGCTGCGGGCGTTGCATGATCGGCTGCGGCGCCGACGCAGCGTGCGGGAGTTCTCGAGCGAGCCTGTGCCGCGCGAGCTGGTCGAGTGGGTGGTGCGCTGCGCCGCCAGCGCGCCCAGCGGCGCGAACAAGCAACCGTGGCGCTTCGTGTGCGTCTCAGACCCCGCCTTGAAGCGCGAGATCCGGCTGGGCGCCGAAGCCGAAGAGCGCGAGTTCTACGCCTCGCGCGCCAGCGAACGCTGGCTGGCGGACCTCGCTCCGCTGGGCACGGACGCCGACAAGCGGTTCCTCGAAGTGGCGCCGTGGCTGGTGGTCGTGTTCAAGCTCGCGCGCGAGGACGACGGCGGACAGGTCTACTACGCCGAGGAATCGGTCGGCATCGCCACCGGGCTGCTGCTCGCGGCGGCGCAGCAGGCGGGGCTCGCCAGCCTGGTGCACACGCCCAGTCCGATGGGCTTCCTGCAGCGGATCCTGGCGCGCGGGCCGCACGAGAAGCCCTTCGTGCTGATCCCCCTGGGATGGCCGGCCGAGGGACTGCGCGTCCCGCGCGCGGCGCTGGCGAAGAAGCCGCTGGAGCGCGTGCTCGAGTGGCGCGAAGCCCCCGACCAAGGCGACGGCTCTGTCAAGGATGCTTGACAGCCTCGGCCGGCGCCCCGGTCAGGGCTTCCAGCCGAGCAACTCGTCCAGCGTGCCCGTCGCCACGGCGTGGTAGCGCGGACGAGCCTTGGCGTAGATCGCGAGCGCCCGCTCCCGCCCGCCAGGACGCTCGAGCAGCGCGGCGTAGAGCGGCTTGAGGAACTTGCGGCGGCCGACGGAGGCGAGGAAGCGCTCCAACGACTCGTCGGCGCGACCCCAGCCCGCCCGCACGCCCAGACGCAGCCACGCGGCGAGGATCTCGCTGTTGCCCGAAGCAAGCAACGCGTGGCGCGCCTCGAGCGCCTCGAGCAGCGCGGCGTCGGCGCCCGGCTCGATGGCCTCGAGGAAGCGCAGCCACTGGTGCGTGTTCCAGCCCGCCGCCTCGACGCGCGTCGCGTCGCGCGCAGCCAGCAGCGCGCGCGCCTCCGCGTCGACGGAGGCGAAGGCGGAACTCGCGGGACGCGGCGCGTCATCCGGCAGGCCGACGCCGCGGATCCACAGATCCAGGTCGATGCACGCGAGCTCCTCGGCCGTCAGGAGCCGCGTGCGCAGCCGCTCGAGCAGCACCGCCGTGGTCGTCGATGTGAAGGCCTGCTCGTCGAACCACTCGCGCAGGAACTGGTCGAAGCGTTCGCGGCCGACGATCTCCTCGAGCCGCATCAGGAACAAGCATCCCTTCACGTAGGGCACGCCCGAGAAGCCGTCGTCGGGATGGCGGCCGTCGAGGTCGATGTGCAGCACGGTGTCGCGCGGCGCGAGTTCCTTCAACTCGCGCTCGAGCTCGCCGCGCGCCAGCGTCCGTTCCATCTGCGCGCGCTCGAGTCCGTAGATCTCCTCCATGATCCGGTGCTCGACGTACACGGTGAAGCCCTCGTTGAGCCAGACGTCGCCCCAAGGGGCGTTGGTGACGAG
>SXXH01000155.1 GCA_005789645.1 Planctomycetia bacterium
CCATGGTTTTGCAAATGGAAAAAGAAATATTGCTTACTCTCGATTTCAAAGTAACAGCCCCAAGCGCATATAGATTTTTGTAAAGATATCGCAGACTTCACTAAGCTCTTAATGGCAACCCGTTCACCAAGGAAGAAGTGATGTTCAAGGCGAAGCCCGCCCGCAACGTCATCAAGATCCGCCCGCTCAAGACCCTCAAGGGCATGGTCTGATCCGTCGTTCCGCCGTCGCCGGCGGAACGCGCTCGTCATCCGCCTTCCGCGCAGCCGCTCGTCGGCTCGCGCGGAAGGCGGATCCCGTTTGCAGGCCATCCGGACCGCGCGCTTCCATTCACCGGCGATCCCTGTCCCCCGCGATCCCCGCCCGGCGGCGCGTCCACCGGCTGGCGAGCTTGACTGTCAAGCAGATTGGACTGTCAAGCAAATTTGACAAACGCCGGTCAAGGCGCCGCGTCGACGCGCCGCCAAGCAGCGAGCAGCGCCAGCAAATTGCCGCTGTGGTCGTCGGAGGCGCGCCGCGCGCGCCCGGCCCACTCGCGCGAAAGGGCCGCGTGGTCGCGCGCGCCAGCACCAAGGCGCAGCAGGGCCCGCGCGGAGGCGGTCGCGCGCCCGCCGCCTTCGAGCTGCCAGCTCCATCCCAAGGCGTTGCCCATCCACAAGGTCTCGATCCCGCCCGACAGCGCTTCGGCCGGTAGATGGGCAGGTCCCCAGCGCTTCGCATCGCAGTACGGAGCACCTTCCGCCGGCCAGCGCGGCGCCACCGGGAAGATCTGGCGCGGCCCGCGCCGCGCGCCGCCCTTCTCGGAAAGCTCGGTCCAAATGGGCGGCGAGCACAAGCTCGCCATGGCGCGCAGGTGCAGCGCGCGCAACGCCTCGCGCAGATCGGGGCGTGCCTCGCCATGCACGCCTTCGGCCAAGGCCCTCAGCGCGTTGGCGAGGATCAGGCTTTCAAAGGCCTGGGCCGTGTCGTGGCGCTCGTGTCCCGCATGGCGCGAGTTGTTCACGCGCATGACGAGACCCGAAGGCATGGCCCCTGCGAGCACGAGCCGCGTGGCGCGCGCGAACCACTCGTCGTGGCGCGCGCGCCATGCGTCGTCGGCGATGGCGTGCGCGCAAGCCAAGGCGTCGAGCATCCATGCCTGCCCACGGCCCCATGGCAGTCCGCCCTGCGGACGGGCCTCCACCAGCGCCTCCATCACCGGCAAGGTCGCGCCCGGCGACCATGACACCGGCTGGTGCGGCCGCTCGTGCATGACCAAACGCGCTTGCGCGGCCACGTGCAGCAGTTCGTCCTTGGCGAGCGCGTCGTTGGCGAGCCACACCAAAGCCTTGGTGGTGCCCGTGCGTCGCGCCAGATGCTGGTCGTCGTGCGGCCACCAGCCATGGATGTCGCGCGCTTCCTCGCCGGCTGGCAGGCCGTTGCGTCCGCGCCGGGCCCACGGGTCGGCGCGATCCCAAGCTGGCCTGAGGCCGCGTTCCGCGACGAGGCGGGCCTGCTCGAGCGCGGCAGGATGGGCTGCGGCGCGCGAGGCGAACTCCGGCAAGCGGATGTCGCCGTTCATGCGGTAGTCGAAGGGCACTACCCCGGCTGCGTCGATGGAGGTCTCGACCTCGCAAGGACGACCGAGGCGATCCCACGCGGCTTGGGGCGTGCGAGCACTCGTCATCCGGTGCTGCAAAGAGAGCCGCCGCACCCCGTTTCTCGCCGCGGCGGTGGCGATCCAATGCCCTTCGGACACGACGATGCTCTCGCCGCCAGTGGCGCCTTGGACAGGCGAGAACCATGGATGGCACCAACCCATGGCGGGCGAGGTGAAGGGCCAACCCGTCGCTTGGCCGCTGCGCAGGGCTTGCTGGAACCGCGCCAGCGATTGGTCCTCGTGCTGGCGGGCCAAGGCGACGCCCGAACGGGCGTCGAGCCAAGCCGGGTCCGGCAGCGGATCGCGCGCCGCCAACCAACGCGGCAAGTCTTGCCACGACCATAGCCCGCGGCCGCGCACGGGGAAGCCCAGGTCGGCGAAGCCGAGCACATCCTGCGCCGCCCAGGGCGCGTCCTCCGCGCGCAAGCACAGGCGCCGCTCGAACTGCGCCTGTGCCGGCATGGCGTGCAAGGCTCCTGCGAGCGGGCGCACCAGCGGCACCACGACCATGTCGTCCTCGCTGCGCGCCGGCCCCACCTGCGGATCGAGGACCTCATGTTCGAGCACGAACCCCCGCGGATGGACCAGCTCGAGCCGTTCGAACCACGCCGCTCCGATGGGCGCGTGACGCTGGTCCAAATCGCCGTGCGGAGGTCGCAGCCCGTTGTGGATCCGCAGGTCGATGCCAAGGCTGGGCACATCGGCGCGCTCGGTCAGATACGCGTGGACGCCGAACAGGTGGGGCAGCGCTCCACTGGTCTTGGAGTCTGGGTCCACAGGCACGAGGACCGCGGCGACGCGGCGCCTGCGCAGGTGCGGGCCGCTGGCCAACAGACTCGCGCCTTGGGTGCCGATGGCGCCAGGTGCGCCAGTCAGCTCGGCCCGGTACTCGTGACCATGCACGTCGTAGGCTCGCAGGTAGAGTCGATCGCGGCCGCGTCGATCGACGAGCTCGGCGATGCGCGAGTCGGTCGGTGGTTGGGTCGGCCCCGCGGCCTGCGCCTCGTCCTCGAACGCGACGACCGTCGCCATCAACTCGCCACCAGCAGGCCAATTCGGAGCGCGCCGCCCTGCAAAGCAGAGCTCGACCAACTCGACCGCACCGGTGGCGGCGCGGGCCACGACCGTGTGCTGGGCGGGATGCGCCATCCTCTCGTCGGGAAGCCGCACGCCCAGGCGCCGAGCAGCGGGCCAACCATCGGGCACGGGCAACACGGCGCGCAGCACGAAGCGTGGTCCGCGCGGCGGCTCGAAGGCCAGACGCGCCACGATCTCCTCGGCTCGTCCCGGCGCCACCAAGGCGCACAGCAGCAGCAAGCTGGCGAGGAACCAGGAGGTGGTCGGCCGAGCGCGGCGCATCGCTCGCGCATCTTCGCACATCCTGGTCCACCGCGTCGCGTCGCGCCACGCTTCCGCAGCTTGCCGCCGCACGGCAGCATGGCGCACACTGCGAGCATGCCCACCCTGCTCGCCGCGCTCGAGATCCCGCAGCTCTTGCGGGACCTCGCCTTGGTGCTGGCCGTGGCGGGCGTCGTCTCGGTCGTCTTCCAGCGCCTCGGCCAGCCCGTCGTGCTTGGCTACTTGTTGGCGGGTGCGCTGCTCGGTCCCTACATCCCTGTGCCGCTCTATGTGCGCGACGAAGCCTCGTTGCGCGAACTCTCCGAGCTGGGCGTGACCTTGGTGGTGTTCGGCATCGGGCTCGAGTTCAGCTTGTCGCGCCTGCGCGGCCTCGGCGCCGGAGCCGTGCTGCTCGTCGTCGTCGAGATGGGCGTGCAACTCCTGCTCGGTTCGGCCATCGGGCGGGCGATGGGCCTCGATCCGCGCGGCGGCTTGTTCCTCGGCACCTTGGTGGCGGTGTCGAGCACGATGCTGGTCCAACGTCTGGTCGGCCATGCGGGAGTGGACGGACGCCTGCGCGCGCTCGTGCTGGGACTGCTCGTGGTCGAGGACCTGGGCGCGATCCTGCTGCTCGCGCTCCTCTCCGCCTTTGGTTCCGGCGCCGAGGCGGGCTGGGACGAGCTGGGCGCGACCAGCCTGCGTCTGTTGGTCTTCCTCGCCAGCGTGATCGCGCTCGGCGTGTGGCTGGTGCCACCAGCCGCGAAGGCCGTGCTCCAGCTCGGTCGGCGCGAGACGACGACCATGGCCGCGTTGGGGTGGTGCTTGGTGCTGGCCTTGGTGGCCTCCAGCGCGGGCTTCTCGCCAGCGCTGGGCGCCTTCCTCGCGGGCTCCATCCTCGCGCAAGCGGGAGCGTCGCACGAGGTCGAAGCACGCATCGAAGGCGTGCGCGACCTCTTCGCAGGCGTCTTCTTCGTGACGGTGGGCATGCTGGTCGATCCGGACCAACTGCAGGCGCATTGGGGCTTGGTGCTCGGCTTGGCGGCGCTGGTCTTGGTGGGCAAGTTCGTGGGGGTGTTCCTCGGCTCGCTCGTGGCCGGTGCGGACAGGCCGGTGGCGGTGCGCGCGGCGCTCGCCTGCGGCCAGATCGGCGAGCTCAACTTCGTGGTGGCTGGACTTGGCGTGGCCGGTGGCTTCCTGCCGGAGTACTACTCATCGGCCGCGGTGGGAGCATGCGCGGTGTGCGCCTTCGTCGCGCCGTTGGCCCTGCAACGCGCGGATCGGATCGCACTCGTGCTAGATCGGTTCGTGCCCCAGCGCCTCGACATCCTGACCAAGTTGTACGCGTCGTGGTTGGCGGAACTGCGCGGGCCCGTGGCGCGCGGCCAGCGCTACGCGGTGCTGCAAGCCGCATTGAGTCCGCTGGTCGTCTCCATCGCCTTGCTGTCGATGCTGCTGGGAGCGGCGGGCTTCCTCTGGGACCACGGCACGCCGTGGATCGCGCGCGCCACCGGCCTTGGACCGACGGGCTCGGCCGTCGTCCTGCTCTTGCTCGTCGCCCTGCCGGCGGGTTCGCTGGCTTGGCGCATGGAACGGCATGCACGCGGCGTGGCGGGCCTCTTGGCCGACGCCATCCTCCCACGCGTCGTCGGACGCATGGACGCGGCCGCGACTCCACGCCGCGCCTTGGCTGCCATGGCGCACGCGCTGCTCCTGCTCGCGTCGGCCCTGCCCGTGCTGGTCGTTTCAGCGCACTTCCTGCCCGCGCTGGCCTCGCCGCTGGTGCTCTTCCTGCTGCTGCTGGTCGTGACCCTGGTCGCGTGGCGCGCCGCCACGCAACTCGTGTCGCACGTGCGCGCCAGCGCCGCAGTCATCGCCGAAGCGTTGGGCTTGGGGCTTCCAGCCGACGAATTGGAGCGCCAGCTGCAAGTCCTGCTGCCAGGCATCGGCAAGCTCGTCGTCGTGCGCGTGCCGGCGGGGGCCGACTGCATCGGGCGCAGCTTCGCCGAGCTGCAGCTGCAGAGCGCGACCGGAGCCGAGGTGCTCGCCGTCGCGCGCGGCAGGACTACGCAAGCCCTGCCCGGCGAGGAGCACGTGCTCGCGGCCGACGACTTGCTGGCGCTGGGAGGCTCGCCCGACGCCGTGCAGGGCGCCACGCGACTGCTTCATTCGACCAGCACCCCGTCGATGCCGAAGTAGTGTCGCGCGCCGGTGCTGCGCTCGCCCGCGCCGTGGACCGCGAAGCGCAGCCGCGCGCTCGCGCCCAAGTCGCGCAGGCCCAGATCCACGTCGAACGGGGGTTCCACTCCGCCGCTGCTCGAAGTGTCGACCACCACCGGCTCGCCGCCATCGACCTGGATGGCGACGATCGCGTAGTCGTGGCTCCGCGTCAGGGCGGCCACGAGCTTGCGCCGGCCGGGCCGCGCCACGGGCAGCTCGAACTCGATCCAATCGCCGGGTTTGGTCGAACGCACCCACAAGTGCGCGCCCTGCGACCAACGCCCCTCGGTTGCGTCGACCAGATCCTGCCAGCCATGCTGCAGGCCGGGCGTCGCGGCCACGACGCGCAAGTCTTCGGCTTCCACGAGCCCCGGGCGCCGCCACAAGCGCAACAGGGGCAAGCTCGCCACCAGTTCCTCGGCGGAGGGGGGCGCGTCGACACGGTCGTCTCCGACCTCGACCGCACGGTAGTACCACGCGGTCGTGGAACGCTCGATGGTCGTGTCGGCCCAGTGCCAGTGTTCGTGGCGCACGCACAACGAGCTCGAGAATGGAATGGCGTCCAGCAATCGCTGGCGCGACACGAAGGTGCGACCACGGTTGCCGGGGCCATCGCTGCGCGCTTGCGCACCCCACGGCGCCGTGTAGAGCTCGGTCGAGCACCAAGCGTAGCCGTAGTAGTCCTCCGTGCCGGTGCCGCGCCACTCCAACCGCCCGTCGACGGCGACGAGCTCGTCGCCCTCGCCCCACCACTCGGCCACCGGGTTGGCCACATGGAGCGCGTCGCCGAGGTAGCGTCCAGTCCCCTTGACAGAGAGCAGCTCGACCTCCGATCTGGGCCGCGACGCGAGCGGACCGCTGGAGGTCCAATGCGCGTGGAATCTCCACGAGGGGCGCGCGGCGTCCCATGGCTCGGTGCGCACGGCTCCGGACACGTGCACGCGCGGATCGTGCACGCTGTCGATGGCGATGCCGAACGTGCTGCGGTACGGCATCGTCCAACGCGCCACGAAGCGAGCGGGCTTGGCCACCTCGAGGTGGCGCGTGCGAAGGGGATCGACGCGCGCGCTCGTGCCGAAGAACTCGCAGAACGGCACGCGCACCGTCTCGATCCCGTCGAAGGACAAGCGCAGCACCATGCCGGACAGGGCACGCTCGAGGTCGTCGGCGTCGACCGCCAGATCGATCTCCCTCACGGCGCGCGAACCCGCAGCCACGGCAGGCGACAACGCGAGCAGGTCCCCGCCGCGTTCGGAGTGCTCGGACAGGGAATAGGAGTGCGTCCACGCGCCGCGGTTCGGAGCGCCCACGAGGAGCGGCGCGGTCCGCCGCCAGAGCGCCGCATCCGTCGGTTGGAACGCGACCACGCGTGCAGCGGGCTCGTAGGCGCGCCAGTCCGCTTGCCAATACACCCCGCTCCAATCGTCCACCGTCACCAGCAAGGAGCGCGCGTAGGGGATCGGCGCCAGCGCATTGCCGCCCTTGGCCGTGTTCAACGCGAGGGGGCTGGGCGCCAAGCCGCCACCCGAGAGGTACTCGGCGAAGGACGCCTCCAACACTCGTTCCCCGTCGACTTCGATGCGCAAGACGCCCTTGGGATTCGCGGACCACAGGCGCACCAACGCCCCTGGACCGCGCGCGTCGACCAGCACGCCTTCGCGCCGTCCTTCGCGTTCGAGGACCCGCGCGACATGTCCATGGTCCTCGTTGGCCCAGCGATCGTCGCGGTGGCGGGGGTCGGTGCTGGAGGCTCCGTGCAAGGTCCAACGCGGCGAGTCGGGACGCGCCATCCAGGCATCGTCGAGCATCTGGTCGAGCAGCGACTGCACATCGACCCGCGAGTGCGCACCGAGCACGAGCTGCTGTTCGTCGCGGGGAGCGGGAGGCTCTTGGCGCAGGCTCGGCGCGAGGAGCAGGCAAGCGGGGAGCGCGAGGTCCAGGAAGAAGCTCATGGCGAGGAAGGGCCGATCGACTGGCGAGTTTGGCATGCCGAGCGGCCGGCTCCTAGTCGAGGCAGGAGAGCACCGACGCCGGCAAGTCGCCGGCGATGTCGTGCGCGCTGCACCACCACGGCCCCAAGTCGCGGACGGCGAGCCCGGGTAGCCGCTCGAGCAAGGACGGCAGCGCGTCGATGCGCAGGGGGCGCGCCGACACGCGCGAGGCGAGGGCCCCGACCAGGCGCGCCGCCGAATCCGTCGCATCGGCCGCCAGCCATGGCAGGCCTTCGCGCGCGACGATCGCCGCGGCGCCATGGTCGGGAAGCCGCCGTGCGGCGCCATGGCGCGACAAGCAGCGCAAGCGCGGCCCTGGCAAGGGCACCATGCCACCGGTGGCGAGCGCGCAGGCTCGCGCCATGTCGCGCAACTGGACGCGCCGTGCAGGCCAGCGCGGACACGGAATCTCGAGCCTCGCTGGCTCCGTGCAGAGTCCTCCCAGGACGGAGCCCGCGACCTGCAGGCCCGCGCGCGGGTACAAATCGCGGTGGCGCGCACGCAACGCCAGTTCCCGGCCATGCGAGCGAGCCAGACGCAGCGCGCGCTGGACGAGACGCGAACCGAGACCGCGTCCACGCAAGTCCTCGCGCACCGCCAGCGCCCTCAACCACACCATGCCACGCTCGCCGCGCCCGTCGACGAGCTGCAGCGCGGACAAGGCGCATGCGCCCACGACCTTTCCTCCCTCGCGCTCGACGAGCACGCGTCGTGGATCGCGCGACCACAGCTCTTGCAGCGCTTCGGGGGCTGCGAAGGCCGTGGTCCACAGCTGGCGCAAGGCTGGTTGATCCGAGGGACGCAGCATGATCGGGCGCAACGAGCTCTCCGGCTCGGCGGGAACCATGCGAACCGCCGCGCCGCGCACGAGCGGCGCGGCGGTCCGCGAAGATGCAGCCCGCGCGCGCGAGTGTTCGCGCGCACGGTCCGGCCGGGACGATCAGTAACGGTAGTGGCCCGGCTTGTACGGGCCGTCCTTGGGCACGCCCAGGTATTCCGACTGCTCGGTCGTCATCTCGGTCAGACGCGCACCCAACTTCTTCAGGTGCAGGCGCGCGACCTTTTCGTCGAGGTGCTTGGGCAGC
>SXXH01000156.1 GCA_005789645.1 Planctomycetia bacterium
ACGACGCACGCCGATCCGATCTTCGTGATCGACGGCGTCACGCACTACTGTGTTGCCAACATGCCGGGCGCGGTTCCGCGCACGAGCACCTGGGCGCTGACCAACGCCACGTTGCCGTGGGTCGAGAAGCTCGCCAAGCTCGGCCCGATCGGCGCCATCGAGCAGAGCGCCGAGTTGCGCAGCGCGGTCAACTGCGTCAAGGGCCACATCACCTACGAGGCCGTGGCCAAGGCCTTCGGCGCCAAGTTCGTGGCACCCCTCGACGCCATCGCCAAGCGCTGACGGAGACGCGGGTGGATTGGTTCGACGCGCTGATCCTCGGCCTGGTCGAAGGCTTGACCGAATACCTGCCGGTGTCGTCGACCGGCCACCTGCTGCTCGCCGAACGCTTGTTGGGCCTCGAGGCCAACGAAGCCAACCACGCCTACGCCATCGTCATCCAAGCCGGCGCGATCCTCGCCGTCTTGTGGGCCTGCCGCCCGCGCGTGGCGCAGCTCCTCGGCGCCCCCGCCGGCGATCCTGCGGGTAGGCGCCTCTTGGCCAACCTCCTGGTGGCCTTCGTGCCCGCGGCCGTCATCGGCTTGCTGTTCGACGACTGGATCGAAGCGCAGTTCTTCGGCTTGTGGCCGATCGCGACCATGTGGATCCTCGGCGGGATCTTCATCCTGCTCGTGCCGCGCCTGCGCCGCGGCGGAGCACGAGGCCTGGGCTTCGAGGACATCGGCGCGCGGCAGGCCCTGATCATCGGCTTGGCGCAGGTCGTCGCCATGGCGCCCGGCACGAGTCGCTCGCTCGCCACCATCTCCGCGGCGCTGCTCGTGGGCTTGTCAGGAGCAGCCGCCGTGGAGTTCAGCTTCCTCCTCGGGGTGGCCACGCTGACCGCGGCGAGCGCGTGGACGGCGCTGAAGAGCCACGAGGCGCTGGCGCAGATCGGCCTCGCCAACATCGCCATCGGCATGGCCGTGTCCTACATCGCCGCGTGGGCCACCGTGAGCTTCCTGCTCGAATGGGTGCGCTCTCGCGGCCTCGCCATGTTCGGCTGGTACCGCTTGGCGCTGGGAGTCTTGGTGGCCGCCTGCTTGTGGCGCGGCTGGCTCTCGGCGACTTGACCTGCGCGCGCGGACTTGTCAAAACGGTTTGACAGGCCGGCGCGGCCTCACTTGGGCATCGGCTTGGCCGTGTTCGACTTGGGCGTCGCCTTGGCGGGCGGCTTGGTCGACTTCGGGGCGCCGGCGGAGGCCATGGGCTTCTTCTCCGTCGCCGCGGGGCGTCGTGCGGCGGCGGTCGAGGGCAGCGAGGCCGACTCGGGATCGAGTCGATCCACCCCGCGGTAGCGCCGCACCCACGCCGCCAGATTCTCGCCAGGGCACTCCGTGCCGCGGAATTCCCCGTGCAAATAGACGCGGTTCAGCGGGATCTTGTGTTGGCCGCGCAGAGCTCCCAGCACGCGCTCGAGCGCCTCCAGCGCTGGCCCGGCGGGGCGTTGCGTCTCGAAGTTGCCCAGCAGGCACACGCCGATGTTCTGGATGTTGTTCTCCTTGTTGGCGTGCGCGCCCTGCCACTGCATCTGCCGACCCTCGAACACTCGGCCGTAGGGATCGATGACGTAGTGGTAGCCGATGTCGCCGTAGCCGCGGCCGTCCATGTGCGAGGACTGCACTTGGCGCACGCCTTCGCAAGAGGCCTTCAGCGTGCCGTCGAGCGGCACGGGGTTCGGCATGGCCGAGTGGTGCACGGTGATGCGTCGGTACGGCGCGCGGTTCTTGTCGAGATCGGCGAGCACGGGATTGCGCGCGCCCCAGGTCGAGCGTTCGACCACGGCGAAGGCGGGACCGCTGGCGGTGCGTCGCAAATCGGAGAGGAGCGCGTCGCAGGTCTTGATCGACTCCTCGGCGCGGCGACGTTGCCCCGGAGTCGCCTTCATGTCCGACATGACGGCGACGAAGCCCACGCGCGCCGTCGCCAGGCGCGTCGAGACGGAGGCTTCGGGCGCGACACCCTTGGAGCGCGACGCGGCGAGGTCGCGACGCGCGTACTCGGCGCGACCTCGGTTCAACTCGAGCTCGGCCTCCACGCGCCACTCGTGCGAAGCGCGCGGACCTTCGGTTGCTTGCCAGGTCTCGATCCGCTGCAGCTTCTCCCACGACAAAGGCTCGGCCATCCACGCTGGCACCGCGTCGGGGTCGTGGCGCACCTGCGCGGCGGGCACGCTCTCGCGCACCTCGACAGGCAGGGGCTTGTGGCTCTGGCAGGCGCCGAGCACGAGGACGGCGCAGGAGGAGGCGGCGTAGGCGAGGCGCAGGGCGCGCGGAGCGAAGGTCATGCCCTTGGGAATAGGAAATCCAACGATCGGGGGCAAGACGCTGGCCGTGGGCAAGATGCCGCTTTGGGGATGGGAATTCCCCCCGACGGGTACCAGACTGGCTGCGTTGGGCTGGTCCGCGGGCGCTTTCGTGTCCGCGGCCGCTCGCATGCACAAGGCGAGTCCCCTCATGCCGCGTCCGGTCCCTTTCCTAGGCTTCTGCACCCTCTGGGTGTGCGCCACGCTCCTCCCTACGGCTTCCGCGCGCTCGTCCAGCGTTCCACAGCCGCATGGCGAGCCCACCGTAGGGCGCCAGACGGCGTCCGGGGACGAGCAAGAGCTGTGGGCCGAAGAACGCCAAGCCTGCCAGTCGCTCATCAGGAAAGGGCGCTTGCGTGAAGCCTTGCGCCGCTTGGACGAGTTGCTCGCGGAGCGGCCAACCGACCGGGAGGCGGCCGAGTTGCGCGTCCAAGCCTTGTGGCGCGATGGGCGCCTCGACGAAACGCGCAAGGCCTGCGAGGCGTTGTTGTCGGATGCCAGCGGCCCGGACGGCGCAGCTCCCACGCGGGCGCTGCTCGATCTCGGCGCCTTGTTGGGTGGTGAAGTCTTGGCTGCGGGCTTGTCCCACGAGGCGCGCTTGGCGCCGGGCGCGGATGCACGCGACGCCTGGAGCCTCGGTGCCGCTCGTCTCGAGGCGGGACGGCGTGCCGAGGCCCTCGCCACGTGGCGCGCGGGTGCCGCGGCCGAAGCGCGCCGCACGGATGAACTGTTGGCGCGCGGGCATTGCCGTCGAGCGCTGCTCGACCTCGCGGGCGCCTCGCAGGACTACGTGGCGGCCATCAAGGCCTCGGAGGACGAGGGCGACGAATGGCCCGACTTGCTCGTGGCGTTGGCCGATCTGTACTTCGAAGCCGACCGCGAGGTCGAGGCCGCCAAGCAGCGCTCGGCGGCGAAGCTCTACGACCAGGCCCTCGCCATCGACCCCGACCACGAGGGCGCGCTGCTCGGCCAGTACGCCCTGCACGACTACAATTGGCTGCGCCAGCGGCGCAGCTCTGGCGAGTTCCTCGAGCGCGCCATGAAGGCGCGACCGCGCTCGGTGCGCGGGTTGCTCGCCGCCACGACGAGCGACCTCGTCGATGGCGATCTGCAAGCCGCGCGCGCGCGGCTCGCGACCTTGTCGGAGCTCGCGCCCAAGCGTCGAGCCGTGCGCGCCGCGCAGGCCGCCTTGGCCTTCCTCGCGGGCGACGCCGCGCGCGCCGAGACGCTCGCCGCCGCGCTGGAGGCCGAAGACGCGGGCGATTCGAGCGCCTCCTCCTTGCTGGGGCGCGCGCTCGTCGAGCAATACCGCTTCGCCGAGGCCATCCCTTGGCTGGAACGCGCGGTGGCTCGCGCGGGCGACGACCACGAGGCGTTGACCTACCTCGGTCGCGCGCAAGCAAACACCGGCGACGAGGAGGCCGCGTTGCGGACGCTCGACCGTTCGGCCGAGGCGGCGCGCGGCCGCGCGGACGCCTGGCGCGACAACATGCGCCTCGTCTTGACGCGCATGGCGCAACGGCACGTGGTCGTGGGCGAAGGTGCGCTGACCTACAGCTTCGAACAGCGCGGGCGCGAAGTGATGGAGGAGATCATGTCGCGCTTCTACTCGGAGGCGCGCGCGGCGCTGTCCAAGCGCTACGGGTTCACTCCGTCGCCCACGCGCATCGAGATCTTCGCGCGGCAAGCCGACTTCAGCGTCCGCTCCGTGGGCTTCGAGGGCTTCCCGGCGCTGGGCGTGTGCTTTGGTCCGGTTGTGACGGCCGTCTCGCCCTTGTCGGAGCTGCGCGGCACGCAATCGTGGGCGCGCACCGCCTACCACGAGTTCACGCACGTCATCCATCTCGGCATCTCGAAGAACCGCTGTCCGCGTTGGATCACCGAAGGCATCGCCACCTGGGAGGAGGAGACGCGCAATCCCGCTTGGACGCGCAACCTCCGACGCGAGTTGGTCGACGCCTTGGCCAACGACGACCTGCTCGAGTGTCGCGTCATCAACCGCGCCTTCCGCGGGCCGCGCGTCATCTACGCGTACTACCAGTCGGGCTTGATGGTGCGCATGATCGTCGAGCGTCGCGGCTTCGCGCCGCTGGTGCGCCTGCTCGAGGCCTTCGAGCGTGGCGCGGATCTCGACCAGGCCTTCCGCGATTGCCTCGAGACCACGCCCGAGGCCTTCGATCGCGACTTCGAGGCCTGGGCGCGCGCCTGGACAGCGGCCTTGAAGGTCGAGCCGCGCTTGTCGGGCGCCACGGCGGCGCGCTTGCGCGCCAACCTCGGCGCGACGCCGCCCGCCGATGCGGCGGCGCGCGCGCGTTGGGCCGACGGTTGGATCGGCGTGGCGCGCGCCAGCTTCGCGGCCGGCAAGCGCGTCGACGCCGAGGATGCCTTGCGCCGCCTGAAGGCCTTGCCCGCCGAACCGGCGCGCGCGTCGCTCCTGCGCGGCGACATCGCCTTGCAGCAGGACGAGGACGAACAGGCGCTGGCGCACTACCAGCGCGCCTTCGCCGGCGGCGCCGAGGACTATCGCGCGCGCTTCACCGCCGCGAAGCTGCTCGAGGCCGCGAGCGACGACGAAGGCGCCATCGCCATGCTCGAGGCCGCCATGGCGCTCTTCCCGGGCTGGGACGATCCGGGCCTTTCGGCCGAACTGGAGCTCGCCGCCATCCACAGGCGACGCGGCGACGACGAGCAGGCGCTGGAATACGAAGAACGGCGCCTCGATTGGGATGCCGGCAATCTCGCCTTGCGCTTGCGCGTGGCCGAGCAATGGACGACGCGCGGTCGTCCGGAGCGCGCGCTGTTGCGCCTCGAAGAGTGCGTGGAGATCGACCCCTTCGTGCGCAAGGTGCATCGCCAGCTCGCCGAGGCCCAGGAGGCCGTGGGAGACCACGCCGGCGCGGCGCGCTCGTGGCGGCTGCTGCAGAAGGTGCCGGCGGAGCTCGACGGACTCGATGGCACGCCCGCGGCGGACGACGAGCTGGCCGCGTGGATCGGTCGCGAGGCCTTGTCGTTGGCGAAGGCTGGGCGCTGCGACGAGGCGCGCGCGCGCGCCGCCGCGGCCCTGGCGTCGGTGGAGGACGAAGTCTCCGCGCTGGAAGCCGAGGCGCTGTGCGGGAGCGGAAAGTGACGCGCGCCAGCTTCGTCGTGCTCGATGGCGCGGATGGCTGCGGCAAGAGCACGCAGGCGCGCCTGTTGGTCGATCGAATGCGGCTCGAGCGCGGCATCGAACCCCTGCACGTGCGCGAGCCCGGCTCGACGCAACTGGGCGAGCGCTTGCGCGCCATCCTCTTCGATCGCGCCCTCGACCTCTCGCCGCGCGTGGAGCTGCTCTTGTTCGCAGCCGCCCGCGCGCAGCTCTTGTCCGAACTGGTTGCTCCAGCGCTCGCCGCGGGACGCGATGTCGTGTGCGAACGCTTCCACCCCTCGACCTTCGCCTACCAGAGCGTCGCCGGCGGCCTGGACGAGGAGTTGGTCATGCGCACGCTGCTCGAGCACGCCAACAAGCCCGAGCCCGACGCGCTGATCGTCTTGGATCTGCCGCTGGAGTTGGCCTTGGCCCGCCGCGGCGAGGCCAGCGATCGCATCGAAGCCAAGGACGAGGCCTATCATGGGCGCGTGGTCGAGGGCTATCGCATCTGGTCGCGTCGCCACGCGCGCACGCGCCTCGTCGATGCGACCGGCGATCCAGCGAGCGTGCATGCGCGCGTCTGGGAGGCGGTGCGTCGTGCGCGTTGAACGCCTGCGAGGCCACGCGGGACGACTCGAGGGCCTGTGGCGCGCGGCCCGCGAAGGGCGCCTCGCGCACGCCTTGTCTTTCGCGGGTCCGGCCGGCATCGGCAAGCACTTGGCGGCCGAGACCTTGGCCGCGGGATTGTTGTGCGAGTCCGGGCCGGGCGAGCCTTGCCGCCTGTGCGGCGCCTGCAAGCGCTGCGCCAGCGGGTCGCACCCGGATGTCCACGTGGTCGATCCCGTGGCGGAGGAGCTCGAGACGATTCCCATCAAGCGCATCGCTCGACGCGAGGACTCGCAAGGCCAGACGCTCGAGGAGTTCCTCGGCTTGCGCGCCATGGAGGGTGGTTGGCGCATCGTGCTCGTGCGCGAGAGCGAACGACTCAACGAAGAAGCGCAGAACGCCTTGCTGAAGACCCTGGAGGAGCCGGGCGACGACGCGCTGCTCGTCCTGGAATGCTCGCGACCCGAACGGCTGCTAGCCACCATCGCCTCGCGCGTCGTGCGCGTGCCCTTCGAAGCGCTTCCCGACGAGGAGGTGGCCGCTTGGATGGTCGAGGACGGGCTGGAACCGGTCCTCGCGCGCGACTTGGCGCGTCTCTCCTGTGGGGCGATCGGCATCGCGCGACGCGCGCAGGCCGAGGGTTGGCTCGAGCGGCGCGCGATCCTGTGCGCCTGCCTCGCCGGCCGCATGGATGCCTTCGCCGCCGCCGCCGCCCTCGACGAGGTGGGGGGCGAACACCAGGGCAAGACCGCCGCGGCCAAGGCCCGCCACGCTGCCCGCGCCACGCTTGATCTGGGCATCGCGTTGCTGCGCGATTTCGAGCGTCTGACCGCTGGATTGGATCCAGCCCGACTGCCGCATGGCGGCGCCTTGCTCGCGGCGGGTCTGTCCGCCACGGGTGTTGGCAGGCGGGAACGGCTGGAACAGGCGCTCTTGGCGCGGCAAGATGTGGATCTCAACCTCGCGCCCGACGCGGCCCTGGAACGCATGCTGCTGGCCTTCGCGCCGGCGCGGGCGTAGCGGAACCTGCGCCGGTGATGCGGAGAGTGTCTTCCAAGGCGGAGGCGCGACGGCTCGAGTTCGGCGCTCCGATCGAACGGCGCTCCGATCGAACGACGGTGGGAAGCGTAGCCACTGGCGGCGGGCACGCGGCGCGACAGCCGGACATGAACCAACTGCGACAATCGGACACGATCCAACCTTGAGCGACAGCGTGCGCAAGCTGGCCTTGCAGGATGGGCGCTACGCCCCCGAGGCCTTCCAGTTCCTCTACGAGTCGCTCGACACGGCGATCCAGTTGGCCGGTCGCACGGACCTGCAAGGCAAGGAGCGCCATGTCACCGGCCAGGAACTGGTGCTCGGCCTGCGAGCGCATGCGCGCGAGGTCTTCGGCCCGCTGGCGGCGCCCGTGTGGCGGTCGTGGGGCGTGCACGAGACGATGGACTGGGGGCGCATCGTGTTCCTGCTCGTCGACGCGGGCCTGCTCAATCGCCAGGAATCGGACACCATCGAGGACTTTCGCGAGGGATTCGACTTCGATGCGTGGTTCGTGCGCGAGTATCGCCCGAGCCTGCCCGAGGATTGGAAGACTCCCGGAGGAGGTCAGCCTTGATCGACCGCATGCCCCCGCTGTGGCGCAACATCGCCTTGGCGGCGCTAGTCATGTTCCTCGGCTGGTTCCTCTACGAGGTGCGCAGCGTCGTCAACCCGCTGATCCTCGGCTACCTCACGGCCTTCATCCTGCACCCCTTGGTGCTGTGGCTCGAACGCCGCCGCTGGCGTCGCCGTTCCGCGGTCAACTTCATCTTCGCCAGCTTCGCCGTTGCCGTGGCGAGCACGCTCGTCCTCTTGTGGTTCCAGGGCAGGGCGCTCGGACGCGAGTTCACGCGCCCCGACGGCATCGGCCACCAGATCGAGACGCGCGTGGAGCAGGCCTTGCAGGACCATTCGCGCGAGGTCGATTGGGTGCTGCAGTTCTTCCCCGAGGTGCGCGAAGGACTGCAGGAGGCCACGCAGTCGCCAGGAACGCCGCCGCCATCGGCCGGATCCGAGCAGGTCGGCTCGGCCCAGCTGGCAGCCGCGCTGCGCACGTGGTGGGACTCCTGGTTCACCGACAGCCAACGCGAGCAGGCCGGGGAGTTGGGCTTGCGCGCCGCCGGCGGAGTGGTGCTGTTCCTCCAGCGGATCTTCGGCAGCTTGCTCGACTTCGCGGTGCTGCTCTTCCTGCTGCCTATCTACACGTACTTCCTGCTGTTCGAGCTCGAGCGCATCCACCGCTTCGTCGCCAAGTACCTGCCGCGTTCGGAACGCGAGAAGCTGGTCAAGATCGGGTCGCAGATCGGAGAGGTGCTGTCGACCTTCTTCCGCGGGCGGCTGCTGGTGGCGGCCGCCAAGGGCGGCATCCTCGCCTTGGGCTTGTGGATCGCGGGCGTGGACTTCGCGTTGCTGCTCGGGATCGGCTCGGGCGCGCTGTCGCTGATCCCATTCGTCGGCACCCTGATTGGGTTCACCTTGGCGATGGTCGTGGGCTTCCTCGAGCACAGCCTGCTCGAGGCGGCCTTGCGCGCCGGGATCGTCTTCGCCGTGGCCGAGGCGCTGGAGAACTACCTGCTCATCCCGCGCATCATCGGCGACAAGCTTGGCCTCCATACCGTGGTCGTCATCTTCTCGCTGATGGCGGGTGGAGCCGCGATGGGCATGTTCGGCTTGCTGATCGCGCTGCCCTTGGCGGCCACGCTGGTGATCCTCGGCCGCGAGTTCCTCGTGCCGATGCTGGAGAAGTTCGCCGAAGAGACAGGCTCTCCACCCGCGGACGGCAAAGCGGGCTGAGCGAAGGCCGCGCCAAGCGCATCGCCGCGGAGCATTCGGCTCCGCGGCCACCAACGGCACTTTCCGTCAGGTCCAAAGCGCGCCTTGGGCGTCGCCGGCGGCGTGCTTGGCGAGGTAGGGCTTGACCTTGAACTTGCGCGCCGTGTTCTCGCTGCTCATCCAGCGGATGGTGCCGAAGACCTCGCGTTTGGGCGCCCAAGGCCGATCGTAGCGCCCGAGGCACCAGTAGATCCCCGACAAGCTGTTGGGGTCGCGTCCATCGATCGCCCAACGATTGTTCAGGTGGATCAGCATGCGCAGCGCCTCGCGTGGACTCTCGGTCCACTCGACGACCTTCTTGCCCCACAACATGCGCAAGTAGTTGTGGATCACGCCTTCGGACAAGAGCTGCCGCTGCGCCGCGTTCCACAAGGGGTCGTGCGTGCGGGCCGACTCCAATTCGGCGAGGGTGTACGCGCGCTCGCGTCGATCGACGGCGTGCTCGTCCAAGGTGCGACGCGCCCACTCCGGCAGGGCTTCGTAGTCGTGGCGTTCACCGTGTCGCAGGTTGTAAGCCACGCCCAATTCGCGCCAGGTGACCAGTTCGTCCATGAACGCCTCCGCCGAGGCGCCGAGGCCCCACCAGCCGTCCCTGGAGCCGTTGGCGCGCCCCGACATCGAGGCTACTGTCCAGTTTTCTTGACGAGCGACGAGCGCCAGCAGTTCATGGGCGGACAACTGGCCGAAGTGGATCCAAGGCGAGAGGCCCGACGAAGCGTCGGAGGTCGGTTCGGAGCGCTCTACGCCGTAGCGCGGCAAGCGAGTGCGCACGAAGTCCGCCGCGCGCCTGCGACCCTCGACCTCGCCACCACGCGCCGCCACGGGCGGCACGGCGTGGTCGATCGGCAACTGGCGCAGGGCCTCGCGCCCGCGCGCCAAGATGTCCTGCGTGGGCGAGGTCCAGCCGCGCGGCGCCGCCAACGCGCCGAGGCTCGGCAGCGACTCGGCCCCGGACAACGCGTCGGGTCGCGGGACCTGCGACAAGTGCGGAGCCAGCACCTTCTGCAGGTGCCGGCGGAAGTCGAAGGCACGAGCGAAGTCGCGCGTCATCTCCGACTGCGGGCACAACCCGGTCGAGTCGACTGCTTCGAGCCGCGTGTCGATCGTCTTGGCGGCCGCGTCCAGCATGCGCGGCACGAAGAAACCGGGCCAGTCGTCCGTCACGACCAACGCCGAGTCCTTGGCGAGCCGCGCCAACAAGCCCTTGCCGGCGCCGGGTTCGGGCTCGATCCACGGCAAGTAGGAGACCCCCGCGGCGGCGCAGCGTTGGGCGGTGTCCTGCATGCCTTCGACGACGAAGGCATGGTGGCGATCGCTCGCGTGTGGATAGCCGGCGCGCAGGGGCTCGAAGACGACGAGCGGCAACTCGAGCTCGGCGGCACGCGCCAGCGAGTGTTGCAAGGCGAAGTTGTGGTGCGTGCGCCTGTACGAGGTCATCCAGTGCAGGACATACCGCGCGCCGGCGTTCTTGCGCCGAGGCGGCGCGTCGACGAGGACGCGCAGGCGCGAGTCGGGTGCAGGATGGTGCGCTGACATGTGTGCGCATACGAGCCGCATGCGCGGCTCGGATGCGCTGGTCCCGAGGCGCCGAGCGGTGGCGCGCGGCGACGGTCGCGGCGGGGATTCAGCCGTAGGGGTTGGGCGGCGGGGCGGCGTTCCAAGCGATCAGCGCCGCCGCCGCGCACATGAGCAGCGCGATGCCGGCCCCGACGAGGGTGCGGCGCCATTCGCCTTGCAGGCGCACAACCAAGGCGCCAGGCACGGCGAAGGCCAGCACGAGCAGGGCGATCGAGGCGAGCGGCAGGTCGTAGAGCCAGCGTTGGATCAAGATGCCCGCAGTCGCCAGCACCAAGACCAACACGGCGCCCGCCGAGAAGCGCGAGCCTCGCTGCACGAGCGCCAGCAAGGCCAAGCCGCCGCAGGCCGCCGCCAAACCGCCCAAACGCTGGGCATCCGAAGCGCTGCGCGAGAGGACGGCGACCACCGCGGACCCGGCCAACGCCACAGCCCACAGGGCGGGCATCGCCAAGCCCGGCAAGCGCGCGGCGAGCCGATCCTGCCAGACGATCCAGATGTAGATGCAAAGCGCCACGGCGAGGCGGCCGATCCAGCCCCCGAAGCCTTGCCAAGCCTGCTCGAGGCCGAAGCGCGCGACCAGCACCGCCGCCGTGCACGCGAGCACGAGTTGCAGGAAGCGCGGCACGCGCGGCAGGGACACGACCGGCGAGAGGAGGCCGACCGCCAGCACGAGCCAAGCGAGCTTGTGCTGGTAGCCGATTTGACGCTCGTCGGTGGGCAACGGCAACTCGCCGAACAAGGCGAGGTGCACCGCCAAGAAGGCGCCAGCCATGGCCAGCGCCCCGTCGCCGGGGAGCGGTGCCATGGCCGCTTGTGGACCCTGCGCGCGCAGCGCACGCACGCGGGCGCTGCCGAGCACGATCAGGGCGATGGCCGCGGGAGCGACCACGGTGGCGAGCACTTCGCGCAGAGTCTCCATGGTGGCGCGACCGCGGCCTTGCGGCTCGGCCGTGGGCGCATCAGCCCTCGTTGGCCTCGAGCGAAACCATGAACTCGACGTCTTCGCCGAGACCGCCCTTCATGTAGGTGATGCCGAACTCGCTGCGCTTGACGACCATGGTGGCGTGGAAGCCGGTCTTCTTGCCGAATTTGGGGTCGTCGACCGAGCCGGTCTTCTCGACCACGAAGGTGATCGGCTTGGTCACGCCATGCAGCGTGAGGTCGCCTTCGACCTTCATCTTCGCGTCGCCGTCGGGCACGACCTTGGTGGACTTGAAGGAGGCCTTGGGGAACTGCTTGACGTCGAAGAAGTCGGGCCCACGCAGGTGGTCGTCGCGTCCCCCGTTGGCCGTGTTGACGCTCGCGGGGTCGATCTCGAGCTCGACCTTGCTGTTGGCGCCGTCGAGCACGATGGTGCCGGAGAACTTGTCGAAGCGTCCATAGGCCCAGGCCGTGTTCAGGTGCATGCAGCGGAACACGATCGAGGAGTGCACGGCGTCGACGTTGAGGTTCTTGGCCGCGACCGCCGGGGCTGCCGCCACCGGTTGGGTGGCGGAAGCCGACCACAGGGCGACCGGGAGTGCGAGGGCGAGCAGGGCTAGGTACTTCATGCTGGTGCGGAGTGTGCTGTGATTTGAGCTGGTGAAGGGCGTCAAGGCCGGCGTGGAGGTCGGCGCGCTAGGCCGAACGATCACGAAGAACGCCCGAGCGATAGCTTGCGTTCGGCCAGCTCCGTCTTCCAGAGCCAGCGGTCCGAACGGGCGAGCCTACGGTGGAGGAAGCACCTTGGATGCAGCCAGGCACCTCGAGGTTCAGGCCCGGTGCACCTCGACCCAGGCGTTGTAGTCGGGCACTCCACCTTCGGGTTCGATCCGGCCGTGCGGCAGGAGCTGGTTCAGCTCCGGCCAATGGCCCTGCAGCGAGCCGCGAGCGACCTCGGCCAAGAAGACTCGGCCGTTGAAGCGCCCATGCGCGTTGGACAACACGATGCGATCGTCGGCGCGCAATCCGAGGTCCGCCGCGTCCTCGGCATGCATGTAGATGTGATCGCGCGCGGCGCCGGTCAACGGATCGACCTCGCGTTGCACCATGGAGTTGAACTGCTTGCCGCGGCGCGTGGCGAGTCGGAAGCGGTGCGCGTCCGCGCCTGATTCCCGTGCAGCGCACGCTACATTGGCCTCGCCTTCGTACGGCAACGCCGCGGCGAGCGCGGCGAAGCGCGCCTTGCCGTCGGGGAAGGGGAAACGTCCGTCGGCGTACAGCCGCGGCCCGCCCCATTGGAACTGGTCGCCTTGGCGCGACAACTTGGCGATGCCCGCGTAGAGGGGCACGCTGCGTTCGATGTCGGCGCGGATGTCGGCGCCGCAGGAGTATTGCACGCGCCAGGAGTCCTTGGGCTTGGCGTGGCGGGCCAGATCGCACAACATGCGCCATTCGGCCCGCGCTTCTCCGACTCGGTGCCCATCCAATTCGGGCGAATAGACTACGCGCCGCTCGGTGGTGGTCTCCGTGCCGCCGCCATCTTGTTCGTAGCGCGTCTTCGAGGGCAGGATGTAGGCGACTTCGGCCGGCTCGACCAGCATCTGCGTGGTGGCGACGATGTCGCAGTGCACGCGCAGCGGCAGGGCGGCGACGGCGCGCTCCACCCGCGCGGGATCGGGCATGGTCTCGAGGAAGTTGCCGCCGATGCACCACCACGCGTCCAGTCCACCTGACAAGGCCGAGTCGAAGGTCTCGACGGTGGTCAGGCCCTCCCAGGCGGGTACTTCGAAGCCCCACAGCTCGGAGAAGGCGCGCGCGCCTTCCGCGTCGAGCGGGAGGTAGCCCGGCAACGCGGACGGATAGCAGCCCATCTCCGAGCCGCCTTGCACGCCCGAATGGCCGCGGATCGGCATGAGCCCCGTGCCTTCCTTGCCCAGCCAGCCGCGCAGCAACGCGAGGTTGGCGATGGCGCGCACCGCGGCGGCGCCAGCTTGGTTCTGCGTGACGCCCATCGACCACACGAGGATGCCGCGCGGCGCGGCGCCGAGTTCCGCGGCGAAGTCGGCGATCTCCGCCTCGCTGGTGCCGGCTTGGCGCGCCAAGGTGGCGAGCTCGAGCGCGCGCAGGCTGGCCACGAACTCCTCGAACCCCAGCGCGTGCCCGCGGATCCACTCGAGGTCCACGCGTCCCGACTCGACCAGCAACTTGGCCGCACCGAGCAGGAAGGCGAGGTCCCCACCAGCGCCGACGAGGAAGGTGCGTTCGCAGATCCTCGTGCCCAATAGCGCCGAAACCGGTTGCGAGGGGATCCAATACGCGTCGAGCCCGCTCTCGCGCGCCGTGTTGATCGACACGACCCGCGCTCCGCGACGACGCGCCTCGGCCAGGTACTTCATCGTCACCGGTTGGTCGTTGGCCGGATTCGAGCCGATGAAGACGATCAAGTCGGCCGAGAAGAAGTCGGTGTAGCTGCAGCTCGTCGCCGCGTGGCCGACTGTCGACTTGAGCGCCACGCCGCTGGGCGCATGGCACAGCCTCGCGGAGTTGTCCACGTGGTTGGAGCCGAGCCAGCGCATGACCTTTTGCGCGACGAAGTAGGTCTCGTTGGTGACGCCGCGGCTCGTCACGAACATGGCCGAACGCCGCGGTCCGGCGGCGGCGAAGCGCGCGCCGATTTCGCGCATGGCTTCGTCGTAGGAGACGCGCGTGAAGCCGCGCTCGCCGCGCCGGCGCCGCAGCGGATGCGACAAGCGGCCCAAGGCGCGCAGCTCCTTGGAGGACAAGCGCCGGGCGGCGGCGGCGTCCGCGAGGCGCACGTCGTCCATGGCGCCCATGGTGTTCAAGCGCAGGAGCTCGAGCCGCACCATGCACAGGTGCGTGTCAGGCAAGGTCCAATCGCGCACTCCGGTGGTCCCCAAGGCGCAGCCGTCGCACACGCCCTTCGTCAGGACCTTCCACGCCCACGACAGGTTGTCGCGGTTCTCCCAGGCGACCTTGAGCATCTCGCGGATGTGGCGCGGCTTCTGGCGCGTCAGCCCAAAGGGCGACCAGCCGGCACGCAAGGACAGGTAGGAGCGCGGTGAAGGCATCGTGGAGCGGACTCGCCCGCATGTTGTACCGCCTGCGGCGCGCCATGGCACCAGCGCGACAGCGCGCCGACGGGAATCAACGCTGCGTGTCGAGGTCGCGGAAGGCGCGCGCCTCGTCGACGCCCGCGGCCCAACCGGCCTCGAAGGCCTCGATGCGCGCGTCCGTCTTCGAATCGGGATCGAGCGGACGGAGGCCAGCGCGCAAGGCCTCCGCCAACTCCACTTCGCGCCTCACGCCGCGCTCGTGCAGCTTGCCAGCCATGAACCCCACGCCATGCGCGAAGTCCTCCCTGCCCTCGAGAGGACCATCGAGGAGCTGCGCGTTCTCCGCGAGCGTCGCGCGCGCGTCCGGGCCGATCAGCGGACCAGCCGAGGTGGTCGCCGCGCCCGCTCGCGCCCGACGCGCTAGTTCGGGATCGTCGGATCGCAGCCGCCGCAACTCGCGGTCGAGTCCACCGGCGTCGCCAGCCATGCGCAGCGACCAACGCAGCGAGGTGCCGGCGCCGTGGGCCAGTTCAGCGCGCCATTCGGCTGGCCATGGCGCGCAGAGCGCATCGAGGTCGAGTCGCCAAGCCGGTCCCTCGGCCTTGCGCGCGGCGCGCGCGGCAACGAGCCCGTAGTTGAAGCCGAGCCCGCGCAGCACGGGTGTGCGCACATCGGCGGGATAGGCACGCAGATGGCCCTCGATCTCCTCGCGCGGCACGGCGTTGCGGCCTGAGACGAACCCGCGCGCCATCTGGGCGAAGTTGTAGCCCTCGTAGCGCAGCCCGTTGCCGAGTTCGGCGCCGCTCGCGTCCACCCAAGCGAGGCTGGTCGAGCCCGCCGCGCACAAGATGCCCGCGGGCACGCACCCCGCCACGCGCGCGAAGCCGCCACGCGTCCACCAGCGGTCGCAAAGCACCGCGGCCAGCACGATCGCCATGGTCGCGGTGGGCAGGAAGTAGCGGTATCCCGAGACCTCCTGCGTGCCGGCGAAGTCGCCCAGCTTGAAGTTGCTGAATCCGAAGGCCACCACGAACAGCGGCAGGTACAGCGTCCACGGCAGCAGTTGGCAGCGTTGGAACCACTTGGAGCACCATGCCTCGTCCGCCGGACGCGCGCGGAACACGCCGCGCACGAGTCGTGGCAGCTCGCGGAAGGAGTCCCATGCGCCCCAAGCCCACAAGGCGAGCACGACGAGCGCGACGACCATGCCCGCCGGCTGCGGATCGAGCCAGCTGGGCTGCACCTGCGCGGCATGCGGCGCGCGATCGGCGTAGAACGAGAGGCGCTCGAGGAAGGGCTCCTTGGGCAGGTTCGAAGGCTGGCCGCCCTCCGCCGCGTTGAAGCGCGTGGCGAAGAAGCCGAGGATGCGGCCGCTCGTCGCGAAGTTGAGCGCCAAGAGCGGCGCGAGTCCCACCGCGAAGCCCGCCAGCAGTCCCGGAAGATCGCGCAGGCTCGCGCGCCAACCGCGCAGGCCCAGGTGCAGGCCGGCGAGGATCCCGACGGGGATCAGCGCGCCCATGAAGACGAAGATCGACAGCGCCGCCCCGAACCCGGCGGCCGCGAGACGCGCGAAGTTCGCGCCGCGTCGATGGAGCTCGAAGAACAGCAGGGTGGAAAGCAGCAGGAAGAACAGGTTCTCGAAGTGGTTGCCCGAGCAGGTGATCGAGTAGCGCGTCAACAGCGGCAACGACAGCGCCCACAAGTACGCGCCCACGACCGCGGCGCGGCGCGAGTGGTGCCGGTCGAGCAGCAACCACAACAGCACGAGCGCGCCGAGACCCAGCGTCATCGTCATCGCCTTGAGCGCGAAGTAGGTCGAGCCGAGCAGCGCGTAGAACGGGATGGCGGCGTGGCCGAACACCAGTTGCCCCGCGGCATTGTCGTAGTAGTAGCTCAGCGGGAACTCGACGCCGCGCAGGAAGAGCTCGGCCATCGTGCCCATCGGGTACAGCTCGAAGGGTGGCGAGGCCACCCCGTCGAAGTTGGTCAAGAGGATCGCCAGCCGCAGCGCCAGGTAGAGCAGCGCGGCGCCGGCGAGGGCGAGGGGCGGACGGAGCATGGCGGGGGGATGTTCGCCCCGCGCGGGGCGCGGCGCAAGCGCGGGGCCGATCGGCGATTCAGATGCGGCCGATGAAGCCCCACCAGCGCAGCTTGAGCACGGTGGTGTAGCCCTGCACGAGCAAGCGCCAAGTCAGCGTCGACTCGCCCACCTTGCGGTCCTCGAAGACGATCGGCACCTCGGCGATGCCGATCTTCCTGCGAGCCGTCTTGTAGAGCAGCTCCTGCACGATGGCCGGGCCGGGCGAGGAGGTCTTCTCGACTTCGATGGCCTCCAGCGTCGAGCGCTTCCAGGCGCGGAAGCCGCTGTTGCAGTCGCGGACCCGCACGCCCAGCAAGACCCTGATGTACGCGTTGGCGCAGGTCGTGATCGCGCGTCGCAGCCAGCCTCGGTCCGCGTCGCTGCCGCCCGCGACGGCGCGCGAGCCGAGGACCAGTCCGATGGAGGGATCGGAGTTCAGCCGGCGCACCAGGGCCGGGATGTAGCGCGGGTGGTGCGAGAAGTCCGCGTCCATCTCTACGACGATGCGCGCTCCCATGGAAAGGGCCTGCACGAACCCGTCGCGGCCGGAGCGTCCACGGCCCTTGTCCTGCAGCCTATGCAGGAGATGCAGGCGCGGCTCGTCCTTGAGCGCCTCCGCGACCAGGCGCCAGGTGCCATCGGGCGAGTTGTCGTCGACGACCAGCACCTCGAAGCCGGGGCCCAGCGCCAGGATCTCGCGCGCCAACGGCAGGATGTTCCCCGCCTCGTTCCAGGTCGGGATGGTGCAGACCACGGCGGGTGCGCGCGTGGTCTCGTGCGAGCTGGGCGTCCTGACGGTCATGCAGCCGGCATCCAGCCTACTGCCGCGGCGCGGGATTGGCCAAGGCGCGTTGACTCGCGCCGCGCCGGGGGAACAATGAAGACCAAGGACATCGCATGACCCCCCTCGATCGACGACTCTTCCTCGCCGGCGGCGCCGCCCTGGCCTTCGGTTCCCTCGCTGCCTCCCGGCCTGCTGGTCAAGCACCGCGGCCCGAAGGGCTCGCCGAGGACAAGCCCAAGAAGCCGCGCGCCAAGCTCAAGCCCGCCATCAAGTACTCGATGATCCAACTGGAGGGCAGCGTTCTGGCGCGCTTCCAACTGGCCAAGGAGTGCGGCTTCGAGGGGGTCGAGCTCGACAGCCCGATCGACATCGACCGCCAAGCCGTGGTGGACGCCAGCAAGGCGACCGGCCTCAAGGTCCACGGCGTGATCGACTCCGTGCATTGGGCCAAGCCGTTCAGCCATCCATCCGAAGGAGTGCGAGCGGAGGCGATCAAGGCGCTGGAGGGCGCCATCGACGACGCAGCCACATGGGGCGCGGACACCGTGCTGGTCGTGCCGGCGGTGGTCGTGGCGAACGATCCCGAGCAGTCCTTCCAGAAGTGCTGGGATCGCTCCATCCCCGAGTTGCGCAAGGTCCTGCCGCGCTGCAAGGAGAAGGGCATCAAGCTGGCTGTCGAAGTCGTGTGGAACGACTTCCTCGTCAAGCCCGAGCAGCTCGTGCAGTACGTCGATGCGTTCGACAGCCCCCTCGTGGGCGCCTACTTCGACGCCTCGAACATGCTCAAGTACGGTGTGCCGTCGGCGGCTTGGATCCGCGCGCTCGACAAGCGCATGCTCAAGCTCGACTTCAAGGGCTATTCGCTGAAGAACGGTTGGTGCGAGATCGGCGAGGGCGACGAGGATTGGCCGAGCGTGCTCGAGGCTTGCCACGAGGTCGGCTACCACGGTTGGGCCACGGCCGAAGTTGGCGGCGGAGGCAAGGAGCACCTCTTGAAGGTCAAGGCGCGCATGGACCGCATCCTCGCCACCTGAGGCGTGAAGCATGGCACTTGAAGTCGTCGGCGTAGGCAAGGGATTCGGAGGGCGGGTCGTCCTCGATGGCGTCTCCTTGTCGCTGCCGCGCGGCGAGATCTACGGGTTCCTCGGCCACAATGGCTCAGGCAAGACGACGCTCATGCGCATCGTGCTCGGACTGCATCGCGCCGACGCCGGACGCGTGTTGGTCGACGGCATCGACGCCTTCGCGCAACCAGCCGAAGCCCGCGCGCGCATCGCCGGCCTGGTCGAGATCCCCGGCGCCTGGGAGCGGCTGACGGCGCGCGAGAACCTGGTCGAACTGGGGCGCTTGCAAGGCATGGATCCGGCGCGCTCGCGCGACGAAGCGGAGCGTGTGCTGCGCGAGGTCGGACTCGACTACGCCGCCGATCGCCACGCCGGTTCCTTCAGCCAGGGCATGCGCCAACGACTCGGCATCGGCGCCGCCCTGCTCGGCGAACCGCGCTACTTGCTGCTCGACGAGCCCTTCAACGGGCTGGATCCCGAGAGCTTGGCGCACATGCGCGAGCTGCTGCAGGGTTTGGCGCGCCAAGGCGTCGGCATCCTGCTGTCCTCGCACCAACTGGCCGAGATCGCGCCTTTGACGACGCGCATCGGCGTCCTCAAGCAGGGCCGCATGATCGTGGAAGGCGGGACGCACGAGCTGCTGGAGTCGGGTCCGCGCGTGCTGCGCATCGAAGGCGCCAACGACGCCGCCCAGCGCGCCTGCGAAGCCCGCGGCTGGAAGTCGTCCGCGACGCCGCGCGGGCTGTTGCTCCCCGAGGCGCCGCGCGGCGACGCGGTGGCGCGCGTCTTGTTGGATGCGCAGGCGCCCTTCACCAGCATCTCGCGCGTCGAACGCAGCCTCGAGGACATCTACCTGGCCGCCACGCGCGGCGAGATGGTGCTGCCCGCGGCCGCACCCGCGCAGTCCGAGCCGCCGGCCGCTCCCATCGCGCCGAGCCGACCGTGGCTGCGCGCCTTCGGCCACGAATGGCGCCGACTCGCCCACACGCGAGCCTTGCTGTGGATCACCCTGCTGCCCACCTTGCTGGGCTTGGCGCGCCTGTGGCTGCGTTGGAGCGAAGGCCGCGCCGAAGCCGCCAAGGTCGAGGCCGGCGAACTCGCCACCGCCAGCGGCGTGAACGGCTTCGAGCTCGTCGCGTGGGGGATGCTCACCGCCTTGCCGGTGCTGGCGCTCTTGGGCGCTGGCATCGCCAGCCAATCGATCGCCGGCGAACTGTCGCGCCACACTCTGCGCAACGTGCTGCTGCGGCCCTTGACGCGTGTCCAACTCGTGCTCGGCAAGTTGGCCGCGTGCCTCGCGGCGCTGTCGTGCGGCTACTTGCTGCTCGCCGTGTGCTTGCACGCGGCCGCCTGGGGCACGAGCGGCTTCGGCGATGCCGTCGAGATCCTGCCCAACGGCCAACCCTTCGTGATGACGGCCGCCAGCGAACTGGTTCCCGACCTCGCGCGCGCCTGGTGGGCTCCCCTGCCCGCCTTGGGCGCCGCCTTGGGCTTGGGCTTCTGCGCCGGCTCGCTCGTGCGCAGCGCGGCCGCGGCCTTGGGCACGGCCTTGGGCTTCCTGTTGCTCTCGGACCTCGGGCGCGTGCTGACGCGCGGCTTCGACCTCGACGGCGTGCTGCCCTCCGACCACATGCCTTCGCCGTTGGGCGACTCCTCCTATCCGCGCGCCTTCCTCGACCTGGCGCAGGGGATCTCCAACGTCGAGGTCCCCGCGCCGCAAACGGGCGTGCTGGTCGGCTTGGCATGGCTGGCGGCCAGCGCCGCCGCTTCCGTGATTCTCGTCCGTCGCAAGGCCGTGCCATGAACATCTCCATGCTGCTGCGCTCGACCTTCTTCGCGAGTCTCCTTGCGTGCGCCGCCTGCAAGGCGGGCTTCGACGAGCGCCAGGTTCCCCTGCGCAGTTGGGAGGAACCGCCGGAGGCCATGCGCGAGCCCGACGACGAAGCAACGCGCCTCGCGCTGCCGGCCGGTTCCTTCAGCGGCATCCGCGTCAAGTCGATCCGCGCCAGCCTCGATGAAGAGCCCGAACCCGGGCTGGAGGTCGCGGCGGTGGTGGAGAACTCGCCCGCGGCCGCGGCCGGCGTGGAAGTGGGAGACATCCTGCTGCGCGCCAAGGTCGGCGGCGCCACTCGTCGGCTGGATGCACCTTCCGATTGGCGCGCCGTCGAACTCGAAGTCGCGCCTGGCACCTTGATCGAGCTCGCGTGCGAGCGCGGTGGAGCCGAGCTGCGCGTCGACTTGGTGCTCGTGGCGCGCGTCGCCCCGGCGTTGCGCGAGGACGCCGCCCGGTTCCGCGAGGACGACAAGTTGGGTCTGGTGCTGCGCACCGCCACCGAGGTCGAAGCACGCGCGGCCGGGCTCGCTCCCGGCGCCGGCGTGGTCGTGGTGGGCATGGCCACCACCAGTCCTTGGCGCGCCCTCGCCGATGCGCCGCGCTTCGGCGATCTCGTCGTGGCCTTGGACGGGACGCCCATCGACGATCCAGCCCGCTTCTTGTCGCTGGTGCGCGCCAAGAGCGCGCAGGACTCCATCCAGGTCGATTGGCGCCGCGGGGAGGCCAAGTCGTCGATGGAGCTGCCCCTGTCGCGTCGCGCCCAGGAGATGAAGCGCATCGCGCTCCAACCCGCGTTCGCATGGAAGCGCGAGGGCGAGCGCGTCTCGCTGTCGATCCTCCTCGGCGCCTTTGGCTGGGAGCGCGGCCCCTCCTCGTGGAAGCTGACTGTCTTGTGGTTCTTCGACCTGCAGGGTGGCGACTCGGATCGCCTCGTGGAGGTGCCGTGATCTGCGCCATGTTGGTGGCGACGCTGGAGTTCGGCGTCACGACCGCCTTGCCCTTGAAGCAACCGATGCGCATCGCCGAGACCTTGCTCGTCGATGTCGATGGCGACGGAGTGAACGACATCGTGTTGTCGGGCGTCGACGACGAGCCCCGCATCGAGGTCTGGCCGCGACGCGCCGGGAAGAGGCCGTGGACGGAGCCCGACCTCCGGCATGGCAGTATCGTGTCGGACGATGTCATCGCCTTCGCGTACCTGCGCAGCGGCGGCGCGTCGCGCGTGTTGCATGTGTTCACGCCGCGCGCCATGTACCGGCTCGATGCGCAAGCCAAGGACGAGGGCGAACGCTTCGTGCGCGAGCTCGATGTCGAGTTGCTGTGGCCCATGGCGGATCCGGCCGGACCATTCCACCTCCAGTCGTTCGTGCACGACCTCGATGGCGACGGCGCCGACGAGCTCGTGCTGCCCGAAGCGGGCGGTTACCGCATCGTGTCGCGTCAAGGCGATGGTGCCTGGCGCGGCGCCAAGCTGATGCTGTTCGAGGAAGCCACCTCGCGCGTCGCCGTCGAGCGCCCCGATGTGCGCAACCGCGGCGCATCCGCCGGATTCTCCAAGCGCGCGGGTTCAACGCTTGGATTCGGCGTGGAGGCCTTGCGCGAACCGTGGCTCGAATTGTCGGACTCCGTGCCCGCCCCCGTGGTGGCGGACATCGACGGCGACGGGCGCTTGGATGTGGGCGCGCTGGCGAGGACGACCTTCCAATGGTGGCGACAGGCCGCTCCGCGCCAGTTCGCCAGCGCTTCATCGGAGTCGAATCCCGTGCAGCGCGACCGCGGTCGATCGCTCGATGTGTCCTACTCGGCGCGCATCGGGGACCACGATCTCGACGGACGCGCCGACGCGCTGGTCTTCGCCGCGAACCGCCGCAGCGAAAAGGCCCAGACCCAAGTCCTCGCGTGGCGTGGCGCCAAGCGCGAGGGTGTCGACTCCGTGTTCCCGAAGGACGGGGCACCGGCGCAGGTGCTGGTGCTCGACGGCATCGCGCGAGCCGTCGCCTTGGAGGATCTGGACGGCGACCGCCTGCCCGACCTCGTGGCCGGCGCCGTCAAGCCGGACTTGATCGATGCGCTGCGCGCGGCCACCTCCGAACGGCTCGAGGCGCAGATCTACGTCTTCCTCGGCAAGCGCGGTGGCTGGTCGCGCCGTCCCGATCTGAGTTGGACCCTGTCGGTCAAGGCGGCGCGCTTCGATGCGCAACTCGAGGTGCTTGGGGATCTCACCGGCGACGGACTGGCGGAGATCCTCGTGCGCAGCGAGCCGGACTCCGCACGCGTGTTGATGTCGAGGAAGAGCCGCGATGGCGCGTTGAGCCTGCTCGACAAGCCCCTTTGGCAAGCGGCGGTCGATCCCGAGGCGCGCCTCTTGGCTCCGGCCACGCTCTCCAAGTCGGCGCCAGACATCCTGTGGATCGGCAAGGAGGGCGTCTCGTGCACGAGCTTCTTCTGACCTCGCTCTTGTGCGCGGCGCAGCAAGCTCCGGCCGTCGGCGGCGTGCTGCACGTCCATGAATTGCCCTTCGGCCTGTCCGATGTGCGCGTGATCGAACTAGGCGGACCGGCCGGCCTCGAGGTGCTGGTCGTCGGACGCGAGGGCGAGATCCGTTCCTGGAACTTGCCGCGCGCAGGCGAGGCGGGCGGACTGCGCGGCGCGGCGCGCCTCGCCCAACCGACGCGCAGCGCGCTCGCGCTGGCGCAGGCGAGCGGCGGCGTGGAGGCGCAGGATCTGTACGTGCTGGACGACAAGGGCGCCAGCCGCTTGCCGGTCCTCTCCGACGGCACCCATGCCAAGGAAGCCGTGGAAGTGTCGCGCCGCGTGCGCTTGTCGTTGCGCACGGGCATCCCGCGCTTCGTGCCCTTCGCGCCGGACATCGACCGCGACGGGCTGCCGGAACTCGTCGCGCCGCGCGCAGGGCGGCTCGAGATCTGGAAGCGGCCCGTGGCGACAGGCGATGGCGCACCCGACTACCAGCGACTCGCGGCCGTGCGCGTGGCGACCAGTACGACCCGCCGCGTCGAGGCCGCCTTGGCCTCGGACATCCTCGAGGCGAGCCTGCGCGTGCCTTCGTTGCGCCTCCTCGACCAGAACGGCGATGGCAAGGACGACATTTGGACCGAGGAAGGCGAGCTTCGGGGCTGGCACATCGTGGGCGCGGACGGACGCATCCCCGAGGAGCCGACGCGGAAGCTGGACCTGTCCACCTTCCGCGACTCCTCCAGCGACGGCTCGACGCTGGCTCCAGGCCGTGTCTTCGCAGGCGGGCAGACCGCCTCCTTGCAGGCGCGCGATCTCGACGGCGACGGCGTGGTCGACTTCGTGATCGCCCATAGGCGCAAGGTGTGGTCCTTCCTCGGCACGCGCGAAGGTCCGCAATTCGAAAAGCCCGCCGCGATCCTCAAGAGCGCCGAGGACGCGACGCTGATCCTGTTGGCGCAGCTCGACGACGACGACCGACCGGATTTGCTCGTGCTGCGCGTCGTCGTGCCCGGAGTGGGCACGCTGATCCGCGGCCTCGTTGGGGAGTGGGAGGTCGAGATGGACGCCATCGCCTACCAGAACACGGGCGACGGACAGTTCGGCAAGGAACCGAGCCAGCGAGCCACGATCGTGTTCCGCCTGCCGCCCATCCTCGATGTAGTACGCGATCCGGAGAAGATCCTGTCGCGCTTCGAGACCGCCAGCCAAGCGGTGCGCCAACCGATCGAGGGCGATTGGGACGGCGACGGCAAGATCGACCTCGCGATGCTCGATGGCGACGCGGCGAACGGGCAGACCCACGTGGACGCGTGGCTAGGGGCGCAAGGCGAGCTGAAGTCGGAATCGCAGGACGACGAGCGTCTGCTGCGCAAGCTCCTGTTCGAGGAGTCCGGCACGGCCTGGGATCTCGATCGCGCCATCGAGTGGCTCTCGAACTTCGGCGAAGGGCGCGTGCGCGACCTGACGGGAGCGCGCGAGCCGACCAGCACGATCCAGCTGCCGGACGCCTCCCAGTGGCGCGTGGCCCTCGCGCAAGGTGCCGATCTCGATGGCGATGGTCGCGATGAGCTGCTGCTCGTGCGGCGCGCGAAGGGCGAATCGGCCAAGGCCCAATTCGTCGTGCTGCGCATCGGAGGGTGACGGCGAGCAACGCGGCCGCGGACGCCCGATGAATGGTCGTCCACGGCCGCGCGTCCGGTGCGACGCGAACGGCGTCAGACGCTTGGGTCGAAGTCCAAGGCGCGCGCGAGGAAGGCCCAGATGTCGGCCCAGTCCTCGATGACCATCGCGGTCGGCTTGCCGGCGCCATGGCCGCCGCGCGTCTCGATGCGGATCAAGGCCGCGCCGCCAGTCGTCTTTTCCTGCAGCTCCGCGGCGAACTTGAAGCTGTGCGCCGGCACCACGCGGTCGTCGTGGTCGCCGGTCGTGATCAAGGTCGCTGGGTACGCGACTCCTTGGCGCAGGTTGTGCAGTGGCGAGTACTTCAGGAGGTAGGGGAAGGCCTGCGCGTCGTCGCTGCGTCCGTAGTCCGAAGCCCACGCCCACCCGATGGTGAAGCGGTG
>SXXH01000157.1 GCA_005789645.1 Planctomycetia bacterium
CGAGGTGGGCCACGCCGAAGACCATGTTGCGCGAGTGGCCGTCCTGCCTGCGCACGCCGTTGACTTCGAGGCGCATGACGAGGCCCTGCGGCTCCTGCAGCTCGTCGCGCGTCGCCATGTAAGGCCCCAGCGGCGCGAAGGTGTCGCAGCTCTTGCCCTTGACCCACTGGCCGCCATGCTCGAGCTGGAAGGCGCGCTCCGAGTAGTCGTTGTGCAGCGCGTACCCCGCGACATGCTCCAAGGCGCGCTCCTCCGGGACGTGCCGCGCGACCTTGCCCACGACGACGGCCAGTTCGACCTCCCAGTCGAGCTTGGTGCCGCCGATGGGGATCTTGACGTCGTCGAAAGGCCCGCAGAGCGCCGTCGTCGCCTTGAAGAAGATCACCGGCTCCTTCGGGATCTCCTTGCCGGTCTCCTTCGCGTGGTCGACGAAGTTCAAGCCGATGCAGATGATCTTGCTCGGCCGAGCCACGCACGCGGCCCACCGCGCCTCGCGCGGCACGCGCGGGGCCGCAGCCGCGTTGGCCGCCAGCCACGCGGACAGGCGCTCGAGTCCATCCTCCGCGAAGAAGGCCTCGTTCCAATCCTGGGCGACGGCGCGACAGTCGATGCGCGCGCCATCGTCGAGGAGCACTCCAGGCGCCTCGGCGCCGATCGGACCGTATCGAACCAACTTCATCGTCTGCTCCCTTCATCTCCTGCTCCTCCTTGGGCGAGGAGCCCGCTCGCGTCGGACGCCGGAGGATGGCACAGCGGCGCGGCGCGCGGCAAGGGCTCACTGCATCAACACGCCACCATCGATCGGATAGGCCGCCCCGGTCACGAAGGAGGCCTCGTCGCTGGCGAGGTACAGGCACAGCTGGGCCACCTCGCGCGGGGTGCCCATGCGGCCCACGGGTTGGTACTTGTGCAAGGCGGCCTTCACCTCCTCTTCCCGGCCGGGGTGGTGCCGCGCCACGAAGCCGTCGACGAAGGGCGTATGGACGCGCGCCGGAGCGACGCAGTTGCAGCGCACCTTGTGCTCGACGAAGTCCAGCGCCGTCGCACGCGTCATCGACAGCACGGCGCCCTTGGTCATCGAATAGGCCCAACGATCCTTGAGGGCGACGAAGGAGGCGATCGACGCCAAGTTGACGATCGCCCCGCCTCCGTGGGCGATCATCGAGGGCAGCACGGCCTGCGTGCAGTGGTGCACGCCCAATACGTTGACGCGGAACAGGCGCTCGAAGTCGGCGCTCGTCGTGTTCAAGGCGTTGCCCACGTGCGCGATGCCCGCGTTGTTGACGAGGATGGCGAGGTGCGGATGGCGGTCGAGGATCGCCCTGAAGGACTGCGCGACGGAAGCTTCGTCGGAGACGTCGCAAGCAAGCGCCCAAGCCGCGCCTCCCGCGGCCGCGATCGTGCGCGCCACGCGCTCGGCCGCGGCGAGGTCCAAGTCGAGCAGCACCACGCGCGCGCCGCGCTCTGCGTAGAGCAGGCTGATCGCCTCGCCGATGCCGGAGCCGGCACCGGTCACCACCGCCGTCTTGCTATCCAAGCGGAACAACGTGTCGCTCATGCCTCGTCCTCGTCCACGACCAGCACATGCATGACTCCCGGTCCATGCACGCCGATGGTCAGGTCGTTCTCGATGTCGCTGGTGCGGCTCGGCCCGGTGACCAGCAACCACTGGCTCGGCGCGTCGGCGAGGTGCGTCAACGCCTCGTCGAGATCCGCCACCAGGCGCGACAAGGGCGCGACGACCATGTGGCGCCGTGGCAGCAAGCTCGCGGCTCTCGGTCGGCGCGCATTGGCGCACAAGAGCGTGGAGCCGGTCTCCGCCACCAATTGCACCGCATCCGTCACGCCCCACTCGGCCTCGGCGCAGGCGGCGCGCCAGCCCAAGGGGTCCGAGTCCGGGCCGATCGCGGCTCCACGCGCCACCACCGCGCGCACGCACTCCGGCAGCAACTCGAGACCCACATGCACGCGCGGCCCAGCGCCCAGGAGCTCCATGGCACGCGCTGCGGCGTTCGAGGCGGGAACCAGCTCGGCCGTCCCGCCCACCTTGGCCAAGTGCGCAGCGAACTCCGCGTGCAAGTGCAGGAGTTCGACGCGCCGGCGCGGCGCGGACGGCGCAGCCCTGGTGTCGGGCGGCGTCCAAGGCGCGCTGGCGCCGCCCAGTGCGGCGGAGACGCGCGCGAGAAAGGCTTGGGCTTCCATCAGCGCTCCTCCTCCAACTCATCCCACAGTTCCCTGAACGAACGAATGGGCACGTCGGGCAGCGCACGGCGCCGCAGCAGCTCGCGCAGCACCGGCGCGGAGCCCAGCGCCCAACGCCCGAGCTGGCCGCCACCCGCGGCGAGTCGCGCCGCGCGTCTGGCGATGCGCCCAGCCGCGTCGTAGACGAAGGGCACGGCCATGGCGCGCGCGGCGATCCGCTGCAGCGCCAGCGCGGTGGGGCCGCCGCGCCCGCGACGCGCGTTGTCCTGTCGCAGGCGCACGAGCATGTCGTGCAGCGGGATGCGGACCGGACAAGCTTCGTGGCAGGCGCCGCACAAGCTCGAGGCCTCGGCCAACTCGGCGCGTCGCTCGTCGTCGCGCGCGTACAGAGGCTCGATCACCGCGCCGATGGGCCCGGGGTAGACGGTGCCGTAGGCGTGGCCGCCCACGGCCGAATACACAGGACAGGCGTTCAGGCACGCGCCGCAACGCACGCAAGCCAACGCATCTCGATAGTCGCGCTCGGCCAACTGCGCGGTGCGGCCGGCGTCGACCACGACCACATGCAGCTCCTCCGGCCCGTCCAGCTCGCCCGGACGCGCTGGACCGGACAACACGTTGACGTAGGTCGTGACGCGCTGGCCGGTGGCGCTCCTCGGCAGCAGGCGCACGAGGTGCGCGAAGTCGGCCAGCGTCTCGACGATGCGCTCGACCCCCATCAAGGCGACATGCGTGCGCGGCAGCGTCGAGACCATGCGGCCGTTGCCTTCGTTGGAGAACAGCGCGATGGAACCAGTCTCGGCGATCGCCATGTTGCAGCCGGTGACGCCGAGCTCCGCGCGCAGGAACTCGGCGCGCAGCCTATCGCGCGCGTAACCGGCCAGCACGCGCGTCTCGTCGGACAGGGGCTCGCCGCCATGGCGCTCGAACAACTCGCGGATCTCCCCGCGCGGCTTGTGCACGACCGGCAGGATGATGTGCGATGGACGCTCTCCCGCCAGTTGGATGATCCACTCGCCAAGGTCCGTCTCCAAGGCTTCCACGCAAGCGGCCTCCAGCGCTTGGTTGAGCTCGATCTCCTCGCTGAGCATCGACTTGCCCTTGGCGGCGAGGCGCGCCCCCTTGGCGCGCGCGATGCCGACGACGATGTCGCACGCCTCGCGCGCGTCGACGGCGTGGTGCACGAGGACTCCGCGCGCTTCGGCACGCGCCTGCCACGCCTGCAACACGACGTCGAGCCTGCCGATGGCGCGACGGCGCGCCTCGGACAGTGCGTCGCGCCAGGCCTCGAAGGCGCCAGCCTCGGCGCTGGCGGCGGCGCGGCCGTCGCGCAACCTGTCGGTGGTGCGGCGCACGGCCTGCTTGAGGTGTTCTTGGCCGAGCGCATGCCGCGCGCGATCGAGGAACGCGTCGTGGAGGCCGAGTCCGCTCACGCGGCACCGCCCTTGCGCCCCTCGAGCACCTGGGCGATGTGCAGCGCCTCGATCGGCAGTCCTCGGTGCTTGCAGGCACCTTGGATGTTCAACAAGCAGCCGACATCGCTGGAGACGACTGTGTCCGCGCCGCTCTGGGCGAGATGCGACACCTTGGCGCCCACGATGGCGTCCGACAGCTCGGGCAGCTTGGCGCAGAACGCGCCGCCGAAGCCGCAACAGTCCTCGGCGCGCGCCAGCGTCGCGATGCGCAGGCCGCGCACCGCTTCCAGCAACCTGCGCGGCTCGTCTCCCAATCCAAGCAGGCGCGTGGCGTGGCACGAAGGGTGGTAGGCGCACGTCCCGTCGCGCGCGGCACCAAGGTCGACGAGGCCCAGCACGGAGACGACGTACTGGCTGAACTCGTGGGTCTTCGCGGCCAAGGCCCGCGCGCGCGCCAGCCAAGCCGCGTCGTCGCGGAAGATCTCCTCGTAGCCATGGTGCACCATGCCTGCGCACGAGCCGGACGGAACGACGACGGCCTCGTAGGGCTCGAAGATCTCGATCGCGCGCTCGGCCAGCGCACGCGCTTCGTCGGCGAGTCCGCCATTCCACGCGGCCTGTCCGCAACAGGTCTGCGCGCGCGGGAAGTCGACCTGCACGCCTTGACGGCGCAGGACCCGCACCACGGCGACACCCACCTCGGGAGCCAGCTGGTCGACGAGGCATGTGACCATCAAAGCCACGCGCCGCCGCGCACCAACCGCTTCCGAGCGCTCCGTCATGGAGGACGAGGATAGCCGCGCCGCCGCGCTCGCCGCTAGGATGGCACGCCTCCTCTTGGACGGCCTCGCGGCCGAGCCCGACCCATGCGCATCGCCCTGTGCTCTTCCCTGCTCGTCCTCGCCGCCTGCTCCGGACAGGAGGCGGCACCCGCCAAGAACGACCCCTCGCGAGTGCGCAAGGTGGCGATGATCCCCAAGGGCACCGTGCACGAGTTCTGGAAGTCCGTCGAGAAGGGCGCGCGTCGCGCCGACCTCGAGCTCGCCGACCTCGAGATCGTCTGGAAGGGACCTGCCGGCGAGGGCGACGCCGGCGCGCAGATCAGCGTGCTCGAGAGCTTCCTCGCGGAACGCTACGACGGCGTGCTGCTGTCGCCGCTCGACGCCAAGGCGCTGGTCAAGCCCGTGCAGGTCGCGGTCGCGAACGGAACGCCCGTCGTGCTCTTCGATTCAGGACTCGCCGGCGGCGACGAGAGCTGGTCCTCCTACATCGCCACGGACAACGATGCGGGCGGGCGCCTGGCGGCGCGCGAAATGGCGCGCATGTTGGCCGGCAAGGGTCGCGTGTGGGTCTTCCCCTACATGGTCGGCAGCGAAAGCACCGAACAGCGCGAACGCGGCTTCTTGGACGAGATGAAGCGGCATCCCGGCATCCAAGTCGTCTTGTCCGACCGCCATGGCGGCCCGGACGAGTCGAAGGCGGTCGAAGTGGCCGAGTCCGTCCTGGCTTCGATGGGCACGGAGCTCGAAGGGGTCTTCTGCTCGAACGAGCCGTGCACCTCCGGTTTCCTGACGGTGCTCGAGCGCGATCCGCGCCGATTGGCCGACAAGCTGGTCGTGATCGGGTTCGACTCGGGCGCGAAGATCAACCAAGCACTGCGGAGCGGCCTGCTCGAAGGCACCGTGCTGCAGGATCCCGTCGCCATCGGCTACGAGTCCGTGCGCGCCCTGCATGCGGTGCTTTCGGGCGCCAAGATCGACAAGCGCGTCAGCACGCGCCAAGCCCTCGCCACGCCCGCGAACATGGATACGCCCGAGATCCGGGCCTTGCTGTTCCCGCTCGAATCGCCTTGAAGAGCGACATGGATGCAGGGCGCTCCTCGACCATGGCGCACGCGCGCAGCTCATCCATCGTCTTGTCGGCGCGCGCGCTCGAGCGCCGCTTCGGCGCGGTGCAAGCGCTCGGAGGCGTGTCGGTCGACCTCGTGGCCGGCCGCGTGCATGCGTTCGTGGGCGCCCATGGCGCCGGCAAGTCGACCTTGGCGCGCATCCTCGCGGGCGTGGACCGGCCCGACCAAGGGACGATGCGGCTGGCCGACGTCCCGTATGCGCCGCTCGATCCGGCGCGGGCGCGCGCCCTCGGCGTCGCCATGGTGCACCAAGAACTCTCCATCGCGCCGCATCTCTCGGTCGTGGAGAACATCGTGCTGGGCGACGAGCGCGCGCGCGGCCCGCTCCTGCGCCGCCGCGACGAAGCGCGACGCGCGCGGGAAGCCTTGGCGAAGCTCGGACGCGCCGATCTGCCGCTGGAGAAACCCGCCGGCGAACTGCCCACCGCCATCCAGCAACTGGTGGAGTTGGCGCGCGCCTTGGCGAGCGACGTGCGCGTGCTGCTGCTCGACGAACCGACGAGTTCGCTCGAGCGCGAGGACAAGCTGCGCTTGCTGGCCCTGGTCGAGCACCTGCGCTCGCAAGGCCTGGCCATCGCATGGATCGGACACCACCTCGACGAGGTGCTGCGGCTCGCCGACGACTTGCTCGTGCTGCGCGATGGCGTGGTGGTCGCTCGCCACCAGCGCGGCGTGGGCGCCGACGAGCTCGTGCACGGCATGAGCGGGCGCGCGCTGGCATCCACCCCAGTCCACGCGCGCGCTCGAACCGGAACGCCCCTGCTGTCGCTGCAGGGCTTCCTGCCGCGCCGTTTCCGCGCGCCGGTGGACCTCGAGGTGGAGGCCGGCGAGATCGTCGGCCTGGCGGGACTGGTGGGCGCTGGGCGTTCGCGGCTCCTGCGCGCCATCCTCGGCGCACTGCCGCACGAGGCCGGAGTGTCGCGACTCGCCGGCCTGCCGATCGGACGCGACCCGCGCCGTTCCGTCGCGGCCGGCGTCGGCTTCGTGTCCGAGGATCGCAAGCGCGATGGACTGTGCCTGCAGATCCCCATCAGCGACGAAGTGACGCTGGCGGCTCCGGGCCGCGAAGCCACGCTGGGCGTGCTGCACGCCGCCCGCCGCCGCTCGCGCGTCGAGGGGCTCGTCGCGCAGGTGCGCGCGAAGGTCGCCGGTCTCCACGCGGGCGCGGCCACGCTGTCGGGCGGCAACCAGCAGAAGCTCGCCTTGGCGCGTCTACTGCACATGGACGCGAAGCTGTGGTTGCTGGACGATCCCACGCGCGGCATCGACGTGGCCGCCAAGCACGACATCCACCGGCTCGTGCGCGCGCGCGTCGCCGAGGGACGCGCGGCGTTGGTCGCGAGCTCGGACATCCCCGAGCTCTTGGCGTGGTGCGACCGCATCTTGGTGCTCTCGCGCGGCCGCGTTGTCGCCGTGCGCGCAGCCTCGGACTGGACGGAGGACGAGATCCTCGCCGCCGCCACCTCCACCTCCATCGCGGGAGAAGCAGCATGAAGCGCCTGCTCGAGGCATGGCGGGGCTCCAACCCGGTGCTGGCGCCGCTCCTCGGGCTCGTGCTCGTGGTGCTCGCCGCCACCCTGTGGGGCCTGTCGGAGAAGCCCGACTCGCCCTTCCTGTCGGGCTACCGCGCGGCGCTCGTCCTCAAGCAATCCGCCATCGTCGCCACCGGAGCCTTGGGCATGACCCTCGTCATCGCCGCCGGGGGCATCGACCTCGCCATCGGCTCGCTCTTGGCGTTGTGCTCGGTCGTGTTGGCGAAGGCGCTGCAAGGCGGTCATTCCGGCACCGAAGCCTTGCTGCTCGCGCTGGCGACGGGTGTCGGCGCCGGAGTCGTCCACGGCTTGCTGGTGACGCATGGGCGCCTCGCGCCGTTCATCGCCACGCTGGGCACGATGCTCCTGTGGCGTGGAGCCGCCGAGGAAGTATCCGCGCAGAAGAAGCTCTCGTCCGATGCGCCTGACTGGCTCGCGTCGCTGCTCGATCCGCCCGCGACGGACGATCTGCTGCCCGTCGCCACCGGCGTCCTCCTCGTCTTGCTGGCGGCCGCCGCGATGGCGTGGATGCTCGCACGCACGGTCTTCGGCCGACGCATCTACGCCATCGGCTCGAACGAGGCCGCCGCGCGCCTGTGCGGCGTGCCCATCTACACGACCAAGATCGCGGTGTACGCCTTGATGGGCTTCTTCGCCGCCGCCGCGGGCGTGCTCGAGTTCAACAACCTCAACGCGCAAGGCAATCCGAGCTCCGGCGCGGGTTACGAGCTCGATGTCATCGCCGCCGTCGTGCTCGGCGGCGGTTCGCTGTCCGGCGGCAAGGGCAGCATCGCCGGTTCGCTGCTCGGGGCGCTCTTGATGACCACGTTGCGCAGCGCCTGCATCTACGCCGAGGTGGCCGATCCGCTGCAGAAGATGCTGGTCGGCGCCATCATCCTGGTGGCCGTGGCGCTCGACCGTTGGCGCGAGCGCGCTCGCTAGCGCCAAGGCGCAGACGACGCTCGCGGATCAGGCCGCAAGATGCAACGCGGGCGACGCCGGATGGCGCCGCCCGCGCGGGCTGCAGGACTTCCCGAACGCTCGCGCGAGCGGGACAACCCTGCTGGTGTCAGTTGTTGTCGGTGAACGGGCCGAAGACCAGCAAGTCGCCGTTGTTGTTGGTGCCGGCGCCGTAGGGCAGCGACGAGAAGCTGCTGTTGTCGATGCTCATGGCGATGAAGGCCGGGTTGTTGCGCTGCGCGGCGCTCGAGAAGGCCGTCTGGCCGACCAGGCGGATCCAGCCGGTCTCGATGCCGTTGAAGCCCATCTCGCCCATCGCGTGGTTCGTGCTCTCGAGGAAGGACTCGGTGAACACGCCCGAGATGTTCTGCAGGCGGCGGATGTCCCAGCAGTCGACGGTGAACTGGCCGGAGAAGGCCTCTTCATTGTCGTTGTAGGCCAGGAAGCTGATCACGGTGCGGAACTGGGCGCCCGTCAAGCCGAGGACGATCAGGCTCGAGTCGGCGGCGGCAACGAAGCGCGGGATGTGGATCTCGTTGGCGCTGCCGGCGTACTCGACGCCGTTCATGTCGCGATTGCCATCGCCGTCGACGTCCGTGTTGGCGCCCTGGGCCGGCACGGCCGCGTAGACCACGGGGGCGATGTTCGTCGAGAGCGAATCGGCGCCGGACAGGACGATCGAGTTGCCCTCGAGGAAGTTGAACGACACCGGCGCGCCGGTCGTCGTGCTCTTGGCGAACGCGTAGACGTAGCCGCGGCGGTCGTTCGGGTTGTCGAGGAACGTCGACACGGTGATCGTGTCGTTGGGCGTCAGGCGGCGCGTGCGGTTGAACTCGAGGCAGTCGTCGCCGTTGATGTAGACGAACTCGACGTCGATGGTGCCGGCGGCGTCGGCGTTCGAGTTGGTGACCGTCAGGTAGGTGGTGCTGCCCGAGGTGTTGTTGAAGTACGGGAACACCAACAGGCTGCCGGCCTTGTCGATGGAGTTGGCTTGGGCGGTCGCGGCCAGCGCGAGGCCGACGACGGCGGTGGAGAGAAGCTTCATCATGATGCTGATCGGGTTGGAACTGTTATTCCCGAGACGCGCGAATGACGGACACCGCTTCCAGCGGAAGCGAGGTAGTGGCCTTGACTACATTCGACAGGGCTCAGGAGACACTCAATGATTAGCAACCTGCTACGAATTGCAAGCAAGGAGACCCTACCTCGCCTCCATCGCTTTGCGGCTTTCTAGAACAGGACGCGACTAGGGTGATTTACGTCGCCAAGCTTGGACCGAAAATCTAGTCCAAGGCCCGCAGATCCTGGATCTCCAGCAAGGCTCCCTCGAACCCGTGCTCGACGACCAGCTCGCCATCCAGCATGGGCGCGGGATCGAAGTCGTCCTGCACGAGCGCGTCGTTGACCCACACCTTCGTGCGCAAGCCGCCGTTCTCGTCGGATAGCGCGACGCGCAGGTCGAACCACGTGTCGTCGGGCAGCAGATCCACCTTGATGGTCGAACGGCCCACGATCGTGCCGGTGCGGCCGGGATCGGGATGCGAGTTGGCGAGGCGAATGGCGCGCCCCCCCGCGATCGCCGCGCCGTCCACGCGACGCCGCAGCCACAGGTTGGCCCAACCACCTTGGTTCAGCTTCGCACGCAGCCGCAGTTCCCGCGGCGTGGCGCCCGCGACCATGAACACGCCGTTGGCGCCCTTCGAGCGCAGCACGCCGTCCTCGCAGCTCCACTGCGTCGCGCCCGCGTCCTCCAGCCCTTCGTGCTCCGCGAGCAGATCGCGTCCGACGGGACGCTCGATGGACAGCGACTGCACGCGGATGTCCCCGATGCCCACGGGCGAAGTCGACGGCACGATCTCGAAGGGTGCGCGCGCGACCTCCACGCTCGGCGCGCCGGCGACTGGAGCGGGGAGCTCCACGTCTTCATGGATCAGGACGTCGTCGACGAGCACTCGCGCGAACTTGGCGTTCTGCACCTTGATCCCGGCCTCGTCGAAGCGCGGCGCGCGGAAGTCGAGCGTGACTTCGTGCATCTGCCCCAAGCCGCGCCAGACCCCGAGCAGCGGCTTGCGCGCCTCGGACGAGCCATGCGCCGGCAGGAGGCCGAAGCTCCACTGCGATGCACGGGCCCCGTCGACGGGTGCCCGCAGTTCGACGGCGTAGCGCCCCATGGCGCGCACCTGCACGGCGCCGTCCTTGGGCAGCATCACATCGACCTTGTAGACCCCGTCGCCGAAGCTCGCCTTGGAGGCGAAGGGCGCGAGCTTGGGATCCTTGGTGTTCACCAGCGCGTTCCAGCCGGGCTTGAGGTCGAAACGCGCGGGATCCTCGGTGGATAGATCGGCCTGCGCCAGCTCGAAGCCGCCAGCGTCGAACAACTGCGTGGCGTCGTTCCAAGTCAATCGCAGCCAACCTTCGTCGCGCGACTCCTTGGGCGCGGGCGGCGGAGCGACGCGCGCCACGTGCGCGCCCGACTTCGGTCGATCCGGCAGCTCGTTGATCGTGTAGGCGAACTCGTCGTGCAGGAGCGGTCGGCCGTCGGCGGCCACGACGCCGGCGAGCACGACGCGCGCCACCCAGCCCGGCTCGATCTCGGGCGCCACGAGCCGCGCGCGCGTCAAGTCTCCGGAGCACTCGACGCGCGCGACCTCGATCTTGTGCGTGTCGCGCTCGGGCGAACCGTACTCCCAGAACCAGTCGTAGCGATACAGCTCGATCGACACCTGGGCCGGCTCCAAGGCGCTGGCGAGCGGCGCGTTGAAGGCGAGCTCGAAGCCATCGCCACGCGCGGAGACCTTGACGATCTCGAGCGGCGTCTCGTTGGTGCGACGCACGCGCGCGATGCCGTGCCCGGGCGGCAACCCACCCCAGCCGCGATTGGTCAAGCCGAGCAGCAAGGTGCGTTCGTCGGCGAACAAGGCGCGCACGGCCGAGCCGACGTTCGTGCGCAGCACGAAGACCGCGCCTTGCCACGCCCCTTGCACCTCTTCAAGGTCGGCGCGCAGCACCATGCCGTTGGTGAGCTCGGCCAGCACGACTTGCTCGCCGAACGGCGCGAAGCCGCGTGGCGCCATGACCATGTTCCCGGTGGAGCGAGTCCACTTGTACGGCATCCACAAGGCCGGACGGGTGCGCGGCACGTCGACCGGTGCCGTGATGCTCGGCACGGTGCGCGAGCGTTGGAAGTCCTCGCGCCATTCGAGTCCAGCGGGCGCGCCGTGGAAGCCGCCCTTCTCGACCACGATCAAGGGGCAGACAGGCACCCAATCGCCTTGGTTGTCCGTGACGAGCAACGTGCCCCGCGGCCCGAGTCCGATCCCGGCTGGACTGCGGAAGCCGGTAGCCCACGGCTCGAACGAACCGTCCTTGCCGATGCGCGCGACCCAACCGCGCCAAGGGGCCAGCGCCCGGCCATGCCACCATTGCGGATCCGCGAAGCCAAGGTTCAACGAGATCCAGAAGTCGCCATTCGCATCGACCGGCAAGCCGAAGGCGAACTCGTGGTAGTTGTCCGAGGCACCCCAGTCGTCGCACACGGTGCGCACGAGGTCGCAGCGTCCATCGCCATCGGTGTCGACCAGTTCGGAGAGCTCCGTGCGCTGCAGCACATGCACTCGCCCGTCGACGACGGCGAGCCCCATGCCTTCCCACAAGCCTTCGGCGTACAAGCTCGCCTTGGCGCCGGCGGGATCGTCCGCCAGGGCGCCTTCGATGCGCCACACCTGGCCGCGTCGCGTCGAGACCATCAGGTCGCCATCGGGCATGAGGCCCATGCCCCCCACTTCCAGCACGACATCGTCTGGCAGCTTCAGGTGGTCGACCTGGTAGTAGCGCGCCTCGACGGCGGGATCCTGCACGAGCGAGGCGAGCACGAGGAAGACGGCGTTCATCGGGACTCCTCCTGCAAGGCGGCGTGCGCAGCCGCGTCGAGCACGGCGAGCGGATAGGACTCCACCGCCAACCAACGCGGCCGCCCTGGTCGCGCGACGAAGGAGATGCGGGCTTCGCCGACGCCGGACTGCAGGCGCTCGGAAGAGTCGAGTCCGCGCACCACGCACAGCTCGGCGCCCGCGTCGAGCCGCCACAAGGCGGCGTGCACGCGCGCCTCGACCAGCGCGGCCAAGCCATGGGGAGCGATGTCCAAGGAGAGTTCCACCGGCTCGCGCGCCTCGATCCACATGCGTCGCGCGAAGCCCGCGCCGGCCTTGCTGTTCGCCGTCCCCAGCACCTCGACGACGTGCGCGACCGTGGCGCCGCGCGCATCGCGCAGTTCGTACTCGAGCTTGGGATGGGCGCCGTCGATGCGCGTGGCGACGAGGCGGGCGCGCAAGGCCGCGGGCATACCTTCGCGCTCGCGCCGCACCCAAGCCGAGCCCGCCAATCCACGCGAGGAAACGACCCGACCGAGCGGCCGCAACGCGTCGCCACCGCGGTTCTCCCAGTCCCCGCGGTCGACGAAGGCGCCACGCCGCACGGCGAGCAAGCGCAGGTCCGAGGCGTCGAGTTCGAAGCTCAAGCCACTGGGGTCGCCCAACAGCAGGCCGCGCACGCGTTGGGCCGCATGCCCCTCGATGGCCGGCAACTTGCCGCGCACGACCACCGGCCGGTCGAGCACGACGAGCTCCGTGCCCTTGGCGGTCGGCGCGCGCGCCGACTCGGGCGCGAAGCCCAACACGTAATCCGCCAGCAGCGCCCGCTCCTCTTGCTCGAGGGCCCCTTCGAAGGCGGGCATCTGCGAGCCCGGGATGCCGTGGGCGATGGTCTTCACCAAGGCGTCGCGCGTGTTGCCGAACGAGAAGCCTCCGTCGCGGAAGCTGCGAGCCGGCCGGTCGAGCTTGGTCGTGCCACGGCCATCCCCGGTGTCGCCATGGCACTGGACGCAGTGCAGGTCGTAGAGCTGCTTGGCGCGCGGCTCGCCGGATCGGCCGGCGGGCGCTTGGGTGGAGGCCGATCCCCGCGCGTCTTCGCCAGGCGCAAGAGGCCGGGCCACGGAGGCTGGAGCGGCGCAGGCGAGGGCGAGGAGCGCGAAGCCAAGGCGCGGCCAGCGCGGTTCGGCCCGCGAGGCGCGCAGGGCGCAGGGGGAGCTCATGGCGGCAGGTTACCACCGAGCGTCACCGCGCAGGAGGGGCCACCCCCCGACTTCGGGCAAGGCGCGGGGGCCGGCCGCCCCCCGGCGACCGGCCCCCGTCGAGACGCCATCTGTCAACTTAACTTGACAGTGAGGCGCATCTGGGTCAAGGCACCCAAGTCATGGCCAACGCGTTGGTGGTGTTGAGCACCGCCGGCGTGCAGAACGGCGCGGTGTTGCGGTAGAAGATCTGGTAGAAGCGCGTGCCGGGCAGGACCACGCCGCCAGCCGCCGCGATCGAACCCGTGCCCGGCACGGTCCAGCCGTACTGGATGTTGCCGGCCAGGCAGTTGCGGGTGAAGAGTCGCGTCTGGACGCCGGCGATGCAGCGCAAGCCGTCGCCGAAGGGCACCGGTGCGGTGCCGAGCGTGCCTTGCACCAGCACCGCGCTGGCGCTGCCGGGCATGCCCGAACCCGACATGATCACCGTGTCGGCGCTGATCGACGGGGTGCCGTTGGTCCACAGCTTGGCGCCCAGCGGGTTGACCGAGTTGCCGCACCCACGACCAGGCGCTCCGTTGTTGCCGCACGGGCACGGCGCGCCGCTCGTCGGGCCGCTCGAGCAGTACTCGTCCGCCTTGGGCGCATCGTGCAGGGTGTCGAGCGCGTCGAGGTCGTCGGAGATGTTGGCGAGGCCCGAGCGCAAGGTGACGAGCCCCAAGCTCTCGGCCGAGACGAAGATGCCGGGGCGCCCGCCGGCGACGAAGGGCGGGATGAGGATGTCGCCCGGCTCGATCGGTTGCCCGAACATCGAGTCGAGCTGGCCGATGACGGCCGAGCCGCGACGCACGCTGAAGAGCAACATGTCGGTCTGGCCGAACATCCAGTCGAACAAGCCGGTGTTGCGCTGGAAGCCGGGCAAGCCGTTCTCGCAGATCACGAGCGCGTCGAGATCGTCGGTGCCGATGCCACCCAGGTCGAGGCCGAGCGCGCCGGCGGGCGCGTACACGCCGATCGCACCCGTCGGTTCGGTGTAGAGCACATCGCCGCCACGGAAGCCGTGCGCCGGCGCCGAGCCGCTGTTCGGCACGCCCGTGAGCGGGTTGACGAAGGCGGCGTCGAGCGAGAAGTAGGTGCGCGTCACGCGCGGCAGCCACTGGTCGGGCACATCTGCGTCGAGCGCGTCGAGGTTGTCGCCGACGGCTCCGAGGCCCGGTTCCTGCAGGCCCAAGCCCGGGTAGACCGCGCCCGTGCAGCTGGCGAGACCATTGCCATCGTGGAAGCCCTGGTTGCCGACGATCGGGCTGCCCGGACCGGCCGGCACCATCGGCACGCCAAGGTCGCGGAACACATCGGCGGCCGCGTCCATGCAGGTCGATTCGGTGCTCACGCTCGGGAAGGCGGGCGCCGCGATGTTGCCGCGCGACCACTTGTCGACCGAGAACGAGTAGCGCGCCGCCGGCGGCACGACGCCGGGCACGATGCGTTCGATGCGTCGATCGAGACCATGGCTGATCGCGTCCACTTCGACGCGGCCCGGCGTGCCACCCGGATGGCCCACCGACACCGCGTGCTGCGCGAGATTCAAGCCGAAGGGCGCGAACGCGCCGGCGGACTCGGTGATCCCCGGCTGGGCCAGGGGGCCGAAGGCGGGCACCAAGGTCTGAGGCAGGAGCAGGTCCCCTTCCGTGATGGGCACGCCGCCGAAGGAATCCGGCACGCCCACGGTCGGGCTGAGCCAATCGATGCCGAAGACGGTCAGTTGGGGCACGCCCTGGGCATGCGCGGCCGAGGCGAGCAACAGGGAGGCGACGGGGGTGGCGATGCGGAGTTGCATGGGTGTGGCTTTCGTGGGCTGGTTGGAAGTGAGGCGCGCGGCCTCGATGGCTGCTCAGGACCAGCCCGGGCGCGGCGTGGAACGAAAACCGTGGCACGGTCACAAAGCATTTCGAATAAACAACTTGGGAGACGATACCGACAGACGATCCGCGCCCGCGCTCGAGCGCCACGGGCACCAAGCCTGAGCTGGCCCCGCCCGCGCCGATGCGCAGCCCGCACGACTCCCACCCGACGAGGTCGGAGGCGACCGTCCCGCGACGACCGCCTCCGGCCTTGGCCGCCCTGTCAAATTAATTTGACAGGCCGCGGCGCACGCAGCTCGCCGGCAGCCACCGCGATCACGGCACCCACGTCACGGCCAGCGCATTGGTGGTGTTGGTCGTGGCGCTCGTGCAGAAGACCGGCGTGTTGCGGTAGTAGAGCTGGCAGTAGCGCGTGCCAGGCGCCACCACGCCGCCCGTCGCGGAGATGGTGGCCATCCCCGGCACGCCGGCGCCGTATTGGATGTTGCCGGCGTAGCAGTTCCTCGTATACAGGCGACGCTGCGTCCCCGACACGCAGCGCAGGCCGTCGCCGAAAGGCGCGGGAGCACTGGCGCTGGTGCCTTGCACGAGCGTGGTGGTCGACGAGAACGGCATGCCGGAACCCGAGACGAGCAAGGTGTCTCCGGAGATCGACGGCGTGCCATTGGCCCAGCACTTGGCGCCCAGCGGGTTGGACGAGTTGCCGCAGCCGCGTCCAGGCGCTCCGCTGTTGCCGCACGGACACGGCAGGCCCACGCTGCTGGTCGAGCCGCAGTACTCCTGCACCATCGGCGCGTCGTGCAAGGTGTCCAACGCGTCGAGGTCGTCCACGTTGATCAAGGCCCCGCTGCGCAAGGTGTGCAGGCCAAGCGCCTCGGCCGCCACGAGGATGCCCGGCACGGCATGACCTGGGAGCGGAGGAATCAGGACGTCGCCCGGTTCGATGGGCAAGCCCTGCAGGCAATCGATGCTGCCGATGACCTTGGAACCGCGGCGCACGCTGAAGAGCAGCATGTCCGAGTCGCCCGTCAACCAGTCGAAGGGCGCATTGTTGCGCTGGAAGCCCCCGTTGCCGTTCTCGCAGATCGCCAGCGCATCCACGTCGTCGGTGTCGGCCCCGAGGTTGTCCAGCCCCAACTGGGTCGCGAGCGCGTAGATGCCGATGAAGCCGCCGGGCTCGGTGTAGAGGATGTCGCCACCGCGCCAGCCATGCAGGGCGGCGGACCCCGTGTTGGGTTGCATGCCATCGGGATCGATGAAGCCCGAGTCGAGCGAGAAGTACGTGCGAGTCGCGCGCGGCAACCACTCGTCGGGGACATCGCGGTCGAGCGCATCGAGGTTGTCGGCGAGGCCGCTCGCCGGGTTGGGACTGTTCTCGATCAGCCCGAGGCCCGCGAAGTCGGCGCTCGAGCACCCGAGCGGGTTGCCGCTCGCCATGCCGTTGCCATCGGCGAGCAAGGTGTTGCCTGCCGATGCGGAGCCGGGCCCGACGGGCAGCAAGGCGAAGCCCAGGTCGCGATACACATCCGCGGCGGCCGCTTGGCAGGCCCTCTCGCTCTCCAAGTTGGGAGCAGAAGGCAGGCCAGCGATGCCGAGCGAAGCGCGGCCCACGGAGAAGGCGAAGCGCGGGATCGGACCCTGTGGGCCGAAGTTCTGGCGCGGAATGCGGCGATCGAGTCCATGGCTGATGGCGTCCACCTCGATCGCCCCGGGATCCAGCGGCGCGTGTCCGACCTGGAACGGATGCAAGGCGAGCGAGAGTCCGCCCTGTGGCCAGGCACCACCGGTCTCGACGATGCCCGGCGGCTGCAACGGTCCGAGCTGCGGCAGCAAGGTCTGAGGCACGAGCAGATCGGCCTCGGTGATGGGCACGGCGCTGAACGAGTCGGGGAGCGAGATGCTCTTGCCCTTGTAGTCGAGGCCGAAGACGGTCAGTTGGGGCACGCCTTGGGCGCCGAGCGGAGCGACACACAAGACGGAGACGACGGAGGTGGCGGAGATCGAGTGGAGTGGGCGCATGGGTGCTGGTCCTCCAGGCAATGGAAGTCGCTCGGAGCGGGATGCTCCGACCTGCACCTCAGGCGACGACGGCGGGCGCCGTGGAAGCCAATGCGTGATTTCCAGGCGAGATCAAGTTCGAACAGCTCGCACCTCGGTGTGGAAGCGAAGGAAGGAAGGGTGGCCGCGACAGGACCGGCATGCACGCGACCACGCCGACCGTGGTGCAGGTGCGGATCCCCTGCCCGGGGCTCCGTGGTGCTGCGCTTCATCTCTGCCCTCCCGCGCCAACCTGCCCGGCCAGCGCAGGAGGGAGATCGGTGCGCGCGGCGCGCCGATCGCAGAAATCGCGAAGTCCTGCCTGTTCGA
>SXXH01000158.1 GCA_005789645.1 Planctomycetia bacterium
ACTGCGCGTGGTTCGTGTCCTGGTACTCGTCGACCATCACGTGCAGGAACCGATGCGCGTACGAATCTCGCAGGCCGGGATGCTCGTCGAACAAGCGCAGCACGAGCAGCAGCAGGTCGTCGAAGTCGAGCGCGTTCTGGCGCACCATCGCCTCCTGGTAGGCGCGCGCGACCTTGTCCAGCACCTCGAGCTCGATCTCCAACCCGTCCGGCGCCTGCACCGCTTCGGCGGGACGGTTCTTGCGGTCCGAGATCCAGCCGCCCACGAGTGCTGGCCGGAAGCGCGTCGGATCGTAGTCCGCCTCCTTGATCAGCTTCTTCAAGAGCTGGTTGCGGTCGGACGTGTCGTAGATCGTGAAGTCGCGGGTCCAACCGCCGAGCATCTCGATGTCGCGCCGCAAGATGCGCGCGCACATGGCGTGGAAGGTCGAGATCCACATCCCCTGCGAGGGCACGAGGCGCTCGACGCGCTCCTTCATCTCGCGCGCCGCCGGGTTCGTGAAGGTGATCGCGAGGATGCGCCACGGTTCGACGCCGCAATCCCGCGCCAAGCGCGCGATCCGCCGCGTCACGACGCGCGTCTTGCCGGAGCCGGGCCCGGCGAGGATCAGCAGCGGCCCGCGTTCCACTTCCACCGCCTCGCGCTGGGCCGCGTTCAAGCCCTCGACCAGGCTGGCGTCCAAGTCCAAGGGTGGCCGCGCCGCGCTCGCGCCTTCCTCCATGCCGACTCGCCGCGGCGCGACGCCTCGCGCGCGCGCTGGTTCGTCGGGCTTGCCAGCCACGGACTCGGCCCGAGGCCCAGGCTCCCACAAGCGTCCTTGTCCTTGGTCTCGGCGCGACATGAGCTGCTTCAGACTCTAGCGCAGGAGCCGCAGCGCGCGCACGGGCCGAGCATCCCCCGCCGCGTGGCTTGGGGACGCTCGAACCCCTAGGATGCGGATCACGATGGCCCTTCCGACAGCCTCCGACCAGCCGAGCAAGGCCGCGCCAGCCGTCGATTGGAGCGCGCGCGCCCGCCTCGTGGCCCTCGTGCTCGTGCTGGCGCTCGCGTTGGCACTGCGGCTCGTCGCGCTCGATCGGCTGCTTCCCCACTTCGTCGAGCCGGACGCCTTCTGGAGCTACCACTTGATGGAGCTGCGCGGCGAGACGGTGCCCGACGGCGTCGACTACCGCGAGCGCTACCCCTCGCTGGTGCCCACGCTGTTGTCGACGATCGATCCGCACCCCGCGCCGCGCGACCTGCCCGAGGCGCTCAGCGCCGCCGCGCAGCCCTTCGTGCTCGTGCGCGGCGTCGCGGCCCTGTGCGGCGTGCTCGCCTGCGCGCTCGCCTTCGCGTTCGCGCGGCGCCTGGCCGGCCCGTGGACGGCGCTTGGCTGCGCGGCGTTCGTCGCCATCAGTCCGCTGCACCTCTTGTGTTCGACGCAGGCGCGGCCGCACGCCGTCGTGGCCGCTGCCAGTCTCGCCTGCCTGCTGGCTTGCGTGCGCCTCGTCGAGCGCCCCTCGCCCGTGCGCGGCTTGGTCGCGGCGCTGGCAGCCGGTCTCGCCTTGGCCTCGTTGCAGAACGGCTTGTTCGTGCTGCCGCCCTTGTGCCTCGCGACATGGTGGGCGGTGCGCGGCGCGAAGGGCTTGCTGCTCGCCGCCGGCGCGGCGCTCCTCGCGTTGTTCGTCGGCCTGCCGTGGTGGCCGGGGCTGCCGACGCTCGTCGACGGCGCGCTGCGATTGGGAGGCAGCGGAGCGCACCAACTGGGCTCGGGCGAGTACGACTTCAGCGGCTTCGCCACCGCCGCGCGCCTGTTGTTCGAGCACGATCCTTGGCTCGCGCTGCTGCCGCTCGCGGGCTTGTGGGCGGCGCGCACCGGCCTCGCCACGCTCGCGCGCGGCTGGCGCGACGGCTCGCACGCGCCGCGCAACCTGCTCTTGGCGCATGCGGTCCCCTACCTCGTCGTGGCGGGCGCCAACCGCGAGTACTACGAACGCTTCTGGCTGCCCGTCCTGCCCGCCGTCGCCTTGCTGGCCGCCATCGGCCTCGGCTGGCTCGCCACCACGGCTTGGCGCGCCGCGACTCCGCTCGCGCTGCGCGGCGTCGCGTTCCTGCTGCTCGTGCTGGCGCTTGCGCTGCCCGCGGCGGGCGTGGCGGCGTGGTGGCGTTTGTCCAGCCGTTTGGACAGCATCGAGGAGGCGGCGCGCGCGCTTGCAACACTCGACGCCCTCGTCGCCACCTCGCCTGTGCTGGCCTTGCCCACGCTGCTCGACAGGAGCGAGTTGGAAGCCACGCTGGCGGAGCGCGATGGCCGCGTGGTGCCGTGGGTCGCGTGGCAAGCAGCGCACCAAGACGAACTCGCGTCGCTGCCGCGCCGCCGTTGGCGGCTGCTGCCTTCGCGCGTCGCGCGCCCCAAGGAAGGCGCCGTCGAGCGCTGCGACGAGTGGTGGGCGCAAGTGGCGCCTTCGCACGCCTGCGTCGAGGTCTCGCGCCGCACGCTGCACAGCCCCGGCACCTTGCACCTGCTCGAGCGCGTGCGCGCGCAGGGGGCCGCGCTGGCCCCGGCGCCACTGCCCTCGCCCGCCAGCGCGGAACTCGACCGGGTCGTGCTCGCCTACCAGGGCATCCCCGGCTACTACGCCAGGCTGCTCGAGGCGGAGCGTTTCGGCCCGCCGCTCGAACTGCGCGCCATCCTCCCCTGACGCGAACGCGATCCCTGGCGCGCGGCGGACTGGCCGCCGATCGCCTCGAGCTGGCGCCATCCCGTCGCGCCCGAACTCGTCCTCGACCGCCCCTCGCTCGTCGCGTGGCGCGTACGGGTGCGGGCGCTTACCATCTTCCTCCATGCGAGCCCAAGACGGGTTGCGAGCTCCGTTGGCGCTGGCGCGGGTGGTCGCGCCGCGCGACGACGCGCTTGTCGAGCGACTGCTCGCGCGGCACGCCACGATCGCTCCTCGCCATCCCGTGCTCGTCGCAGGTGGCGCCGACCCTCGATTGCTGAGCGTGTTCGAGGCGCGCGATTGGCGCTCCATCGTCGTCGAGCCGAACCAGCAAGGCGAAGGCTCGGGCGAGCCGGCGCGCGGGATGGACGATCCGAGCCGCGTGCGCGCCGACCTGCGCCACCTGCCCTTCGAGGACGACGCCTTCGACCTGGTCGTGTCGCGCGGCCTGCAACGCGCCTGGCAGGACGAGCACGAGTGCGCCGCCGTCGTGCGCGAGCTCGTGCGCGTGGGTCGCGGGCTGGTCGTGGCGTCGTACTGGGACCATGAGGCCCTGCCGCGCCGCATGCCTTGGCCGCGCGGAACAGCGCGCCGCGTGGCCATGCCGCGCGCGTTGTTGCGCGAGTTGTTCGAGGACGCGGGCGCGGCCGTGGTCGAGTGGCGCCACTCGTTCCGCTTCGTGTCGCAGCAAGCCTGGCTCGTGGCCCGCAAGCGCGCCGTCGTGCGCCGCGCCTCGACGCTGCGCCACGCACCCGTCGCGACCAACGCCCCGGGACGCGTGCGCCTTGGTCCGCTGGGAGCGTGAACTCCAAGGCGGCGAGCTGCACCTGGTCGGCTGGCGCAGCTCGACCATGCAGGCGGCGCTCGAGCGCATCGTCGCGTTGGCGCGCGTCGGAGCACGGCACCGCGAGCGCGAGGTGCTCGACGGCTGGGACGCGTGGATCGAGGGGGAAGCGCTGGCCGGGCCCGAGTCATGGCGCGACGGCCTGGCCGCGCGTCTTGGGCGCGAGGGGCGGCGCATCCGCGAGTACAAGCTCCTGTCGTGGCAGACCGAGCGCATGTTCCCCGTCGTGCTGCCGCTGGCGGGCGCCAGTTGGTTCGTCGGCGGCCGCCTCGCCTACCAGGCGCATGTCGCGCGCTGGCAACCACGCGAGGACACGCTGGAGGCCCTCGTCGCGCGTGGCGACTCGCGCCTCGAGTCGCTGCTGGGCGTTCTCGGACACGAGGTGGGCCGGCTCCACGCGCTGCGCGGCCGCCATGGCGGCTTGAGCCCCGACCGCATCCTCGTGGCGCCTGCGGCAGCGTTGCAACCGCTGGTGTGGAGCGGCTCGGGCGAAGGCGCGCGCGGACCGTGGATGCCGCGCGCGCAGGACGATCTGCGCGAGGTCGTCGCCGCGTTGCGCGCGGCCGGACGCGAGGCGTTGCTCGAGCCGTTGTGGGCCGCCTACGAAGACGCGCGCACCGCCAATGGCCGAGCGGTGCGCGCGTCGGAGCGACGCTTGGCGCTCGAGGCGCGCGTCACTCGACCTTGCAGCTGAGCTTGGTCGAGCCCTTGAACGACACGGTCTGGCGCATCGAATGCTGCTCGCCGCCCGCGTCGATCTCGGCCGATGTGGCCATCTCGAAGTCCGTGTCGCCCTCGATCTCGTATCCAAGGAGGCGCTGCCCGGCGGAGTGCCAGTGCAGTTCGCCCTTCATGTTCCAGCCGACCTTCATCGTGCGCTTGCGGCCATCCTCGCCCTCGACTTCGCCGCTGGTCGTGGCCTCGATCGCCACCTCGATCACGGCGACCTTCGCGCCCGAGATCTCCTTGTGGCCCCGGTAAGTGCAGACCACCTTGCCGGCCATGTTCTCGTCGAGCTGGTCGTCGATGTCCTCCTCCGTGTCGTCCTCCTCCTCGCCCGTGTCGATCGACAGATCGCCGCCGGGCGAGAACAGGCCGACGAGGTGCTTGGCCTCGACCTCCCAAGTGTCGTCCTCGGCGACGCCCTTCGCGGGCAGGAAGGCCAGCAGATCCGTGTCTGCGGCGAGTTCCTCCAGCAATTCGTCGTCGCCCTGCTTGCCCTCCTCCTCGGAGGCCCACGCGGCGGCGTGCTCCTCCTTGTCCGCGTCCCAAGTGAACTTGACCGACAGGCCCGATAGCTTGCTGGACTTGTCCTTCGACTCGTCCTCGGACTGCTCGCCCATCGAGAACGACTGCACGACCTTGCCGGCGATCGTGTCGAACTCGCGCACGACCACGAGCGCGCGGCCGTCGGCCGACGCGACGAACTCCTCGCTGAACACGAACTCGGACTCGTCCGAGAGCGACAGCTTGGGCATCTCGCCCGGCGGCTGGACCACTTCGCCGTCGAACTCCATGGAGAAGGACTGGCTGTCGAGCTTCGTCTCGTGGCGGATGGTCTTCTGGACCTTGGCGCCCTTCTCGGGGGCGAAGTGCAGCTCGTCGGCGACGGGGGCGGCGGCGAAGAGCAGGATGCTGGCGGCGAGGATCGTCTTCATGGCTGTTGGAAGCCGGATCCTAGCACGGAGCGGCGGCGTTGCGACCGGCGCCCGCTCCGACCCAGGCGGCTGCGTCAGTCGCGAAAGCGGCTCTCGGCCGCGCCGCAACGCGCCTCGAGGAGGCTGCGCCACTCCGCGTGCTCGGCCGAGGGGCAAGGCGACGAAGTCCATTCGCCGTGCAACTTCCACCGCAGGTGGTCGCCCGTGAGGCGCCACTCCTCCAGGTCCTCGAAGCGGCGGGCCTCGAAGCCGCGCGCGACGCCTTGCGCGCCGAGCACCGCATCCAACCGGCCGGGCGTGGCGGCGACGAGGCACGACACGGGCACGACGACGAGCAACAGCGCCGTCGCCGGCAGCAGCTGCGCCTGCAAGGCCCAACCGGCGACGGCCACGAGCGGGACGGCAAGCACGAGCCGGCGCGAGATGCGCCGCGGCAAGTCCACGTGCCGCGCCGGACCGGTCGTCGAACGCGCGCGCGCGCGCAACACCAGCCCGGCGAGCAGCGCCAACCACGCGATGGCGCTCGGCACGAAGAGCGCCGCGGAGAGTTGCGCATCGAGGTCCGTCGCGGCCTTGTCCATGTGGTTCGAAGGTAGCACGCTTCACTCGCCCCGGTTCCAGCGTTCCGAGGCGCTGGTCGCCAGTTGCCGCAGGATCCGCGCATCCAGCTCGGGCAGCGCCCCGATCGTGGGCTCGGCGCCGGTGGCGAGCCAAGCGGACTCGCCCGCCGCGAGGGCGCGTGCAGCCGCGGCGCCGCCGACCGCGCGCGCCATGGCGCTGCGGCCTACGGACACGCCGTCCTCCAGCGCCGACACGCGCGTGCCGCCGGGCTCCTTGGAGACGGCGAAGGCCCCGCGACGCGCGTCGACCTGGGCCTCGTCGGTCAGGACGCGCACCAAGCCGTCGAACTCCGCGCCGATGGCGATGTGCAGCGACCCCGACTCGAGCCGCAGCGCCTGCTCGCCCTTGGGCGGCAGTTTCATGTTCGCGAGACGCGTTCCGGCGGCCACTTCGCACAAGAGCGTCTCGCGCAGCTGCAGCGACAACGCCTCGCGCCGCGAGTCGAGCGACTTGGCCGTCTGCAGCACGTCCCCGAGGCGCGCGCGATCGATCGCCGAGTGCTCGATGCCGTCGACCACGACCACGCCGCCCGACGAGGACGGCAGCACTTGCCAAGTGGGCGAAGCGCGCAAGGTGAGCACCAATGTGGCGATGGTCCCCGCCGCGGCGAGGAAGCCCGACGCGACGAGTAGCGGAGCGAGGCGCGTGCCGTTGGATGCCATGCGGCGCACAGCCTAGCGCGCCGCGCTAGGCTGTGCGGCATGGGCATCGACCCGAGGAACGCCGCGCGCCACCGCAGCGCGACGGCCGACGATCCCGCCGATCCGGAGCTGATCGATGGACGGCTCGTGCGCGGGGATGCCGTGTTCTCGCCTTGCCGCACTTGGCGCTGGCGCCTGACGCGCGAGTGGGAAGGCGGGACCGGCGCCGTGTTCTGGTTGATGCTCAACCCTTCGACGGCGGATGCAGTGCGCGTCGATCCGACCGTGCGCCGCGCCGTGGCGTTCTCGATGCGCTGGGGCGCGGCCCGCGCGTTGGTGGGCAACGTGTTCGGCCTGCGCGCGACCTCGCCGCAGCACCTCTACACGCACCCCGATCCGGTCGGCCCGGACAACGACGAGCACCTCGCGGCGCTGGCCCGGGAAGCCGACCGCATCGTCGTGGCCTGGGGCAACCATGCTCGCCATGGCGAGCGCTACCGGTCCATCGCCCGCATCCTGCGGCCGCATGCGGCGAAGTGCGTCTGCCTCTCGACCACCAAGGGCGGCATGCCCGGGCATCCGCTGTACTTGCGCGCGGACACGGTTCCCACGTCGGCGCGCGAGTTGCTGGCGCGCCTTTCCGACTAGGCCGCGCCTGCCGAGCGGCGCCGGCGGTCCGCGACGCGAGGCCGCGGAACCACCGACGCGCGGACCTCATCCCCACAGCACGAGGTCCTTCGTGCGCAGGTCGTGCTCGTCGACGCCGCGCGTGCGCACGCGAATGCCGTAGCCGAAGGTACCGCTGCGCTCGAGCGGCTGGCGTCCGACGAAGGCCTGCACGCCGGAGTCCGCGGGACCATCCGGGTCGAGCACCAATGCCACGCGGTTCTTCAGGTCCGAGCCCGCCGATTGGTGGCCGAGCACCAATTCGGCCGCCAGGTCCTCGCAGGTCAGCTGGCCCATGTCGACGCGCACGCGCACCTCGACCACGTCGCCCACGCGCAGGCTGGAGACGTCGGCCACCTGTGCCGAAAGGATGCGCACCGCCGCGAAGGACTTGCGCAGCTGCGCGCCACGCGCGGCGAACGAACGCGCCTTGCTGAAGCGGTCCTCGCGCAGCGAGTGCCAGGCGCCCGCCAACGGCTGGTACGCCGCGTCGCGGTACTCGCCCACCATGCGGTCGGTGTCGAACACCGGCGGGATGGTGGCGAGGCTCCGGCGCACGCATGCCAACCAGCGCTTGCGCACGCCGCCCTCGAGATCGAAGTAGGTCGGCACGACCTCTTCCTCGAGGAGGTTGTACAACGCTTCGGCGTCGAGCTCGTCCTGCCGCTCCTGCGTGGGCATGGCGCGACCGTGGCCGATGGTCCAACCATTGCGCGGCTGAGCCTGGCCGGCGGGCTCGCCCTCTTGCGCCTCGACCCACCATCCATCGGGGATCGAAAGGTTCAGTCCGCCGTTGGCTGCCACCTTCATGCCGGAGGTGCCGGAGGCCTCCAACGGCCGGATCGGGTTGTTGAGCCACACATCCACGCCCTGCACCAGGTGACGCGCCAGCTCGATGTCGTAGTCCTCGACGAAGTGCACCTTGCCGACGAACTCGGGCCGGCGCGTGAACTCGACCACTTGCTTGAGGATCTCCTGACCCAGCGTGTCGCGCGGGTGCGCCTTGCCGGCGAACACGATCTTCACCGGCCGCCTGGCGTCCGACAGTAGCGCCAGGAGCCGGGCCGGATCGCGGAACACGAGGTTCGCGCGCTTGTACGGCGCGAAGCGGCGCGCGAAGCCGATCCACAGGGCGTCCTCGCCGTCCTTGAGTCCGGCGAGGATCTTCGTCTGCAGCGCGGTCGAGTCGTCGCGCGAGGAGTGGGCCTCCTCGATGCGTTCCTTGAGGTGGTCGACCAGCGCCTTCTTGCGTTCGCGCCGCAGCTGCAGCAACTGCGCGTCCGTCAACTTGGCGGCGTGCGCGGCGAAGTCCGCGCCCGCGACCACGCGGCCCTTCGCGCCGAGCATCTCCGCCAGTCGGCCGCTGGTCCAACTCGGCAGGTGCACGCCGTTGGTGACCGACGAAACCGGCACCTCGCCGCGCAGCAGCCGCGGCCAGAACGGATGCAGCAGCTCGCGCGACACGACGCCATGCAACTTGGCGACGCCGTTCACGTGCGCGGCGAAGTTCATGGCCAAGTAGGTCATGTTGAAGCTGGCGCGATCGTCCTCGGCCGTGCCCAGCGCCCAGAAGCGCTCCCAAGGCAGGCCCACCCAGCTGGAGGCGTCGCTGAAGTAGCGACGAATGAGCTCCTCGCCGAAGCGATCGTGGCCGGCCGGCACGGGCGTGTGCGTGGTGAACACGGTCGTGGCGCGCACGAACTCGCGCGCCTCGTCGTAGGTCAGGCCGTGCTCGCGCACGAGGCGGCTGACGCGCTCGAGCACGAGGAACGCGGCGTGCCCCTCGTTGATGTGGAACACGCACGGATGGATGCCGAGGCGCGTCAGGAGGCGCTTGCCTCCGCGCCCGAGCACGATCTCCTGGCGCAGGCGCATCTCGTGGTCGCCGCCGTAGAGCTGGCGCGTGATCTCGCGATCCTCCGGCCTGTTCTCCGGCTGGTCGCTGTCGAGCAAGTACAAGGGCACTCGCCCGACCTGCACCTTCCACGCACGCAACACGAGATCGGAACTCGGCAGTTGCAGCGTGATCGTCAGCGCGCGGCCGTTCTCGTCGAGCACCGGCTCGATGGGCAGGTCGCGCGGATCGTTCTCGATCTCGCCCGCCACCTGGTCGCCGGCCGCGGTGACGCGCTGGCGGATGTAGCCCTTGCGGTAGAAGAGCCCGATGCCCACGAGCGGCAGGCCCATGTCGCTGGCGCTCTTCAGGTGGTCGCCGGCGAGGATCCCGAGGCCGCCCGAGTAGATCTTGAGCGACTCGTGGATGCCGAACTCCGCGCAGAAGTAGGCCACGGGGTGGCGCTCGTCGATGGCGCCACCGGCGACCTTGATGGCCGCGGGCTTCTTCGCCATGTAGGCGTCGAAGCGCGCCATCACCTTGTCGAGCCGCGCCACGAAGGCCGCGTCGGATGCGCGCTTGGAGAGGTCGTCGGGATACAGCTCGCGCAGGTACGGCACCGGGTTGTGGTCGTGCTTCTTCCACTTGTCCTCGTGCGCGCCGCGGTCCTGCAGCTCCGAGAAGAGCTGCGTGGCCTCGGAGTCCCACGACCACCAGTAGTTCCGCACCAACCGCTCGAGTCCCTCGAGCTGGCGCGGCATGGTGGCCGACACGGTGAACCCCATCAGGCGCGGACGCGCGCGTTGTTGCGTCGGACGGATCTCGACCGTGCGCGGCGCGCGCATGGCGAAGGCCGGGGCGCCGGCGCGCTTGGCGGCCGACTTGGCGGCCGAGTCGAAGGCGTCGTGGTAGCGCCGCACCAGTCCGGTCCACGCGGCCGCCGACGCCGTGGCGCGGCAAGTCCGTTCGATCTCGGCCCGCGGGCGATCGTCGGCCAGCAACGCCTCGAGCGCCTCGCACAACTCCTGCGCGGCCTCGGCGAAGCCCTCCGCGCCGCGTCGCGCGCGCGCCTCGCGCGGCAGGACGATGACGCCATCCTCGCGCGCGAACTGCTTCTCCAACGCCCAGCGGCCAAACCCGGCGAGGTCGCTCGTGAGCGTGGGCACGCCCACCGCCAGGCTCTCCTCGGGCGTGTAGCCCCACGGCTCGTAGAACGACGGGAAGGCCGAGACGTCGAACGCGCGCAGCACCGCCTCGTACGGCAGGTTCAGGAACCCGTCCGACTCCGACAAGTAGATCGGCACCTGCACGACCTTCACCCGCGTGCCGGGCGCGTTTACGAGTCCCAGTTCCTTGCAGCGACGCTGGATCGGGTCGTTCTCGGGCTCGAACAAGTTGTGCGTGGACACGCCGAGCGTGCCGCGCGCCTCGGACGCGGGCCGCGACAGGCGCTCGAGCAGTTCGCTGCGCACGCCGGATTGGCCGGCCGGCACCATGGCGAACAGCACGAGCTTGCGGCCCGGACGGCCTTGCAGTCGGGCCGCGGCCTCCAGCAGCAGGTCGATGCCCTTGTTGTGGAACTCGTAGCGTCCGGAAGTCGCGACGAGCTGCGCGTCGGAGCAATCCTCGCCCACCATGCGCGAGGCGAGGTCGAAGAGGCGCGCGCGCGCCGCGTCCCGGCCGGTCTGCCCGCACATCTCGTCGATCACCGACAGGTCGATGCCGTTGGGCAGCAGCGGGCTGGCGCGGCGGCCGAAGTACAACTCGGCCTCGTCGGCGGTCACCTCGCTCACCGTGGTGAACACGTCCGCCTCGCGCGCGCACACCTGCTCGATCGAGTGCTTGGCCGTGATGTTGTGGCCCTTGGCGGCTTCGGCGCTGGTGCGGCCGGAGAGACCATCCTCCGGCAGCACGCCGCCCGAGGAGATCGAGCGTCCGAGGATGGTGGCGTGCGTGGTGAAGACGGTGCCCACCGCGGGCGCGTTCTTCTTGAGCTGCAGCAGGCCGGCACCCGTCATCCACTCGTGGAACTGCGCCACGCAGGAGTCGCTCTTGGGGGCGGGATGCGCGGCGCGCCAACGCTCGATCACCATGCCCGCGGCCCAGCCGAACAGCACGGGCTCGACGTAGTCCCATCCGCCGCTGAGCGAGTCGACCTGGTAGTCCTCCCACAACTTGGCGAGGATCTCGTCCTTGCGGGCGTACAACCCGCTGAACTCCACGAGGATCGCGCGCGGGCGACCCGGGATGTTCCAACGCCCCACGCGCACCGGAACGCCGTCGGCGCGGCAGGAATCGCAGAACTCGGCCCAGCACGCCTCCTCGACGAAGGCGGCGTTGGGCTCGCCTCCGGTGAGCAGCCAAGGCCCGATGCAGATGTAGTTGTCGTCGAGTTCCTCGACGAGCGTGCGCGCCTTGGTCGAGACGACGGTGTGGATGCCGCCGACCTTGTTGCAGACTTCCCAGCTGACTTCGAAGAGCGTGTTGGGGAGGCTCACGGATCCTGGCCTGGTTCGGGAGAGGGCGCCGCGGAAGCTTCGAGCCGACGCGGAGCTTGGGGGGGACGAGACGCCTCGAGCGCCGCGTTGCTGCGGCGCGCGAAGTCGTCGAGGACGTTCATGAAGGTGATGAACGCGTCGTGGGGCGACGCGTACGGACTGAAGTACTTGTGCACGTCGCCGTCGCTGAACCACTTCGTGCACATGTAGTACAGGTGGTCGGAGGTCGACAGGCGCCGCCAAGTCTCGAGCCACGCCGGTTCGCCGGCGCGCGCGAGTTCGCGCGCCGCGGGCAGCGCGGCGTAGAGCGCTTCTTGCGCGGAACGCTGCATCGGATTGCCGAGCCACGCGGTCATGTCGCGCTCGGCGTCGGCCCACGACACGGGGCGCGGGATCGAGAGGCGCGAGACCGGATCGTGCGCCAGCGCCACCTCGCCGGGCGTGGCGAACGACAACCGCGGGTTCGCCAGGAGCACCTCCGGCAGCGCGCGCATGAAGTCGAAGATCCCGGTGTCCTCCCACTGGTGCTCGCCGAAGGTCTCGTAGTCCATGTACAGGCCCACGAAGGCGTCGTCCTCGTCGACGCCGCCGACCCACGAAGCGAACTTCTCGGCCGTCAGCGGCCACTCGTGCCAGCCGCGGTTGGAGAAGCGGAAGGCGATGTCGTCGCTGAACGCGTAGCTGCGCAAGAGGAGCTTGAGCTTCTCGCAGCCCTCCGGCCTGTAGACATGGTGCGGGCTGCGCCAGCCCAGCAGGTGGTCGGCGCCCTCGCCCAGCAGCGCCCGGAAGCCGAGGTCCTCGACGGCCCGCGCGATGCGCGCGTCGATCACCAGTTCCGTGTTGCGGAACACGACCGGCTCGTGCCCGAAGACGTCGTGCACCAGCGCGCGCTGCGCCTCGACCTGGGCGCGGAACTCGTCGAGGTCGGCCAGCGAGGCCAACGAGTGGTGCGAGGTCTCGCACAGGAACTCGACCGCGCCGGTATCGGCGAGCGCCTTGAAGCTGTCGAGCGCCTCGGGCGCCCAGAGCTGCATCTGGCGGATGACGGCGCCGCTGACCGAGTACGAGCAGCGGAAGTCGCCCTTGGTCTCCTCGACGAGCTGGCGCACCAGCGTGTTCATCGGGATGTAGGACTTCTGCGCCACGCGCTTGACGATGCGCTCGTTCTCGGGATCGTCGAAGTAGTGCTCGCTCGCGCCGATGTCGAAGAACGTGTAGCGCCGCAGCCGGAACGGCTGGTGCACCTGGAAGTAGAAGCTGACGGCCGTCACGACTGCACCCCCGCGAGTTCCTCGTACACTCCGCGCACCAGCTCGGCCGGCCGCCCCCAACCCATGCGGCGGACTTCCTCGCGACCCTCTTCGCGCAAGGTGCGCGACAACGCCGGATAGCGCAGCAGCGCGAGGATCTTGTTGGCCGTCTCCTGCACGTCCCAGAAGTCGACCTTGAGCGCGTTCTTGAGCACCTCGGAGACGCCCGACTGGCGCGAAAGCACGACCGGCACGTCCTGCGCCATGGCCTCCAGCGGCGAGATGCCGAACGGCTCCGACACCGAAGGCATGACGTAGATGTCCGCCATGGCGTACATGCGCTCCACCTCCGCGCCACGGAGGAAGCCGGTGAAGTGCACGTGTCGCGACAGGCCGAGGCGCGCCGCGCGCTCGATCATGGCCGGCAGCATGTCGCCACTGCCCGACATGACGAACTTGACGCGCGGCTCGACCTTGGCGACGCGCGCCGCCGTCTCGAGGAAGTAGTCGGGCCCCTTCTGGAAGGTGACGCGTCCGAGGAACAGCACGATCGGCTCGGGGATCGCCTTGGCGGCAGCGCGCGCGCCGCGCCGCGGATCGCCGTCGAGCCCGTTGTGCACCACGCGGATCTTGCGCGGGTCGATGCCGTACCTCGTGCGCACCACGCGCGCAGTGTAGTGGCTGACGCACACGACGCGATCGGCGCCCTCCATGCCGAGGCGCTCGAGCTCGCGCACATGCGGATTGACGGCCTCGCCGCTCCTGTCGTACTCGCAGGCGTGCACGTGCAGCACCAAGGGCTTGCCCGAGGCCCGCACGGCCGCGAGTCCGGCCGGCACGGCCATCCAATCATGCGCGTGGACCACGTCGTGCTCGCGCGTGCGCGCGAGCTCGGCCACCGAGGCGGCGTAGCGCCCCACCTCGGCCATCAGGTCGCGGCCATAACTGCCGCTGAACTCCAAGGTGCGTCGCGGGCCGTGCGCCGGCACGGGCGCCGCCGGCGCGTCG
>SXXH01000159.1 GCA_005789645.1 Planctomycetia bacterium
ATCCCGAGTTCACCATGCTGGAGCTGTACGAAGCGCACGCCGACTACCGCCGCATGATGGAGCTCGTCGAGCGCTTGTTCGAGCGCTGCGCCATGGCCGCGAACGGCACCACCAAGGTGCGCTTCCGCGGTGGCGAGTACGACTTGAAGGCGCCCTTCCAACGCCTGCGCTACACGGAACTCTTCGAGCGCGCCAACGGCTTCGCCTTCGACGACCACGCGCGCACCAAGCGGCGCGCCGAGGAGCTGGGCATCCCCCGCTGCGACGACCCGTGGAAGCTGATGAACGAGGTCTTCGAGGCGACCGTCGAAGGGTCGCTCGCGGGTCCTGTGTTCGTCGTGGACTACCCGGTGCAGATCTGCCCGCTAGCCAAGTGCTCCAAGGACGATCCGCGCATCGCCGAGCGCTTCGAGGTCTATCTCGCGAGCATGGAGCTCGGAAACGCGTTCAGCGAGCTCAACGACCCGGCCGAGCAGGCGCGTCGCTTCGAGGAGCAGGTGGCCACCAAGGATCCGGAAGCGCCTGGCGAGGTCGACTGGGACTACGTGCAGGCGCTGGAGTACGGCATGCCCCCGGCCGGAGGATTGGGCGTGGGCGTGGATCGCCTCGTCATGGTGTTGACGAACCAGGACTCGATCCGCGACGTGCTGCTGTTCCCCGCCATGAAGCCCGATCGCGCCGAATCCGAGGAACTCTTGCTGCGCGGCAAGGCGCGCAAGCTCGAGGAGGAACTCGCCGCGGTGCGCGCCAAGCTCGACAAGCTCAAGGCCATGGCGACCTGAAGCGAGCCGCGATGTACCGCTCCTTCCTGTCGTGGCGCTGGATGCGCACCCGCAAGACGAACATCATCGGAGTCGTGGGCATCGCCGTGGGCGTGGGTGCCTTGATCATGATCCTGTCGATCATGACCGGCTTCCTCGAGCAGTCGAAGAAGACGCTGCGCGGCGGGCTGTCCGACTTGTCGGTCGAGCCCTTGTTCCTGCCGTTGGAAGGCGGCGAGCTGCCGCCCCTCGATCCGCGTCCGGTGCTCGAGGTGGTGCGCGCCGATCCGCGCGTGGAGGCGGCCTGCGCGCAACTGGTATGGTACGGCATCATCGGCCAAGGTGGAGGCGACGCCGCCATCAGCGCCCTGCGCATGAGCGACGCCACCGGCTCGCAGAGCCTCTCGGGCGTCAAGCTCGTTGGCATCGACCTCGCCGACGAGTACGCCACCACGGCCCTGCGCGCCGACCTCGAACGCGCGCCTCGTTCCGGTGCGACGCGCGTCGTCGACCCCGAACGCCCCTTCGCGCCGCCGCCCGGCCACGAGCCCGTCGGCCGACCGCTGGCTTCCGTGGTCGTGGGCGAGCAATTGGCGCGCGCCTGGAACCTGCGGCGCGGCGACGTGATCGAGGTGGTCACGGGCGTGCCCGACGCGCAGGGCGGCGACTTCCAGGTGCAGAACCGGCGCTACATCGTGGCCGGCACCTTCCGCTCGGGCGAGAACGAGATGGACCTCGATCGCATCTACATGGAGCGCTCGGAGTTGGTCGACTTCCTCGGCAGCGGACGACTCTACAGCCAAGTGCTCGTCAAGACGCGCGACTACGAGCAGCAAGGTCGCGCCCTGCAGTCCGACTTGTCCGCGCGCTTGTCGGAGCTCGGCATCCTGCGCGGCCTGGACGCGGGCGAGGTGCGCACGTGGGAGGACCACCGACGCTCGCTGCTGGCCGCCATCAAGAACGAACGCGTGCTGATGGGCATCATGTTGTCGCTGGTCGTGCTCGTCGCGGCCTTCACCATCTTCGCCATCCTCTCGATGATGGTCACCGAGAAGCGCCGGGACATCGGCATCCTCACGGCGCTGGGCGCCACCAGCGGCGGCGTCTCGCAGCTGTTCCTGCTGGTCGCGTTCTGGGACGCGCTGCTCGGGGCGCTGTTCGGCGCGGTGTTGGGCGTGCTCGGCGCGATCTACATCGACGCCATCGAGCAATGGCTGTCGCGCGTGTTCGGAGTGCAGATCTTCGATCGCGGCGTGTACATCTTCGACCACATCCCCTCGGTGGTGAACCCGAGCTGGGTCGCGTTGATCGTGCTGGGCGCGTTCCTGTGCACGCTGCTGTTCGCGCTCGTTCCCGCCGTCCGCGCGGGCCGGCTCCACCCCCTCGACGCCTTGCGCCACGAGTGACCTCGAGATGGCCGACCAGTCCGCGTACAAGGCCCAGCCGCTGCTCTCCGCGCGCGGCGTGACGCGCCGCTTCAAGGTCGGAGATCGCGTCGTCGAGGTGCTGCACGGCGTCGATTTGGAGCTCTTCGACGGCGAGCTCGTCGCGCTGATGGGCTCGTCGGGCGCGGGCAAGTCGACTCTCATCCAGGTGCTGGGCCTGCTCGACGCCCCCGACGAAGGCGAGGTGCGCTACGGCTCGGTCTCGGCGTGGAAGGAGCCGCCGAGCGAGCGGGCGCGCCTCAGGAATCGCGCCGTGGGCTTCGTGTTCCAGTTCTTCCACCTGATCCCCGAGCTCGACGCCGTGGAGAACGTGCTGCTGCCGGCGATGATCGGATCCGATCCGGACCTCGTCGAGCGCCGCAAGGAGTTGCGCGAGCGCGCGCGCGCCATGCTGGTCCAATTCGGGCTCGGCGATCGGCTCGACCACCGACCGGCCCAGTTGTCGGGCGGCGAGAAGC
>SXXH01000160.1 GCA_005789645.1 Planctomycetia bacterium
CAGCCGCAGGCTCCCCGGGCGCGCGGTGGCGAGCGAGGCGTAGGCGATCCCGAGCACGAAGGCCGCCGGCGCGGGCAGTCGCGCCACCAGGACGAGCAGGAGCGGCACGAGCGGGGCCGCGAAGGCGAAGGGCCGCATGGGCGCGGAGTCCAGGCGCCAGCGCGGCGCGCGGCGCAGCAAGTCGACCAGCATGGCGAGCGTCGCCAGTCCCAACGCGATCCACAACGCCGGCGCCGCCCAAGCGCGCCAGTCGCCCACGAGCTCGGCCGCGTACGCCAATCCCGCCAGCACCAGCGCCGCGCCACCGACGACCAGCACCGTGGAGCCCGACGCGAGGCGGATGAGCCGCGTGCGCGCCAGCTCGACCACGATGAAGCACAAGGCCGCCACGAAGGTCAGCGCGAAGGCGGTCAGCGCGAACTGTTCGACGGTGGCGCGCGGCACCATGAGCACGGTCTCGTGCACCACCCAGTTGCCCGGGTTGAGCAGTCCGCCGAGGCTGATGCCGAAGAGCAGGATGCCGCCCGCCACCACGCCCTCGATGCCGAGCGTCGCCAGGAGCGGCAGCACGATCATCGCCACCAGCACGATGGCGCCCAGTCCTCCGATGGTGGTGAAGAGCAGCGCCACGAGCAGCAACGCCAACACCGACACGACCAGCGGATCCTCGCCGAACAGTTCCGCGCCCGACTTGACGATGCGCTCGGCGACGCCGCTCTTGTGCAGTTGGAAGCTCAGCACGCCGCCGAGCAGCGACACGACCATGGCCTCGGCGAGCAGCGTCGAGCCTTGCTGCAGCACGAGCCCCAAGGCCTGCGTCGCCCCTAGCTCCTCGCTGGCCCCCGCCGCGCACAACGCCACCGCCACCGCCAACACCGGCAAGGCCAGCAAGGCCGGCACCACGCGCGTCACCATCCCCGTCGCCGCGACGAGGAACAACGCCAGCACGAGGACGGCCAACCAGGTCGAGCCGTCCATCAGTTGCCGCTGACCTCGATACGCGCAGGCGCCATGGGGGGGGGCACGGATTGTAGGGGAGTGCCTCGTGTCGCGCACCTTGCCAGCGATCACATGGCGTCAGGACTGCGCCGATCGGCCTCGCGCCCGGGCTGCACGCACCATGGACGCGGCGTGGGCGCCGTCCGGACCACTGGATCCGATCGGCGCCCACGCTCATCCGACGCGCGGCGAAGACTGTGCTGCTTCAGTCCCGCGTCGCGGGCCTCGCCGCAGCCATGCCGTCGGCGCCCATGCCCGCCCTCGCGGGGGTGTGGCGGAAGTAGTCCTGCGGCACGTTGGTCCCCACGAACTTGACCGCTTCCGCGATGGCCTTGCGAATCGCGTCGCCCATGGGCTTCTTCTCGTACTCCGAGAAGACGCCGCCCAGCAAGGCTCCGCCGGTCCAGCCCGCGAGCCCAAGGTCGAAGCTGGTGGCCGATGCTTCGCCGACGACTTGGCAGGCATCGATCGTGTCCAACGTGGCGAGGTCGACGATCTCGATGTGGACGACCACCTTGCCCTTCGATCGATCGAGGATCCCGCCGCCCAGCAAGCCGGGCAGGATGCCACCGCCGCCGCCGCGACTGCCGCCGGCGTCTTCTTCCCACTCGAGCACCGTGCCGCGGATCAGCAAGTCGGCGCCCTGCACTTGGCCGATACGCGCGCCCGTCTCGGGGTTGGCGAGTCCCTCGTTCCTCAGGTCGCGCTCCTTGCGCAGGTTGTCGACGCCCTTGCGATCGCCGACGATGAAGCGGTTGGTCGACATCAGCGATTGCCGCAGCGAGGCGTGCAGTCCCGAGGACACTCGGTTGGTCGAGCCGCCCGCCGAGATGGTGGTCGTCGAGCGACGCTGGATGCCTTGTTCGTCCTCGTAGGTCGTCTCGATCACGCCGGTGCTCGAGCCTTCATGCTCGCCGTGTCCCGCACCCCATTCGAACTCATCGAGGATGATGCGGGCCTTGGGACCGTGGTAGGGCGGCAGGACCACATCCGCGGAGGAGTCGCGTTGGGCGCTCGAGCCGCTCGTGGCGCACGAGACGAGGCCCGTGGGCGCGAGGGCGAGGAGCAGCAGAGCGAGTAGTCGAGGGTTCGTCGTGTGCTTCATGATGTGTTGGCCGGGATCGGCGTGCGTAGTCGGGGACCAGCCGCGCTGGCTGGCGATGGTCCGGAATGGACCTTGGCCGCCGGTCCACGAGGAAGCGGCGAGTCCACCTGTGCAAGCGCCTCCCGCGGCGCGATCTCGCGCGGATTCCGGTGGAATCCTGGCGCATTCGGGGCCGGATCCGCGCCGACGCGCGCCGCTGGCGCTAGTCCTCGTGAAGGCCGGCTCGGCATGGCGTAGGCTATGCGGCGAGGATGCGACGGGCGCCGTCGCCACGTCCCTGCTGTCGAACGACTTGCCTGCGACCTGATCCGCGATCGAAGCCAACATGTTCCACAAGAAGCGCGACGACGAAGGCCAGCCGGATGATCCGAGTGGCGCCGAGAAGCAGCGACGCAAGGACGAGGAGCTCGCGTCCTCGATCGCCGGGCCGCCCGCGGACCTGGAGGGCGGGACCGTCGTGCTGCTCGAGCGCATGAGGGACGGCGATCGCGACGCCGGCGACGAGATGGTGCGTCGCTACCAAGCTCGGCTGGAGCGCTTCGTGCAATTGAAGATGGGCGCGTTGCGCGGCGCCGCGGCCGAGGACATCGTCCAGGACGCCTACATCAAGTTGTTCCAGGGCCTCGAGCGCTTCGAGTACCGCGGCAAGGACTCGGTCTACGCCTACCTCATGCGCGTGGCGATCAACTTGATCATCTCGCAGCAAAGGCGGCCTTCGAACAAGCCTGGTGTCTCGGGCGAGGAGGCCGACGATCTCTTCACGAATCTCGTCAAGCAGCAGTCCTCGCCCGTGTCCGTGGCGGGACGCACCGAGTTGCGCGCCATCCTCGACGAGACCTTGCGCGAACTCGAGGACGACCAGCGCCACGCCATCCTCTATCGCCTCGAACTGGGGGTGCCCTCGAAGCTCGCCGCCCAGTGGATGGGCCTGAAGGACGCTACGGCCTTCGACCATCTAGTCAATCGTTCCAAGATGAAGTGGCTGCAACTAGCCGAACCGCGCCTGAAGGCGTGGCGCGAGCGGACCTGACGCCACGCTGCGCCCGGACGGGTGGGGATTCGGTGGTGGATCGCGGATTGCCCGCGAGGGCAAGCGGCAGCGCGCGTTCAGCGTGGATGTGGGCGAAAGGTCGTCGGAATGGCACCGACGACGGGCCCCGGCACCATGGACATCCGCACCTATCCGCCCGATCCTGCCGCAACCAATCCCGCCGGACCCACGCCCGCGACGAGGAGGTACGGCGCGGTGCTGCCTGCCCCTGCGCAGTGCGAGGAGCCGTGGCGCTGCCCTGCCACGGAGCTCTTGGTGCGGTGCCAATGTGGCGAGCGCGAGGCTGGCCTCGAGTTGCTGGCGCGCTACGGCGGGCAGCTCGAGCGGTACATCAGGGTGGAGCGCGCCGTCGAGCTTCACGGCTCGCGATTGGGGGTCGAAGCGTACAGGCGGTTGTTCCTGCTCCAAGATCGCCGCCCATATGCGGGACGCAATGGCGTGCACGCGCTCCTCGCGCGCATCGCCGTGCGCGCCGGCTCGCGCCGGATGCAAGCCATGCCGGCCGCGGAGCGGGCCCAGCGTGGAGATGCGGGGAACAGGCCGGAAGTCTGGCTGGCGGAATTGGTCGATGGTGAAGGGGGTGGCGGCGCGCTGGCGACGCGCGCAATCGCCGAGAGCGAAGTCGTCCTCGACAAGGCGTTGGTCGAGATGCCGGCGCATCCGCGGCAGGCGCTCATGTACGGTTCGATCCTTTGCGCGCAAGCTCCGGCGGCTGCTCATTGGATAGGGTTCCAACGGGAGGCCGATTACCTGGCGGTCTGGAACCGCGCGCGCATGGAATGGCTGCGGCGGGCGGAGGCGAACTTGCGCGAGGCGGCGAGGCGCCCCGACGAGCACGCCTAGCCGCCGACCGGAGGCGCTTGGGCGGGATAGGCTTTCGGGTCCACCTGCGCGACTAGTGCCGAGGCTCGCGCGGGCGGGTCTTGGAGAGCCGTGCAAACACAAGGCGCAGACGAACTGTTCGAGGACTACTTGCGCCGCCGACAGGCGGGCGAGCCGGTCGACTTCGAGGAGTTGTGCGCCGCCCACCCCGCGGCCGAGGAGGAGCTGCGCGCGCACAAGCGGCGCTTCGACGACTTCGGCGATCTCCTCGGTGGCGATTCCAGCGCGCGCCTCGTGCCGGGCGCGCTGGTGGCGGAGAAGTACGAACTCGAGCGCCTGCTCGGCAAGGGCGGCTTCGGCCAGGTCTGGCTCGCCACGCAGCAACCCTCGGGCCAGCAGGTGGCGTTGAAGCTCGTGCGCTACGACGAGCTCGACCTCGAGTACGCCGAGGACATCCGGCGACGCTTCAGCTCGGAGGCCGTGGCGATGGGCCGCGCGCGCCATGCGGGCATCGTCGCGATGCTCGACTCCGGGCGCGACGGCGAGCTTGGCTGGATCGCGCTCGAGTACATGGAGGGCGGCGACCTGCACGCGCAACTCGTCACGGCGCGCGAGGAGCAGGACGCCGGCCGCTTGCCTACGGAGTACGACCGCAGCGTCGCCGAGTTGGTGGCGAAGGTGTGCGACGCGCTGCAGGTCGTGCACGACGCCGGCATCGTCCATCGCGATCTGAAGCCTCACAACATCCTGATGGACCGCGACAACCAGCCGAAGGTGGCGGACTTCGGCTTGGCGCGCGTGGCGGACTTGTCGTTGTCGCGCTCGGGCACCTTGGTGGGCACGTACTACTACATGTCGCCCGAGCAGGTGCTCACCGCGCGCGTCGCACCACTCGATCATCGCTCCGACATCTTCAGCCTCGGCGTCGTCCTGTACGAGATGCTGGCCTTCGCCAAGCCCTTCGGCGGCGACACCACGCACCAAGTCGCCGACCAGATCGTCAACCGCGACCCGCCCGACCCGCGCACGCTGCGCTCGCGCGCGCCGCTGGAGTTGTGCTTGATCGCCGGCAAGGCGCTCGAGAAGGAGCCTGAGCGCCGCTATCAATCGATGGCCGAGTTCGCCGCCGACCTGCGACGGCACTTGGCCCACGAACCGATCACGGCCCACGCGCCTTCCGTGGCACGGCGCGTCGCGAAGTGGTGTCGCCGGCATCCGGTGGCGGCGTCGGTGGCGTCGCTCGTGACGACGTCGCTCGTCGTGATCAGCGTGCTGGCGATCCAGCTCCACTTCGCCGAGCGCGAGTTGAGCCTGGCGCTGGACGTGTCCGAGGCGCGGCGCCTGTCCATCGCCGCCGACCACGCCAAGGCGCGCGTGGAGACGCTGGAGCAGGAGGCGCGCCAGCTTGGTGGCACCTCGAGCAACTCGATCCCGGCCATGGAGGCGTGGGTGGACGAGGCGCGCAGGCTGTTCGAGGGCGACGCGCGGCGCGGCGGCGACGGGCTCGAGGGGCTGGCCGAGCGCTTGGTCCGACTGCGGGGCCAAGCCGACCACGTCGAGGCCGTCGATCGCTCCACCGACGTCGACCTCGACGAGGCCATGTGGCTGCGCGACCTGCTGGCGGAGGAGCCGGCCTGGCTGCGGCGCATCGCCGGTCGCGAGCCATGGCCCGATCGCGAAGCCGAAGGCCTGCGCGTGGCGGCGAGGGCGGGGTTGTCGGAGAAGGACCGCGACGACGCCGAGCAGGTCCTGGCCTTGGCCACCGATCCAGACCATCTCGGCGCGGTGCAGCCGCCCGAGCGGGATTGGGGCGACGAGCACACGTTGGCCATGCTGCGCAAGGGAAGCGAACTCGGGCTGTTGGACCTCGTCGTGCGTGGAGAGTCCGCGCGCGCGCACGAGACGCCCGAGCCATGGCCCGACTCGGACCTGATGCGCGCGCGCTGGTGGCTCTTGGCGGCGTGCGGCCGGTTCGAGGTCGCCACGCGGCAGGCCGAGGAGGATCTGCGCGCGTTGGAGTCGGAGGTGGAGGCCATGCGCGCACCCGAGGAACGCCCGGACTGGGCTTCCATCCTCGCGGGCTTGCGGCGCGAGCGCGACGCCGTGCGGACGGCGTGCTTGCGCCTAGCCGAGGTGGCGCGCGAGCCCGAGGAGGCCATCGCGCTGGCCGAGCGCGACCTGCGACTCCTCGACCTGCGCATCGCCGCCTTGGGCACGCAGGCGCGCTTCGCCGACCTGCGCCTGCAGGACCTGCACGATCGCCTGCGCGCGGCCGTGGCGTCCTTGGCGCACTTCGGCTGCACCGCGGGCGGACAGCCCTTTGGATTGGGGCCCGATCTCGAAGGCAAGCTGTCGGTCCCCGCCAGGCTCTCCCGCGCGCGCGCCCTGCGCGACTTGCTCGCCGCCGAACCGGCGCAAGCCGCGTGGGCGGCCGCGTTGCAGGCCGTGCAGGACAGTCCGCGCTACGAGAACTCGCGCTGGCCCACGGGCGGCTTGGCGCCGCAGGAGGACCTGCTGCCGCTGGGCGCGGATCCGGACTCGGGCTTCTTGGAGTTCGCGCACCTGCCGAGCGGCGAACCTCCGCGTCGCGCAGCCGATGGCCGCATCGAGCCGCGAGCGGAGCACGCGATCGTGCTCGTCCTGCTGCCGGGAGGCCGCATCGTCCAGCGCATCGACGCGCGCACGAAGAAGGCCATCGTCTTCGGCAAGGACTTCCCGCGCGCCGACGAGGTGGAGCTGTTCGAGCACGATGTGCCGCCGTTCTTCTGCGCCAAGCACGAGCTGACCGAGGCGCAATGGTCCCGCCTCGCGGATTCGGCCACGCTGGACGAGGCTCGCCACGCTTGGCGTTCGCGCGGACTGCGACCCGCCGCGGGGATCGACTGGCATGCCGCCACGCGCGTGCTCGCCTCGGCCGGGCTCGCGTTGCCCTCCGCCGTGCAATGGGACCACGCCGCCTTCGGGTTCGAGGTCGTCGGCGAACCCGCGCGACGCGACGTGCGCCATTGGCCCATCGACGTCGCGAGCGCCGAGGCTGGCTTGTCGTGCAACATCGCCGACCGATCGTACAAGGTCGGCAACAACTACGAGGGCGAGGTCAGCGCCTGGGACGACGGACATGTGCATGCCGCTCCCATCGGGGCATTGCGTGCCAATCCCTTCGGAGTCCACGAGCTCTACGGCAACGTGTGGGAGTGGTGCTCTGAGCGCGTCGCCGGCGGCGAATGCTGGGCCAAGGGCGGCTCGTACGCCACATCGCGGGAGCAGCTGTGCTGGGGCGAGGCGAACTACACCTTGCCCCTCACGCAGGAGCCGACGCTCGGCCTGCGAGCCGTGCGCGCGCTGCGCTAGCGCAGCGGGACGCGGCCGACTGCGGTGCCCTTTAGGGCAACTGAATCGATGGTCTGTCTTTGTGCGTGGGGTCGCGACTAGTCGATCGTTTGACGTATCGGAAATACCAGAAAAGCAATATGATTTATCCAACTTGCATTGAATTGCCCGAGCCCGCCATGGCCGAGCCGAGACAAGCAAGCGACCGCTCAACTCCCCATGAGCACTCCCCACATTAGCTTCCTCGTCGCCGGCTTCGTCGCCTGCTCCGTCTGCGCGCAGGCTCTGCCGCAGGCGACCCATGCGCCCACGCGCCCGTCCACATCCGAACGGCCGTTGCTGAACGCTCCGGGCGCTCTCGTGCTCGGGGCGGTCGGCGAACC
>SXXH01000161.1 GCA_005789645.1 Planctomycetia bacterium
CTCGACCCCGAGCAGAACCACTCGTTCCGCGACAACTACCTCGGGGTCCCCGTCGACTTGTCCAAGGTGCTGTTCATCGCCACGGCCAACGTCCTCGAGCAGGTTCCGCCGCCGCTGCGCGATCGCTTCGAGGTGGTGCAGCTCGTGGGCTACACGCGCGAGGAGAAGCTGGAGATCGCGCGACGCTACTTGCTGCCGCGGCAGCTCGCCGAGAACGGGCTCGACCAGCGACGCTGCAAGGTCGGGCGCGACGCGCTCGAGGCGATCCTCGAGGGATGGGTGCGCGAAGCGGGCGTCAGGCAGTTGGAGCGCCGCATCGGCGCCATCGTGCGGCACGTCGCCGCGCGCGTGGCCGAAGGCAAGTCGCGCGGCGCCGCGATCGGCAAGAAGGACCTCGTCGCCATCCTCGGACCCGCGCCGCACGCCGACGAGCAGCGCTCGCGCACCTCGGTGCCGGGTGTGGCCACGGGACTGGCGTGGACGCCCGTGGGGGGCGAGATCCTGCATGTGGAGGCCACCTCGATGCCCGGCAAGGGCCAGTTGATCCTGACCGGACAGCTCGGCGAGGTGATGCGCGAGAGCGCGCAAGCCGCCTTGTCGCTGGTCAAGTCGCGCAGTCGTTCCTTGGGCTTCGATCCGCGCTTCTTCGAGACGCACGACCTGCATGTGCACTTGCCCGCGGGCGCCATCCAGAAGGATGGTCCGAGCGCCGGCGTCGCGCTCTACACCGCCTTGTGCTCGCTCTTATCCGGCCGGCTGGTGCGGCCTGAAGTGGCCATGACGGGCGAAATCTCGTTGCGCGGGCTCGTCTTGCCGGTGGGCGGCATCAAGGAGAAGGTGCTCGGGGCGCACGCCGCCGGGATCCGCATGGTGGTGTTGCCCGAGCGCAATCGCGCCGACGCGGAGGAAGTGCCCAAGTCGACGCGCGCGGCGCTGGAGTTCCGCTTCGTCCGCACGGTCGACGAGGTGCTCGACTTCGCGCTGGTCGATCCGTCGAGTGGAACACGCGCCAAGTCATCCGCGCGGCGCAAGTCGCGCTAGACGAGTCCTGCCGACACGACGAAGCCCCGGGTTTGGCGTCCGGGGCCTCGTTCTGGTCGCGCTCGCGGGAGCGATTGGGCGCGCTGCGCGCCGCTGGCTTCGGCTTCAGAAGATCGTGTACTGCACCGCGTTCGAGGCGGCCAGGCGTTGCGTGGCCGAGACATTGTCGATGACCACCCATTGGGCCGTGCGCGTCTGGCCGACGAGCGCGGGATTGCTGGGAAGGTTCAACGTCGCACGGCCCCAGCCGGTGTTGGCGCCAGCATCCGCCAGCGGGCCGATGCGCACGATCGTGCCGCCCGAGGTCGGAACATGCAGCAAGGCGCCCTGGAACACGGAGCCGCCTGCCACCAAGGTCGGCGACACGATCAGGATCGCCTTCTTGCCCGGCGTGCCGTCGACGATCGAGAAGCTCATCGCGCCGTTGCCGATGTAGGCCGGCTCGACGGCGGCCACGCGAGGGACCTTGCCGTTGGCGCCAGCGGTGCCGACGCCCACGACTTGCGGCACGCGATTCGACTGGAACCACAAGACGGGCTCGTCGAAGGGCGCAGTGCGGTTCCTCACGCGCGGGTCGGTGAACGGCCTACGCAGGAAGGCGGCCAAGTCGGCGCGCTGCTGCGGTGTCAAGCCCAGCGGCACGATGTTGGGGTCCTTGTTGGGCGCGTTGAAGTCGCCGCCGCGGTTGTAGAAGTCGACCACTTGCTCGATGGTCGTGAACTGGCCGTTGTGGAAGTAGCGTTGGCGCAGTTCCAGGTTGAGGAGGTTCGGAACCTTCATCCGGCCGCGATCGCCGGGGTTGCCGGTCACGTTGAATCGTCCGAGGTCGTCGTTCTGCGGACGCACCCCGGTGTAGCGGAAGGTGTCGTCCGTGCCGCGCGGTCCGGGGTGGCACGCGAGGCAGCGTCCTTGGGTGCGGAAGACGACTTCGCCCGCGGCTTCTTGCGGCGTCAACGCCCCGGGCACGCCGCGCAGAAAGGCGTCGAAGGGGCTTTGGTTGGAGATCAACGTGCGCTCGTAGGTGGCGATCGCCATGGCGATCCTGATCGGCGTCACGTCGCTCGTGCCGAACGCTTCGGCGAAGAGCTGGGGGTAGCTGCGACCATTGATGTAGGTCGTCATCGCCGCGGGCATGGCGGCGGCGAGGCGCATCGGGGTCGCGCCGGCGATCTTCGTCGCAATCGTGTTCCAGTCGCGGCCGTCGTGGCCCATCTCCACGCCGCTGACCGGCGGCTGCAGGATCTGGGTCTCCAGCGACGCGCCGTTGGGGATGACGATCGCGCCCGACACCGGATCGACCAAGGTGCCGTTGGCGCGGCCGTCGTAGAACTGCGTGGGCTGGAACGCGGCCGTGATCGTGGTCGGACTCCAACGCCCGGTGATCTGCACGTCCATCCCGAACAGGGCGTCCCACACCGGCTGCTGCGTGGCGTCGAGATGCGGCACGCCGCGCGTGCCGACGATGTCGTCGGGTGTGTTCAGCACGCCGTCGGGGCCGGGGATGCGCGCGGGTGCCGAGGCGGCGCGCGGATCCGTGCCGCCAGCGCTCGAGGAGTGGCAGGTGCCACAGGCCACCGAGTCGTTGGACGACAACTGCTCGTCCCAGAACAACACCTTGCCCAGGCTGGCCTTGGCCGCCGTGATCGGGTTGCCGGGGGGGGTGGGAGGGACGTTGGGCAGCCCGCCTCCTCCCGGTCCTTGGGCACGGCCGACGGCGCCGACGAGGAGCAGGGCTGCGAGGATGTGCGCGTGTTGCATGTGGGCTTTGGGTTCCAGCGATCGAAGCCTAGCCGCCCATGGCGCAGGACGCGCGCTGTGGCGTGGCCGGGCGATGGATGGGTGGGATGTTCTTTCCGGTCGGGCTGCGGGTCGGGGGGCGAGCCCCTCTCCCAAGAGCGTCCGATCGGACCTTGGTTAGAACGAAAAGAGACCGCAACTGGTTCGCTCAACCCGAGGATGTTGAGCTGTGCTTCAGGAATGGTGCCATGCCCGAGCGGGCCTCGGCCAGTTGCTTGGAATTTTGAGGATTCAGCGGGGCCAAGGTTGGAGTGGAGTGTTCCGGTAGGCTGGGTCGATGCTGCTCCCACTTGCCCACCGGGGAGCGCTCGGCCCCAAGCACATGCCAGCTCCATGTCGAAGCGTCTGCGCCTCGTAGAAGACGACCCCAAGATCGCGCGTGAAATCGTGAGTTCCCTGCGGCAGGAGGGCTTCGATGTCGATTGGCTGGCCGATGGCGCTGTCGCCCTCGGCAAGGAGCCGGCAGGCGAGGACTTGCTGGTGCTGGACCTGATGCTGCCCGGCGCGTCGGGGCTCGAGATCCTCAAGGCATGGCGCGCCAAGTCCGACGCCCCGGTCGTGGTCCTGTCGGCCAAGCAGGACGCGGGCGTCAAGGTGCGCGCGCTGGAGCTCGGCGCCGACGACTACCTGACCAAGC
>SXXH01000162.1 GCA_005789645.1 Planctomycetia bacterium
CGACATGCACAACCTGTTCGGCGACACGAACGTGGTGCATGTCGACCTCGACGACGCCGGACGGGCGCGCTTGACGCACGTGTTGCGCGGCGAGCGCGTGCAGGACGTGCTCGAGTACGTCGAGTACTTCGAGTCCGACCTGCTGGCGAACTTGCGCCGCAGCGTCGAAAAGTCCCTCGAGGAGGAGCGCATCACCTTCGAGGAGTCCGCCCTGCTCTACCGGCGCTACGAGGCGGGCCTGCACGGCTACACCTACCTGACGCGCGACAAGAAGAACGGCGAACCGCCGCAAACCTTGCAAGGTTCGCTGGTCTTCCAGCGTCCCGAGTCCGCGCCCGCCGGCGCCTGAGCTTCCACGCGGCGCGGGCGGCGAGGAGTCCGCCCCTGCTCACGCATCCCTAGCACCCGCATTCCACGCCGCAGGCGTGGCCACCGCACTTGAACATCCGCCACGGCACGCTGGTCCAGCTCGACTACAAGCTCCATGGCCCGGACGGCGAGCTCGTCGACGCGTCCGAGCCCGGCGAGCCGATGGAGTACCTCCACGGCCATGGCGAGGTGCCGGAGGCCTTGGAGCGCGCACTCGAGGGGCTGGAGGTGGGCGCGCGCAAGCGCATCGAGCTGGGTCCCGGCGAGGCCTACGGGCGCCACGACCCCGAGGCCATCGTCGCGGTCCCGCGCGATGCGTTCCCGCCCGACCGCGAGATCGTCCCAGGCGACACGGTGGCGGTGCAGGTGCAAGACGACGAGGGCCGCGACCTGCCGGGCGAGAGCATCGACATGCGCGTGGTCGAGATCTCGCCCGACGCCATCGTGTTGGACGCCAACCATCCCTTGGCTGGTCGCAGCGTGGCCTTCGAAGTGGCGATCATCGGCGTGCGCATGCTCGACGAGGACGAGATCGCCGCTCGCTCGGCCGAAGAAGACGAAGAGCAGTAGGACCGCGGACTTTTCGCGCGTCGAGGCTCGGGACGCCGAGGCTCGATACGTCGCGGGCCCTGCGCGCAGCGAGGCGGCCCGTGCCGCCTGACGCTGGGGACTGGAACCTGCCTGGTGCGACCAGCGACGCTCGACCGGCCGCGCGCGTCAGATGCGCGAGGGCCTGGAGGCTTCGCGCAAGCGTTCGGCGAAGGCCACCAGCGACACGAGGCTGTCGGCGCAGAACGCCCAGGTCAGGCGCGCGCGCAGGTCATGGTCGACGCCACGGCCGCCGAGCACCAACGCGACGCCGCGCGCCAAGGCCGCGTCGTGCAACAGGCGGAAGTCGCGCACGAAGCTCTCGCGTTGCGGCACATCCGAGATGGAGAGCCAGAACATGCGCGGGCGCACGGTCTCGATGGCCGCCTTGAGCGTGCGCAGCGGGTTGCCCGTGCCGTAGCTCTCGGCCTTCCAACCGCACTCGCGCAAGGCCAGTTCCACCATCGCGGTGGCCAGCGTGTACGGATCGCCCTCGGCGGTGCCCCCGATGGCGAGCGGCGCATCGGGTTCGGGCGGCGGCAGCAGCAGGCGCATCTCGTGCAGGAAGCGCGTGCAGATCTCGATCGCGCGGCGCTCCTCGAAGATCTCGGCGCGGCCGTGAAGCACCTCGGCTCCGAGGTCGCCGAAGGCCGGCGCGATGGCCTTTTCCATGATCTCGCACAGGCGGTTGCCGCCAAGCCACAAGTCGTAGCCGAGACGGCGGAAGGCTTCCTCGTCGCCCTCCAGCAAGGCTTGGCGCATCTCGGCGCGCGCGCGATCGTAGACCAGCGGCCCGTGCCCCGTGGAGGGCGGCAAGCCGAGCAGTTCCGGCCGTGTGACAGCCTGGCCGCGATCACGCAGGAACTGCAGCACGCCATGGATCGGCAGGCGACGGTGTCCGCCGACGGTGCGCACGGAAGGCAGCAGCCCTCGGTCGCACCAACGCTTGAGGGACGCTTCGCTGACGCCGATGGCCAGGGCGACCTGGCGGGGAGTGAGCTGGCTGCGCATGGGATCCGGCCTTGTGGTGGTGATCGAGGTGGAAGTGGACGGGAGGCGTTCGCGCGGGGCCGTCCGTGGTCGTTTCGGACCAGCACGACCGATTTGCACGAATCACCTGCATGCGTGTGTTCGCCCACGGGAGAGCGGCCCGATGCAGGAATCCGCCCGCGATCGCGCGCACTAGTCCCCAACCCATCTCCGCGGCGGTCGCCATGCGCAACCTCCACGCGCATCCAAGCATCCACCTCCCCGCGTATTGCCTTCAACGGAGCCCGAACGCCGGTTTGGCCCCGCAGTCCGCGCGACACCTGCTGCGAGCATGGCGCGCCACGGAAGACGAGACACGGCGCGCCCAGCGCCAGGACTTGGAGGCTCTTCGATGATCGCGATCAAGAACGCCCACGCCGGATGCCAGCACGACGGCGAGCACGAAGGCCTCGAGCAAGATGTGCTCGTGCACTCCGACGCGTTGCGTCTCGTCGCGCCTTCGGTGGATCTGCCGCGCGCTGAACGCGCCGTGCGCGAGCTGTTGTTGGCGCTGGGCGAGGACCC
>SXXH01000163.1 GCA_005789645.1 Planctomycetia bacterium
CCCGACGCGTGCGACCTCGCGGCCGGCGCGCCTGACGTCAACAACAACCAGGTGCCCGACTCGTGCGAGACGAACGGCGGCACGCCGTACTGCTTCGGCAGCTCCGGCTGCCCGTGCGGCAACAACGTGCCGGCCGGCTTGGTCCAGGGCTGCCGCAACTCGACCGGCGTCGGCGCCGGCTTGCTCGGCACGGGTCTCTCGTCGGTCGCGGCGGACAGCCTCGTGCTGAACGTCACCGGCCTGCCGAACCCCGCCCAGCCGGTGTTCAGCTTGTTCTTCCAAGGCAACAACGCCACCTCGTCGCCCTTCAAGGACGGCAAGCTGTGCGCCAACAGCGGAGTCATCCGCCTGGTCCAGCGCAGCGGCACCGGCGGTGTGGCCAGCTACCCGCTGACCGGCGAGCCCTCGATCTCGGTGCGGGGTGCGATCCCGGCCGTGGGCGCGGCGCGCTACTACGAAGTCTGGTACCGCAATGCCGGCGGCCCGTGCGTCACTGGCTCGAACCTGACCAACGGCCTGGCCGTGATCTGGACGCCCTGATGCGCCGCGGTGGCGTCAAGTTAGCTTGACGCGCTGACATGCGGCACGGGCTCCCTCCGTCGTGGAGGGGGCCCGTGCCGCCTTGCGGGGATGCTGGTCCCGTTCGTTGTGCGCGGCCTGGCAATGGCGCGCGGCGTCGATCCAGCTGGAATCGCAGGATTCCAGCGCTTGCCTGCTGCTTGAAGGCTCCCCGGCGACGTCCAATTGACATGGCCCCGCGGCAGGTGGGCGGTTGCAGGCCATGCCCGTCGCCCAGGTTGCTTGCGCGGGCCTGGCAAGTGGATCGCGCGCCGTCCGGCCCGTCAGCCCCGCCGAGGGCCGGCCGGTCTTGTCGCACGCGGCGCAGGGAGCATGCCGGGAGCACGCAGGGATGACGCGGAGTGCCGTTCCGCAAACCATGGTCCCAAGCCGCCGCGTGGCAGCACGAGGAGGTCCGGGGACCGCAGGACCACGGCGCCAGGCCGCGGGTTGGCGGCGCGCAAGCAGGTCCTATCCAATCAAGGACGCAGCTCCTCGGCATTTCGTGGCAGCCGAGTCGGGATTTCCACGCCCGGCACCTCCCAGGTTGCGCACAACGGTCGGGACCAGCATCGGAATCAGCTGCGCTTCCTCCACACCAAGGTCGACGCCCGGAAAGGCTGCAACAACGGCGGCGGCGGGAACTCCTGTCGCGCCCGCAGCCGCAGCAGCAAGTGGACCGAGTGCTGCCACAGGCACACCACGACCACCAACCACGCCAGCGCCATCGCCACTCCGCCGTGGCCGGCGTCCATCAGGAACAGCGGTGCGTCGTAGGCGCCGTGCCACAAGATCGGCAAGAGCAGCGACGACCAGCACCAGCCCACGCTGCCCTTGTTGCTGGCCTGCAAGGCCAAGCGCGCGCCCATGACCGTGCCGAACAGCGCATGGCAGGGGACGGCAGTGAACGCGCGCAGCCAACCGGTGCCAGCGCCGTGTTGCAGCACGTAGATGATGTTCTCCACGGCGGCGAAGCCCAGCGAGACGGACACCGCGTAGACAACCCAGTCGAAGGGTTCGTCGAGGTGCGTGTCGCGCCAAGCGCGCAGGCGCAAGGCGAGGAGCTTCGCGCCCTCTTCGACCAGGGCCACTCCGAGGAAGGCCGACATGATCGGGCCAATCGGGCCGACTTCGCTGGAAGGAAAGGCCAACTCGATCGCGATCGAAGCGATCAACACAGGCACGACGGACAGCGCGCCCAGCAGCAAGTACAGCGCCACGTTGCCGAGCGGCTCGCGGAAGCGGTCGCGCGACCATGCGAGGTGCACGAGGATGTAGACCGGTCCGAGGGCCAAGGCCAGCAGGTAGATGAAGTCCAAGCACGCGCGAGGCTAGGTGGGCGCGCCGCCGGAGGCAACCTTGGAAAGCCGCGGGCGGCGCACCCTCCGCGTTGGAGGACGCGCCGCCCGTTCGCGACCGGCCGCAAGTCGTGCGCTCAGCCGGTCTCGGCTTCCACGAGGAGCTTCTCGAGCTCGGCGTCGAGCACCTCTTGCTTGACGCCCACGCTCTTCCAGCGGATGACGCCTTTGTGGTCGATCAGGTACACGGTCGGCCAGCCGCCGATGCACCACTCGGTCGAGATCGGACCGCTGGTGCTGCCGCCATTCCAGAACGAGCGCCAGTTCAACTGCTTCTCGGCCACCACTTGGCGGGTCTTCTCGCGATCGGAGTCGCTGTTGACTCCCACGAGGGCGAAGGGCTTGTTGGCGAGCTTCTCCACGAGCGACCGCTCGTGCGGGTACATGGCCCGGCAGGGGCCTCACCAATCGCCCCAAAAGTCCAGCATGACCACCTTCCCGCGGTAGTCGGAGAGCTTGAAGGCCACGCCATCGAGGTCCTCGCCGGCGATCTCGGGGGCCGGTTGGCCGACGGCGAGCACCGTGAGGCTGCGGATCGCCATCTCGCTCGAGTCCTTCAACATGCGGCGTCCGCGCGCGACATCGCCGTAGTCGGCGGCGATGCGCGCGTAGCGCGCCAACACGTCGGAGAGCGCCACGCCGCGCCCGGCCTCGTACTCGCGCCGCGCGCGCTCGGCGAGCTCCCACTCGACGAGCGCCTTGACCTTCTTGTGCGGGGAACGAGCCAGCAACGACTCGAGCCGCGTCAGACCGCGATCCAGGTCAGCAGCAGTGCCGACCGGCTTGCCACCATCGGTGGCGACGAGACGCGCGGTGCTCGGACCAGAGCGGCCGAACATGGCGATCTCGTCCGCCATGCGCTCGTCTCCGGCAAAGTGCTCGAGCTGCAAGTCGCGCGCGATGTCCGCATCCATTGGTTGTCGCGACAACCACGACAACGCCTGCCACGCGGCTTCGTCCTTGGGCTCGGCTTGCACAAGCGCCAGCAACTTGGCGCGCGCCTCATCGCTCGACGGGCGCGGGTTGGCCTTCATCCAAGCCGTGCGCGTCTCGGCGTCGGTGCCGGCTTCGCGCAAAGCCTTGCTCCACGCAGCCATGGCCTCGTCCTGCTCGCGCACGATCGACTTCACTTCGGCCACGCGCGGCGTGTCGGGCGGCGCGTTGGGCGGCGCTTCGCCGCTAGGGTCTGCGACCGGCGTGGCAGGGATCGGCGTGGCAGGGATCGCGCGCTGCACCGCAACGGGTGCCACAGGCGCAACAGAGGTAGCCGCGACCGCGGCGGGCGTTCTCGCTGCGTCTGACGGTTGTCTTGCGTCTTCGGACGCTTGGCAAGCCGCCAGGATCATGGGTAGGAGGCAGAGTCGCTTCATGCGGTTCTCCGAGCGTGTTTGGAGGGCAGGAACGGAGCCGGCTCTGGGACGCGCAAAGGAGTCTAGCTCGGAGAGTCCTGTGCGCACCTTCGAATCGGACTTGCCGGTCCGGGCGTAGACTCGACCATCATGAAGCCCCTCGTCGTCGCCGTCCTCGCGGCTCTTGCCGCCACCTCCTGCATGTTCGAGACCAAGGTCGAGACTACTTCGGCGGCCGCCTCCGCCAGCCTGCACCAGTTCAAGGCCGTAGCCTTGGATGGCTCGCCCACCGATCTGGCCCAGTACAAGGGCAAGGTCGTGTTGGTCGTCAACACCGCCAGCGAGTGCGGCTACACGCGCCAGTACACGGGACTGCAGGAACTGCATGCCGCGCTCGAGTCGCGCGGCTTCACCGTGCTGGGCGTGCCCTGCAACGACTTCGGCGGCCAAGAACCCGGCAGCGGCAAGGACATCGCTGCGTTCTGTCAGGCGAACTACGGCGTGACCTTCCCGCTGCTCGAGAAGCAAAGCGTCAAGGAAGGCGCGCAGCAGTCGCCGCTCTACAAGTGGCTGGGCGGAGCCACCGGCAAGCTCCCGGGCTGGAACTTCTGCAAGTACCTGATCGGCAAGGATGGCCAGCCGATCGCGTTCTACACCTCGAACACCGCGCCCGACTCGGACGAGCTCAAGCAGGCGATCGAAGCGGCGCTGGCCAAGTGAACCGGGCCTCGGCGGCGGAACGCGTCAGGCGCACTTGACGCCTGTCCGCCATCGCGATGGCGCTTCGGGGCGGGTCCAGGGCCCGCCCCGAAGAATTGCCGCGGTCGCCGAAGCTCAGCGCCCTCCGCTGGTCGAGGGCTGGCGCGGCTTGACGGTCCACTCGTGGTCGACCACAGCGGCTTGCTTGGAATCGCCGGCCCGTCGCGCGCGCTCGGCGCTGCGCACGAACTCGACCTTGGCTTCTTCCGGGCCGACGGTGACGCGCAACGACCCGGGACTGCCGAGGATCCGGCCCGAGACGTAGCCGTACTGCTGGGCGCTGGTGGTGCCGCCGCGCGTGTTGCCGGGTTGCGGCACGCATTGGTAGACGACGCCGTCGAGCTGGTTGTGCACGTACAGGTGGTCGTGGCCGTGGAAGACGGCGGCCACCTTGTGCTCGACCAGCAAAGCGTGGATCGGCTGCTTCCAACCGGGACGCCGCGTGGCGAACGCTTCCACGCCATCCTCGCCCTTGCCGCCCCATTCGTACCACCCGGCGGATTCCACTCCACCGCGCGCGTCGCGCCCGCGACCGCCGACCAGGTGGTGGATGTAGACGAAGACGTACTTGGCCTTCGACGCGGCGAGCGTCGCCTCGAGCCAGTCGTACTGCTTGCGCCCCAGAGTGCGCGTCCAGTTGTCGCCATCCTCGCCGCGGGCGCGCACCGTCGTGTACCAGAACGGATCGAGCGCGATGTGCAGCGCATCGCCCCAGTGCCAGGCGTAGTAGTTCTGCAGGTCGCCGACCAGCGGATGCTCGTCCGTGTTGCCGCTGTAGATGCCGCCGGGGACAGGCGAGGGGAACAAGTTGGTGCGCAGCTCGTGCGACCAGACCGCCATGCTCTCGGGACCATCGGCCTGGTAGCCGCGCTCGCCGTCGTGATTGCCGAGCAGCATGAAGAGCGGCGTGGAATGGCCGATGCGCCCGAACCAGTAGCGCTGCGCGTAGTACTGCGGCTTCGATTGGCGGAACTCGCGGCGCTTGTCGACCATGAAGGTGTCGCCGAGGTCGACCAGGAAGTCGGGCTTGTCGGCCAGCGCGTTCGCCAGCGTCCAGCCGAACGTGGCGGTGTCCGCGTTGGAGTCGAGGTGCGAGTCCGCGAAGATCGCGTAGCGATAGGGGGCTCCAGGCGGCCGCTGCGTGTGGAAGCGGAACGGCTCGCTCGACTTCCACTCGCCCGTGCCTTCGCGCCACTGCCAACGGTACGAGTACTCGGTGTCCGGCTGCAGGTCCTCCAGCACGAAGGCATGGGCCTTCTCGGGGACCAGCTTGGCCGTTGCGCTCGTCACGGACTTGCCGCCCGCCGCGGGAGCGTGCTCGATACGGCCTTCCACCTCGGACCAGCTCAGCACGCTGATCGTCATGTCGGTGGCGCCTGGGCGCGCCAGCACGATGTCCCACGGATGTTCCGGGATCTCGTCGTGGAAGTCCTCCTCGACGCGCGTGCCGCCTTGGCGCCCTTGCCCGCCCCCCTGGCCTTGTCCACCGCCTTGGCGCCCTTGCCCGCCTTGTCCGCGCTGCTGGCGCGCTGGAGCGGTCAACTCCTCGCCGGCGATGGCGCCGTCGCCATCGAGATCGGACTTGGCGTGCATGCGCGTCGACACGGCCAGCAACTCGGCGCGCGCGATGGCACCGTCGCCATCCTCGTCCAGCTCCTTGGCGTGCAGGCCAATGAAGCCGCCCATCGCCAAGCGCGGCGGACGGGCGCTTTGCTCCGTGGAGTCGAGGGAGCCGTCCTTGTTGGCATCGAAGGCATCGAAGGCCGCCTGCGCCTGCGTCAGCACCTCTTCGCGCCCGAGCTTGCCATCGCCGTCGGCGTCGATCTCCGCGGCGTGAGCGAGGATCCACGGCAACTGGGGCGTCGTGCCTTCGGCGGGGCGTCCTTCGCCGCGTCGTCCGCCTTGACTACCGCCCTGACCGCCGCCGCGCCGACCTTGGCCGCCGCCTTGGCCCTCGCCACGGCCACCACCTTGGCCTTCGCCGCGACCTGCTCCTGAACCGCCGCCACCGCCGCCGCCGATGCGCTGCGTGGGGTAGATCTCGGTGCGCTTCGCGCCGTCGGGGGAAACGAAGTCGAACTGCCAGCGCCCATCCTCGAGCTGCTTGTACTCGACGCGGTGTTCGGCCTTGTCGAGCGTGTAACGCAAGGACCAGGCGTCCGTGCCCGTGGACTTGTGCTCGACGATGGCCGCGCCGCGCAACGCCTGCAGCGCCTCGCGCACGCCCGCCGCGCGCGGCTGCGGATCGATCTGGTCCCCGACCACCTGCACCACGCCGCGCACGCCCCCGTTGATGTAGGGGTACTCGAGGCTGGAGTGATAGTGGTACAAGCCGCCTTCCTTGGCGTGGCCGTTCAGCTCGTCGAGCTTGTCGGTCGCGCCCAACGGACAGGTCTCGGGCTTCCTTGGATCGAAGAGCCCGTACAGCGGGAAGCCGTCCAGTGCGTGGCCGAGCGGCGAGTCCTTGCCGAGCGTCTCCAGGAGGTGCAGCGGAGCGGCGTGGTAGTGGTAGTCGTCGCTGCGGCCGCAGTGGCCACCCCACTTGTCGAGCTCGCCGATCTTGTACGCGTCCTCGCCGCGGTTGTTGAGCGCGTTGAAGATGGGCACGCCGTTGGCCGCCAGCGCGACGGCGCCACGCATCAGCGCGGTCTTGCCGGACACCGGCTTGTCGGCGAGCTTTGGCTCGAGCGGAATGCGCCAGGCGTTGTCGCCCGAGTACGGTTGCGGCAGCGGCACCTGTTGCTGCCACGTGCGGATGCCCGCCATCATCGGGTGCGCGGGCCAGCCGCGGCTCTCCACGTACAGCCAGCGCTCGTCGCGGCGCGTGCGCACCTCCGGCGCGAACGCGTCGTAGGGGAGGTTCGCCGACACGGCCTCGCCCTTCCCGCGCGCCGGGGCCTTGGCCTCGTCGTCCTGCGGCCAGACGGGACGCGGCGCCGGACCGACCATGTTCAGCGAAGCCAAGGCGCCCTCGGCCGCCTCCACCCACGACAGCGAGGCCCCGTCGAGCTCCGCGCGCACGAGCGCCGCGGTCGTGCCGTCGTCGCATTCGATGCGCACCCGCGACTCGTCCGCGGACAGGAAGCTCCCGACGATCGTCGTGCCGTCGGCCATGGCCCAGGTGCGGACCTCGATGCGCGTGGCCAATCCGGCAGCGCCGTGCTCGTGCGGCCCGACGTGCGCGTGGACCTGCGCGATGCAGGCGAACAGGACAAGCAAGCCCGAGGTCTTGGCCTTGGAAAGCGAGGCGAAGCGGCGCTGCATGGCGTGAGGGTGGTGCATGGCGTTCAACCGTCCTGGCTCGTGCCGCCCTGAGTGTTCCCTCCCTGGGTGTTCCCACCGGTTGGGGCGCCGCCAGGCGGCGTACCGCCTTGGCCCGCATCGCCGCCGCGACGACCCTCGCGACTGCGCCCCTGGCCTCCGCCTTGGCCTCCGCCACCACCTTCGCGTCGTCCGCGCCGCTCGGGCGCCGGCGCTGCAGGGTCCCACGCCTCGTTCGCGCGCGGCATCTGCGCGCCAACGGCCTTCAGGTACTCGTCGAGCTTCTTGGCCAGTTCCAAGGCGAGCTTGCGCGTGGCCTCGTCTTCGCTCGCGGCGAGATCGCGCCCCTCGCCGATGTCGCTCGACAGGTCGTACAGGCTGTCCTTGCCAGTCTCGTAGCTGCGGAACAGCTTGTGCGCCCCGCTGTAGATCGCGCTTGCAGGGCCGCCGTTGTCGAGATCGTAGTGCGGGAAGTGCATGACGACTTCTTCGCGCGGGCGCGTCACCTTCGCGTCCTTGGCGCCATGCCACACGGCGACGAGGCTGCCGCCTTCGATCTTGCCGCGGTCCTTGGCGTCGAACTTGGCGAGCTCGAGGAACGTGGGCACGAGGTCCCACGAGATGCCGCGCACGTTGGTGGTCGAACCCGCAGCGATGCCGGGACCGCGCACCACAAACGGCACGCGCACGCCGCCTTCCTTCAGCGAGCCCTTGCCGCCGGACAGCGGCGGATTCGCGTTGTGCCCCTGCGTGCCGTGGTCGGTGGTGAACATGACGTAGGTGTTCCCCGCGATGCCCAGCTCCTCGAGCTTCGCCAGCACGCGTCCGATCTGCTTGTCGACATCGGCC
>SXXH01000164.1 GCA_005789645.1 Planctomycetia bacterium
ACTATTTCGCCAGCCAGCGCTCGTCGTGCTGGCGCTCCTCGCGGCGCGCGACGCGCTGGGCTTCGTGCGGCAAGGCGCGGCGCTCTCCGACATCGCGCGCACGGGAGTCGAGCCCGACGCAGTGCGCAGCGCGCTGCAAGCGGCGCTCGCGGCGCGTCCCGACTCCGCCAACGCGCGCACCTTGGAGGCGCGACGCCTCAAGGGCTCTGGCGCGCCACCCGACGTGCAAGAGCGCGCTTGGCTCGCGGTGCTCGAACCGCGCCCCCACTCGATCGAGGCGCTGCTGCGAGTGGGCGAACTGCGCATCGCCGCCCGCGACCCCTCAGGCGCGCGCGCGAGTTACGCAGCCGTCTTGGCGCTCGACGCGCGCCACCCCGTCGCGGCGCGCAACCTGCACGCCTTGTGCGCCTACGCCGGCGACTCCGCCTGCGCCGACGACGCCTGGTCGCGCCTCGCCGGCCGCCAGCCCGATGCGACTTGGCTCGCGACATTGGCCGCGCGCGCCGCCCTGCGCGGCGTCCCCGAGTCCGCTCGCCACGAGTGGGAACGCCTCGGCCCTCCTTGGAGCTCGCTCGGCCCCGACGCCGCCCTCGAGTTGTCCAAGTCGCAGTCCGGCGACATCCAGAGGGGCTTGGAAGCCTACGCCCACGCCCGCTATGCCGACGACCACGCCGCCCTCGGTTCGTGGACCCTGTGCCTGCGCTCCATGCGGCAATACCTGCGCGCCTGCCGCGCCTTCGAGGACGACCTCGACCCGCGCGTCGAGTTGCGCGTGGCGGCGGCGCTGTGCCGCGCGGGTGAAGTCGAGGCGGCGCGCGAGAGCTTGGCGGGGCGAGAGGCGACGCGGGAGGAGTACTCGAGCTTGCCGGAGTGGGCGAGGGAGGCGTTGAGGGAGCAGGGGTTGGGGGAGCAGCCCTGATTCCGATGCTGGTCCCCTTCGTTGTGCGCGCTCACGTCGGATCGTGCGCCGAGGGTGCCACGCTTCGATCGAGCCGAGCGTCCATCAAGGAAGTGGCTGGCCCCAGCCGCCGCGACTTGCGCCTGCGGCCGCACCGCCGAGGCTGGTTGCGACCTGCGTCGAGGCTCCAAGAGCTCGCCCGCCATGCAGCTGCGTGCAGGCACCCGACGGCCACCGTCGCCATGCTCGTTCGACCAGGCCTTGGGCTGTCGACGACCATGGCCGTGGTGAACGCCCCGCACGGCCCTCCTTGAACGAGCGACAAGCTTGGCGGAGTGCTTCGAGCCCGCGAGATGAGGGCCAAGACCCAGTCAGCGCACTCAGCCAGCGGATCTGACCTAGACGCCGAACGCGCCCATGCCGTGCCAGAGGCCAACCAAGTTGCGCACAGGGAACGGGGCCAGCATCATGCGCGCATGCTCCCCCGCCCCTCCCCGCGCGCCCAAGCCTGGTGCCACCTCGCCCTCGCGGCCTTGTGGTGCTCCTCGCGCGCCGCGAGCCTCCACGGCTGGTGGACCACCATCGGCGACATGGGTCGCCAGGCCGATGCCGCCAAGCTGCTCGGGATGCTGACTGCCTGGCTGACGGTGGGCTTGTTGGCGGTCTTGGTGCTGGGCTTCGGACGGGCCGGTTGGGTGACACGGAGCGCCACGCTGCTGGCCTTGGCTGCCCTCTTCGGAGGCGTCGAGCGAGTGGATGCGCTGGATTTGGCCTGGCTGGGATTGGCCGTCCCCACGGCCTGCTGGACCCTCACGCCCGAGCTGCCATCAAAAACCGTCTAGATCAAGGCGTTTCATAGGAATTTTTAAAAAATCCCTCCAAAAGTCCGGCATCCGCGCTGGCGCGGGCTAAGCTTCCGTTGGCTTTTGGAGAAGCTCCGGACCGCTCGACTGGCCGATGAGGCCGGCGGGCGGTCCGATCCATTTCCCGTCCATTGTGAGGCCTAACCTGCCCCCCCTGCGACGGGTCGTACGGGGAACGGCGTGGCTTGAAAGGTGCTGAACGGACGCTGCTCGCAAGGTAGTTCGTCGATGCAAGTCATTGCGCGAAGGATGGTTGCCAGCCTAGACATGCACGCAACTGCACTACACCAGCGCCCATCGGGATCCTCGAAGTCGCTAGGATCCCATGTCCCAGCTCACGCAGGCCGGCGGAGGTCAGGCTCCCGTCGCAACGCAAGCCTGTCGCGTCTCAGTGCAAAGCCTGTGCAGTGCAAAGTCTGTGTAGTGCTCCGGTAGCTCGGCTCTGGCCACGCACACCACCTCCTCCCCTTCGTATCGTCGGCATGACCGGCACGGCATCCTCCCAAGACATGACTGGCACGAATCCGGACAAGAGCGGCGAAGGCACCGCGCGGCGCATCCTGGTCGTCGAGGACGAGGAAACGCTGGCGGCGGGCGTGCGCGAAGCGCTCGAGCGGCAACAGTACTCGGTCGAGACCTGCGCAGACGGGCTGGCTGGCCTCGAGCGGATTCGCGAAGGCGGGCTCGACCTCGTCATCCTCGATTTGATGCTGCCGAAGATGGGCGGCCTCGATGTGCTCAAGCACTTGCGGGCCGAGGGCCGCGACGTGCGCGTGGTGATCCTGACCGCGCTGGCCTCAGAGCAGGATCTCGTGCGGGGCTTCGAGTTGGGGGCCGACGACTACGTCAAGAAGCCCTTCAGCCCACGCGAGTTGCTGGCGCGCGTCGAGGCGCAGTTCCGCCGCAGCCCCGGCGCTCGTGGCGGTCCGGCCGGCATGCTGGAGCTGCCTGGCGGGATCAAGGTCGACCTGAAGCGTCTGGAGGTGCATCGCGATGGCGCCATCGTGCAATTGACGCCGCGCGAGGGCGACATCCTCGAGTACCTGATGAAGAACCGCTCGCGCGTCGTGACGCGCGACGACCTGTTGCTCGACGTGTGGCACTACAAGAGCGCCAACGTCGAGACGCGCACGGTCGACATTCACATCGTCGGCCTGCGCCGCAAGGTCGAACCCAATCCGGCGCAACCGACCTTCATCCAGACGGTGCGCGGCAAGGGCTACCGCTGGTTCGACGATTGAGCGCGCCTCGCTCGACGCGACTGACGGCGCTGCTGCTCTACGCCGTCCTGCTGGTGCTGCCGACCATCGTGCTGGGCGGCTTGCATTGGCACCAATTGAAGCTCGACCACGCGGCGCTGCTGGAAGCCGTGCCGGGCGACGCGCAGGACGCGGCGCGCCGCTTGGAGGAGGCGCTGGCGCGGCGCATGGCCGAACTGCTGCGCCGGGAGAACGAGCGTCCATTCTGGGAGTACCACGAGTCGTACTTCCCACCCGGCACGATCGGCGCCGAGATCGCCTTGGTGCCCTCGCCGCTGGCGGCGACCGAGCATTCCCCCGAGATCCTCGCTTGGTTCAGCCACTCGACGAGCTGGGAGGAACTGCTGCCCTCGCTCGAGCTCCTGCGCGGATCGCGTGCGCTCGACCCTGCCTCGGCCGCCGACGAGGGGCGATTGCGCGACGCGGCGGTGCTGCTGTTCGAGGACGAGCTGCGCGAGAGCGTCGTCGAGCGCTTGCTGCGCACGCGCAACAGCCGCAACCTCGCGGTGCCGCTGCCCGTGCTGGCGGTGAACCTCAGCGACGAAGAAGACGTGGAGTGCCTGCGCGACGAGCTGCCTGCCCTGCGTGGCATGGAGTCGCGCTCGCAGACGATCGCCGTGTCGGACTTCCAACTGCGCTTCTGGGTCGAGCCGGACGGCACTCCGCGCCTCGCCGCGACGCGCAACGTGCGCGTCCCGCGCGCGCGCATCGCCGACAAGTCGCTGCCGGAGTGCTTCCGGCAGATGGGCCGCCTGAACACGCTGCGCCAAGGCTTCTTCCTCGATCCCGAGCTCGTGCTGGGCTCGCTGCCGCGCGCCTTGGCCGCGCAAGTCCTGGTCGGCACGCAGGCGTGGGTCCCCGCGGGTGCGCGCGCGCCGCAGGGCACGACCACCGCGATCCCGGTCGACCCGTTGCGGGCGATGGGCTTCCAACGCCTGTCGAAGGCGGGAGACGGCTTCGCCAGCGGCCTGATCGCGGTCGACACGCGCAGCCTCGTGGCGCGCTTCGACACGCAGAAGTCGCGCTTCCTGCTGGTCGCTGGCATGCTCGCGCTCTCGCTGGCCACCGGCATGGCGCTGCTCCTGCGCAGCGTGTCAAAGGATCTGGACAACGCGCGCCGCACCGAGAACTTCGTGGCGGCCGTGACGCACGAGCTGCGCACGCCCGTGGCCTCGATCAAGCTGCATGGCGAGATGCTCGCCGATGGCTGGGTCGAGGACGAGGCGAAGCGCGCGGAGTACTACCGGCGAATCCTCAAGGAGAGCGCGCGCCTCGAGCTGCTCGTCGAGCGCGTGCTCGAGAAGGGTCGGTTGCAGCGCGAGACCGCCACGCCCGAGCCGGGCGATCTCGCCGCGCTGGTCGCGTCGCTGGAGCCTTCGCTGCGCATGCTCGCGCCCGAGGGCGTCGACGATCTGCGCTTCGAGCTCGAGGAGGACCTGCCGCCCGCCATGGTCACGACCGAAGGCGTGCGCTCGATCGTGTCCAACCTGGTGGAGAACGCGCGCAAGTACGCTCCCGTCGCGGCGGGCGGCGAACCCGTCCTCGTGCGTGTGGCGCGCGAGGGCCAAGCCGCCCTGATCGAGGTGCTCGACCGCGGACCGGGCGTGCCCGAAAAGGAGCGCGAGCGGGTCTTCGAGGCGTTCTACCGCATGGGCAAGGAGCAGGAGCGCCACACCAAGGGCACCGGACTCGGCTTGCATCTCGTGGCGCTGCACGCGCGTTCCATGGGTGGACGCGCCGAAGTCCGTCCCCGTCCGCGAGGCGGAGCGGCGTTCCGGGTGCTGCTCCCCTTCGCCTGAGGCCCGCGGAGGCGCCCAGCGCGTCGTCGACCCGGAGGCGCAAGGCCCGTGAAGGCCGCGCCGCGCGGATGGCGCGTTCGAGTTCCAGATGGGCTCGCTGGCACCCCGCGGCAGGGCGACTTGAGCGAACAAGCCCTTTCTTCCGATGTATGCGCGTCCCTCCATGCGCGTCCTCGTACTCGGAGCCGGCCTCGCCGGACTGTCGGCCGCCGTGCGCGCAGCACGCGAAGGCGCCTCCGTGCTGGTGGTCGAGGGCGCTGGACAGGTCGGGGGCCTCGCGAGCTCCATCCAGGTCGATGGCTGGTGGCTGGACCATGGACCGCACCGCTTCTGGTCGCGCGACGAGCGCACGCTCGCCTTCGCGCGACAGATGCTCGGCGAGAACATCGTCGAGAGCGAACGCCGTTCGCGGATCGTGCTGCTGGGACGAAGCTTCGAGTACCCGCTGCGCCCTGGCGACGCATTGTCCAAGCTGCCTGCACGCATCCTCGCGCGCGCCATCGCCGACTGGCTGCTCGAGCGCGCGCGGCACTGGGCTCGACCGCGCCCCGACGCGAACTTCGAGGACTGGGTCGTCAAGCGTTTTGGACGCACGCTGCACGAGCTGTTCTTCGGCCAATACACCGAGAAGGCGTGGGGCGCGCCCTGCTCCACGATCAGCGCGGACTGGGCCGCGCAACGCATCTCGCAGACCGGCCTGCTCGACGCGGCTGCATCCATGCTGCTGCCAGGCCGCGGCGCGGAGCAACGCTCGCTTGCCGCGCGCTTCCTCTACCCCAAGCGCGGCGGCATCGGCGCGCTGGCGCAAGCCTGCGCCACGCATCTGCGCGAGCTCGGCGGCGAAATCGCGCTCGAGGCGCGCGTCGAACGCGTGGAACTTCATGGCGGACGAGCGCGAGCCATCCACGCGCGCCGCGCGGATGGCGGCGTCGAACGCTTCGACTGCGACGCGCTGATCTCGACCATCCCATTGCCGCGACTCCTGGGCGCGCTCGACGACGGGACGAGCGGCCGGAACGACGCAGGCGCGAGCGGTTTGCGCCACCGCGCCGTGCGCTTCGTCCACCTGGAGGTCGCGCGACCTCGCCTTTCGCCGAACCACTGGATCTACTTGCCCGAGAAGCACCTCGCCGCCCACCGCGCGACGGAGTTCAAGAACTTCAGCGACCACGGGCTGCCCGTCGACCGCACCGCGGTCTGCGTCGAGTTCACCTGCGCCAAGGACGACGCGCTGTGGTCGATGCCGGAGCGCGAACTCGCGCGCCTGGCGGAGTCGGATCTGGCGCGGATCGGGCTGCTCGAGCAGGGTGAGGCGCGCCTGCTGGCCACGCAAGTGCTCGAACACGCCTATCCCATCTACGACCTGGGCTACAAGCGGCGTGTCGACGCGGCCTTGGCGATCGCGAAGACGGTGCCGAACATTCGGACGACAGGACGACAAGGCCTGCACCGCTACAACAACATGGACCACTCGCTGGCGATGGGCTGGCACGCCGCGAAGGGGTTGGCGAACACGCTCGATGCCACGCGACCCGTCCGCGAGGCGCGCGCCGACGAGCGCGTCGCCGCCGAGTCGAGGTGGTTTGGATGAGGCGCGCCTGTCCGTTGTGCGGCGGATGGTGGTCGCGCACCCACCTGCGCGATGGCGACTGGCGCCTCGTGGAATGCACTAGCTGCGGGCATGTGCACCTCGTGGATCCGCCCGAGGAGAAGGTGCTGCTGGCGCAGGTCTACGACGAGCACTACTGGCTCTCGGACGACCCGGCGCGTCGCGGCTACTCCGATTACTTCGGCGAGGAACACCTCCAACTCGCCACCATGCGGCGCCGCGTCGCCATGCTCGGCCTTGCTCGCGGCGAGCGCGTGCTCGAGGTCGGCTGCGGCGGCGGGACCTTCCTCTCCGCCGCGCGCGAACTGGGAGCGCTCGTGCAAGGAGTCGAACCCTCGGCCGTCGCCGCCGCGCGCGCGACGGATCGACTGCGAGGCGCGCGCGTGCACCATGGCACGCTTGCCGACAGGCTCGACGACGGATCACGCTTCGACTGCATCGCCTGGATCGACTCGCTCGAGCACGTGCGCGATCCTCGCGCCGAACTGCGTCGCGCCGCCGCGCTGCTGGCCCCTGCAGGCCGCGTGGCGATCCTGACGCAGGACGTGTCGAGCTTCGCGGCGCGCATCCTTGGATCACGCTGGCCGCACTACAAGCAACCCGAACACCTGCACCACTTCTCGCCGACGACGCTGGGCGGGCTGCTGGAAAGTCTCGAGTTCCGCGTTGAACGCACGACGCGCGAAGCCAGCGGCAAGTATGTCTCGCCGCGCTTCGCCGCCGAGCGCCTTGGTCGCGTGGTTCCGTTGCTTGCGCCTCTGGCGCGCCCCTTGCGCGTCATGGCGCCCAAGGCGATGTGGGCGGACTTGCGCGACAGCTTCTGGTGCATCGCACGACGCGATCAAGGCATGCACGCGGGCGCGCGCGAGGCGGCATGATGGAGCGCGAGGCGCTCGAGCAGTTCGCCAGCCTATCGCGGGACCACTGGTGGTTCCGCGCGCGCTCCTTCGTGTACGGCGAGATCCTCGCCGCGCACCACGGACTCGCCGCCCCCTTGGGGGTCGGCCTCGATCTGGGCGGCGGCGCAGGTTCGATGCGCGGCGCGCTGGCCCGCATCTGCTCCAAGGTCCTCGCCCTCGACGGCGACGAGCGCCTCCTGCGCGTGGCCGGCGGCGGGATCGCAGGAGACTTCGCGCGACTCCCCTTCGGCGACGGAACGCTCGACCTTGTCGCAGCCTTCGACGCGCTCGAGCATGCCCGCGACGAACGCGCCGTGCTGGACGAGATCGAGCGGGTGCTCCGACCCGGTGGACTCTTCGTGGCCAGCGTGCCGGCCCATCCCTGGCTTTACGCCAACAACGACCGCGTCGCCGGGCACCATCGACGCTACGCGCGCAGGCGCCTGCTCGAGGTGGTGTCCTCGCCCCGCCTGCGCGTGGAGCACCACGCGTGGACCAACAGCCTGCTGTTCCCATCCATCGCCGGCGCGGTCTTGGCGCTCAAGGCTTGCGAGCACGCGCGCATGTTCGGCCGCGATCCGCGCCACACGAACCTCTCCATGCGGCTGCCCAGCGCCTGCGAACGCCTGCTTGAGGCATGCTTCCGAGCCGAAGTCGGCCTGCAGCTCCGGGGACTGACGCCCTTCGGCCACTCCTTGCTGCTCGTGGCGCGACGCGAGCCAGAGCACGCGACCAATCCGGTCGGCATCGGCGCGGTCGCTCCACGCGTCGAAGGTCGTCCTTTGCAAGCACGACGCGCGCCAAGCCCCAGGGGCTCGACGCGCGCCGCGTGACCTCGTCCGATCGGAATCGAAGCGCCTACTCGCTGGCTTCGGCGCTGAGCTTGAACTTGTAGCGCTCCTCGAGCGCAAGCTTGCCGGAGACTTGCTGCTCCGTGAACATCCCGCGCTCCATGAACCAGTTGTTTCGTCCCAGGCTGGACACATCGCCGGGGGACATGCGCGACAATTGCGGGTCGCGCACGCCGGAGGCACGCACGATCCAGGCGTTGACGCCATCGCGATCCAGCTCGGACTTCGCGACGGTCTTCTCGGTCTGAGTCCAGATGGTGAAGTTGCTGCGCAGCCAAACATCGAACGGCGTGTCGGTGTCCTTCGGCGGCGTGCTGCGCTCGGCCCAATCGCGCTCGACGACTTCGGCCTTCGCCTCGCCCAGCGCGGCGATGAAGTCCGACTCCTCCACCTCGGCCTTCGGGCCCTTGGTGCCGTCGGCATTGGCGACAAGGAAGCGCTCGCGCACCGCGTCGAGGCGCGCGACGGCCAACTCGCCAGCCTTCTTCTTGGCCCACGCTTCGGCGACACGCTCGGAGAGCTGGTCGAAAGGCGGCATGGCCGCCGCGTTCTTCTGCAGGACCTTCGCGACCACGAGACCCTTCTGGTCGACGACCACGTTGGGCAAGGTGCCCGGCGCCTGCGCCGCGAGGATCGCCTCGAACGCGTAGCGCGAGGCGAACGGCAAGCTCAACGCATTCCACGAGTCGAAGGTCAGCACTTCGGTCTGCGTGCGGAAGGCCAGCCCGAGCGTCGCGGCCTCGGCGGCGAAGTCGACCGCCTCGCCCTTGCCTGCGCGCTCGTTCATGTCCGCGATCCAAGCCGACATGGCCTTGTAGGCCTTGCCTTCCTTCATGGCCGCGTCCTTGACTTCGTCGAACGGCAACACGAGGTTCTCGATCGACGGCGTCATGCCCTCGAAGCTCGTGCGACGGAAGCGGGTGATGCCGAAGTTCTGGTGGTACTCGCGCGCGACCGCCTCGTCGTTGGCGTCCGCCGCCGGCGGATACTTGGCGTAGAGCTCGACCCCCGTCACCGCCGAGTCCTGGTGCGGGAACACGGCGAGCTCCGCGCTCGCGGCGTCCTGCGTGCGATAGGCATCCTTCTCGATCGGCGTCAAGAGGTCGAACCAAGCCTGGAGATCCGCTCCCTGCGGAGCCTGCGCGCGCGCTTCCGCCACGAGGTCGGCCACCGCCAACCGACCTCCGACCAAGCGGTACTCCTGGTGCTGGCCCCGCCACGCCTTCTCCACCGCCGCCATGTCGGGCACGGACAATCCGGCGGACATGAGCTGCTGATAGCGCGCGTAGCGCAGGCCCCTGCGGACGATCGACTCGAAATCCTTGGCCGTGGTCCGATAGAGCTTGAGGAACGCCACGTACTGTTCCTTGGTCGACCCGGCCGGGCCGGCGGGGAAGCTGCGCTCGACGAACTTGACCAGCTCGTCATCCGTGACGCGCACGCCTGAATGTTCAGCGACGCTGTCGATCACGATGAAGCGCGCCGCCTCCTCGTTGCTGACGGCACGGCCGTCGCCGATGCCAAAGAGGAATCCACCGATGGGCGCCAACCGACGCTTCTCGTTGTAGAAGTCCTGCGCATCGATCTCCCGCGCCTGCCCGCCAACCTCCCACGACAAGAATCCCTTGCCCGGCATCTCGCCACCGGTCAGGGCGGTCATGAGCGGACCGGTCACGCTGAACGTCGTCAGCAGGATGATGACCAGCAGGAAGGTCATCAGGAATCGCGTCTTGTGCTTGCCACCCGGCGCGACGATCAAGTCATCGGACTGATCCGGACCCGCTGCCTCCGGGGCGTTCGTGGTTGCGGTGATCGGGGCCTTGGGATCGTGCGGCTGGGCGGTCGACATCGTGTCTGGATGGGTGGCCGGGGGCGTGGAGGCAGACGGGGCTGCCGCGCCGAGGCGCATGCAGTAGTTTAGTCGTGCGAGAAGTGCCGCGGCAAGCCGAACCGATACTGGCCCCGTTGGCTGGGCCCTGATTCCCGCTCCACCTGCCACGCGGGCCGGCTCCCGAGCGTCCTTCCAAGTGGAGGAGCCGGCTCTAGGCGACATTGCTCGCCACCGACCTCCATCCACGCCGCGCCCCCCACCG
>SXXH01000165.1 GCA_005789645.1 Planctomycetia bacterium
CTTGGTCCTGATGGATGTGTAGATGCCCGAGATGGACGGCATGGAAGCCACGCGCCGCATCCGCGGCTTGTCCTTGCGCAACCAACCTCGGATCGTCGCCATGACGGCCAACGCCGTCGAAGGCGATCGCGAAGCCTGCCTCGAGGCGGGCATGGACGACTATGTCGCCAAGCCCGTGCGGTTCGAGGCCTTGGAAGCCGCGCTCCGCCAAGCCCCAGTCGCCTGCGGGCCGCGCGGCCACCACCGTCCCGCAGGCGGGAACGGTGGCGGCGAGGCCCTGCCCGGGGCCTCCGGGTGGGACAAACCGGCCTCCGACGGGGAAATCGGGAAGGCCGGGAACCAATGATGGCGGGTGCCTGTCCGAAGATCGAGCCGCGATGGGTGCGAAAGGAGTTCTCCCTCCGAAAGCTCCTTCGGCGAGCATCGCTCCGACCCCAGCCGGATCTTGCTAGTACTTTTGACTAGGGCGGTTCCGGCCGAGAGGCCGACCACCCGCAGCAGAACTGCGCCACCGTGCTGACCCAACCCGGAATCCCGAACGACTACGCCTTGTCGACGACCACCTTCGGCTCGCGCCTGAAGGCCATCGAGGACCAGGCCTTCGCGGCCGTGGCGATGGGCTTCCGGCGCTTGGAGCTCGGCTTGCTCGAGGCGCCCGTGACGCTGGGCGGCTTCGAGGACAGCGCGCGCGAGACTGGCGTGTGCGTCTCGGCCGTCGTCACCGGTTGCCTCGACCCGCGCGCCGAGAACATGAGCGGCACCAAGCTCGGCAGCCTCGACTCCGACTTGCGCGAGCGCGCCGTGAATTCGCTGCGCCGCCATGTGCGCTTGGCGCAGAAGTACAAGTGCCCGACCGTCATCGTGCGTGGCTGCGAAGTCGAGGACAAGGCGCTGCGCGACGAGGCCGACAAGCTGCGCGCGCGCATCGTGCGCGAGGGCTTCCAGGACGAGGTCAAGGACTCGGTGCGCGAACTCGTGGGCAAGGTCCAGAAGAAGAGCGCCAAACAGCTCGAGCACCTGTGCCGTTCGCTGCACACGGTGATGAGCGAGCTGCCCGAGACGCGCATCGCCATCGAGACCGGCGACAGCATGCTCGACCTGCTCAGCTTCCAGGCGGTCGGCTGGGTGCTCGACGACCTCGCGCGCCATCGCTTGGCGTATTGGCACGACTGCAGCCGCATCCAGATGCGCGAGCAAAAGGGCCTGCCCACGCAAGGCATGTGGCTCGACGCCTACGCCGACCACATGGTCGGCATCCACTTGCAGGACGCCGCCGACGGGCAGGTCGACATGCCGCCCGGCACGGGCCAGGTCGACTTCAAGCTGGTCCACGGCTACGTTGGCAAGAACGTGGAGCGCGTGCTCGAGATCGACGCCCGCCACGGTCGGGCCGAGATCCTCAACGCCGTCCACTTCCTCATCGGCCGCGGCTTCTGAGCGTCTCGCCGCGCACGGTCGGCTCGCAGGCGGTCCGTCGCTCGCGTGGCAGGCCGCCTTGGCGCTATCCTGCCCGCCGCCATGTCCACGGCCCTCGCCAAGAGAGCGTTTGCCGGCGCCAGCTGCTGGCTGGTGCTCGTGGTGGCGGTCTGGCTGCTTGCCGAGGCCGCGCGTCGCTCCGGCGACGCCGACGCCCACGAGCACAAGCAGAGTTTCGCAGTCGCTCCCGCGGCGCAGTTGGCGGCGCCAAGACCTCCCGCGTCGAACGAGCCCCGCGAGCCTGCGAGCCTCGGCACTGGCGCTCGTCCGGTTGCGCGCGTCGAGCCCGCCCAAGCCTCCGCGCAGGGTCCCGAGCGCCAGCCCGATCCCGCTCTTGCGCGAGGGTCCGGCGCGGAGGAGGTGCTGCCCGGCCTCGGCCCCTTGCCTCCCGGAGTGCCGCCGGAAGAGGAGGGCGTGGGCATCACCTGCGTGCGACCCGACGGCTCGCACGTGGTCGGCGCCGTGCTGCGCTGGGCCACGTCGCAAGACCTCGCGCGCCTGGTCGCCGAGGATCCGCGCGTGCTCGACCTCGACGACGACCTCGTGCTCGGGCGCTTGCCGCACAACCAGGTGCGCACGACCTCCAACGGCTGGGGCATGGTGCCGAGCTTGAAGGGCTCGATGATCGTCGATGCGCGCTTCGGGGACGGCTACGCCTCGCGGCGCTTCGAACGCAGCGACGTCAGCCACTTGAAGCTCGTGCTGCATCGCGACCTGACGCTCGTGGTCGAGGTGTGCGACGAAGCCGGCGCGCCCATCGCGGGCATGCCCGTGGCCGTGCGCGACGCGCAAGGTCGCGAACCATGGCGCGCCACGACCGGCGCCGATGGCCGCGCGCTCTTGCCGCACGCGCCGGAGCGCTTCGCGACGCTGGCGGGCAAGCCCGACCTGTGGGCCATCGTCGACGCGCCGCAGGACTCGCGCGCGCAACTGCTGCAGCGCTCCAGCGTGCCACAGGTCCCGGTGCGCCTCGTCGCGCGCCGCGGCATGGCGCTCGAGGTCGAAGCCGCCAGCGGCGCCGGCGCCTGCCCTGATGGCGGACGCGTGGCCGTGGTGCGGGCGGGCTCCGAACCCGAGGGAGTGCGCACCACGACGCGCACCTTGGTCGGAGGCAAGGCGCGCTTCGAGCACGCCGCTCCCGGCGCGGGCGTCGTGGTCGTCGCCGATCCGGGGTGCGGCGCGCTGGAGACCCGCGCGCCGTGGGACCTGCCGCTCGAGGCCCCCGCGAGCGGCGCGTGCGCGTTCCGCCTGCAGGTTGGCGCGCCGATGCCGGTCCTCGAGGCGTCGGTCTCCGACATCGACGGCCGCAAGTTGGAGGGTTGGACCGCCAGCCTGCATCTGCAAGGGCCGATGGGCTGGAGCGAGGAGGGCCGCGCCAGCGTCGGACCGGGCGGGAGCGTGCGCGTCCCCGCGCCAGGCTTCGCGACCGGCGACGAGGTCGCCGCGCGCGCCCTGGTCGTGCGCAACGAGCACGGCGCCACCAAGGTGCTCGAGTTCGGCGACCTGTCAAGTAAAATTGACAAGTCCGGCGCGCTGCGCGTCGTGCGCGTGGGCGCCGTGCAACTCGTCAATTGGACCATCCAGTTCGGCGGCCGCGTGCTCGACGAGGCCGGTCGCCCCGTCGAAGGCGCGCGCGTGGCCCTCGTTTCGTCGGCTGGCGGAGTCGACTCGCGCATCGCCGGCGCCACGAACGGCGAGGGGCGCTTCGACCTGCGCGGGCCGAAGCTCCCCGGCGCGCACGAGTTGTCCGTGTCGCATCCCGCTCGCGCGGGGACGACGAGCATCCCCGCCAAGGCCGGCGACAAGTCGCTGGTCGCGCAGCTCGCCTTCCTCGGGTCGATCGAGGGTCGCGTGCTGCCGCACGAGGGCGTGTTGCCGCAGCAGTACACCGTGGTGCTGGTCGATGCGCTGGGCGTGGCGGTCGCCGCCAGCCCCGACGACCAAGGCGCGTGGCGCTTCGAGCGCGTCGAGCCCGGTGCCGCCGTGGTGCAGCTGCAACTCGGCGGCTTTCCCGACATCCTCGCCTCGTCGCGGCCCGTGCAGGTGGTCGCTGGCGAGAAGCGGCAGGTCGAGGCCTTCGCGTCGGAGGGGCTGCTGCGCCGCGTGTCGCTCGAGATCGTCGACGATGCGGGCTCGCCCGTCGAAACCGGCGTCGTGGGGCCACCCGCGCCGGGCCGCGGTCGGGTGCGACCGTTCGAGTTCCGCGACGGACAGCTGGTGCTGCACCTGCCGCTGTCCGTGCGCGAGCTGGAGGCCGAGGCCGAGGGCCACGAGTCCGTGCGCCAGACGGTGTCCGCTTCGATGAGGTTCGTGCTCAAGAAGCTGCCGCAGTGAGGCCCTTGCTGCTCTTGGTGGGGGGGCACGATCCCGGCGGCGCGGGGATCGACGCCGACGGCGCCGCCGCCGCGAGCTTCGGCGATGCGCTCGAGTGGCGCAGCGAGATCACCGCGTGGACGCGTCAGGACGCCGGCGGCTTGCGCGAACTGGGCGCGCGTCCAGCCGAGGCTTGGGCGCGGCCGGTCGCGGAGTGGCTCCTCGAGGCGCGCGCGGCGCGACGCGTCGTGGTGCTCAAGTTCGGCTTGCTGCCGACGCGCGCGGCGATCGACGCGGCTGCTCGGCTCGTGGCCGACCACGCGGCGACCGCGGTCGTCGATCCGGTCCTTGCTCCGTCGGCAGGCGGCCGCTTCCTCCAACCCGAGGATGTCTCCCACCTGCGTTGCGAGTTGCTGTCCCTGCCCGTGGTGGCGACTCCCAACGTCCCCGAGCTGGCCGAGCTGGGCGGACTGGCGTGCGAAGAACTTGCGCGCGATCGCCAGGCGCGCGCCGCCGCCGCGCGCAGGTTGGTGGCCGCGGGTTGTCGCGCGGTCGTAGCCAAGGGTGGACACGGGGTCGAGGATCCGGCGCTCGACTTGGTGGTCGAACGCCACGCCGAGACTGCGCTCGAGCACCCGCGCATCCCCCGCGCCAAGGTGCGCGGCTCCGGTTGCCGCCATGCCACGGTCCTGGCAGGCCACATCGCCTTGGGCAAGGATGTCCCAAGCGCTGCTCGCGCGGCCTCCGCGCACCTCCTACCTCTGTTGCGTCGCGTCTAGCGCTTCGAAACGCGGGTCGCGCTGCGTGCAGGCAGGGGTCCGAGCGGTTCCAGGAGGCGGTCCCCGGCCTTCCTTTCCTAGCGGATCGGTCCTTCGCAGTGTCGCGGGCGAGTGGGACTTGCAAAGGCGGACACGGGCGCTATCCTTCCTTACCCCAAACGCGGCTGTAGCTCAGTGGTAGAGCGTCACCTTGCCAAGGTGAATGTCGAGGGTTCAAGTCCCTTCAGCCGCTCCACTCGACGACGGGTGCCAGGCATGCAAGCCGCGGCGCCCGTCGTGCTTTCTGGTCATGCCTCGCTCTCGGCCGCGCCCGCCGACCGCCACGTGCCCGACCGCAACGTGCTCCCCGACGCCGCGTTGGCGCGCGCAACGCACCGCCCTGGATTCCCATGCACGCCGCCATCCTCAGCATCGGCCTCGTGATCTTCCTGGGGCACTTGCTCGCCGGGCTCTTCCAGCGCACGCGCATCCCCGACGTGCTGCTGTTGATCGGCTTGGGCATCGCCTTGGGTCCGGTGGGACTGCACTGGGTGCGACTCGAGGACTTCGGTCGCGCCGGACCAGTGCTGACGACCATCGCGTTGGTGGTGATCCTGTTCGAAGGCGGTCTTGGGATGCCGCTCGCCGCCCTGCGTCGAGGACTGGTCGATTCCAGCGGCCTGACGCTCTTCAGCGCCGTGGCGACCGTGTTCCTGGTGGCGGGCATCGCCAGTCCGGACCTTGGTTGGTGGCCGGCCATGGTGCTGGGCGCGATCCTCTCGGGCACCTCCTCGGCCGTGGTGCTGCCCATGGTCGGCTTCCTGGGGTTGTCTGAGCGCACGCGCACTGCCTTGGCCCTCGAAAGCGCGTTGACCGACGTCTTGACCATCGTGCTGCCCTTCGCGCTCGTGCCGCTCGCCGTCGGGGGAGATGTGTCGAGTTGGATGGTGGGCCGCGATGTGGGCGTGAAGTTCCTCGCCGCCCTGGTCCTGGGTTGGGCGGCAGGTTGGCTGTGGCTGCGCCTGCAAGCCCGCGCGCGCCGCTTGCGCAATTACTTCTCGGCCATGTACGCCTTCGTGTTCGTGGTCTACGGCGCGGGCGAAGCGTTGTCGGTCTCGGGCGCCATCGCCGTGCTGGTGGCGGGCGTCACCTTGGCCAACCCGCCGAAGTGGTGGAGCGCCGGCGGCGAGACGGTGGCCGTGACGGAGACCGACCGGGCCATCCATGGCGAGGTGGTCTTCCTGATGAAGCTCTTCTTCTTCGTCTACCTCGGCTTGAGCCTGCGCTTCGACGAGCTGGGCCCGTACTTGCTGGCCGCGCAACTGGTCGGGGCCATCTACCTCGCCAGGACCCTGATCGCGCGCGTGGTCCTGCCGCGCGCGGTCGAACGCCGCGAGGCGGCCATCGCCTCGGTGATGGCGCCCAAGGGCCTCGCCGCAGCCGTGGTGGCCTCGGCGGCGGCCGAACTCCTGCCCGAGGGTGGCGAGGCGATCAGGGATCTCGCCTTCGCCGTGGTGCTCGTTTCCATCGTGGCCACTTCGCTGGTGGTGCCACTGCTCGACCTGCCGGGGCCGCGCCATCTCGTGCGCGTGCTGTTCCGGCCGTTCGCCCCGGGCTCCGCGGGCGAGTCTGTCAAAAATACTTGACAATCGTCGGCCGCGGACCCGTTCGCGTCATTCGCGGTCGGCGGGCGCCGCGGTGCGCTTGCCGCCCAGCTCCGCCACGAGGTTTCCCGCGAGCAGGATCGCTCCGCCGACGACCAGCCACGGCGTGAACGCGTCGTGCGCGGCATGGATCCCGAAGGCGGCGGCCCAGATGGGTTCCAAGGCGTACAGCACCGCGGCGCGCACGGGATCGAGCTCGCGCTGGTAGAGGTTCATCAAGGACAGCGCGACGACGGTCGCCAGCACGGTCGACAAGAGCAGCGGCTCGAGGTAGGCGGCGTCGAGCGCGAGCTCCATCCACCTTCCCGCCGCGGGCACGGGCTCGAACAGCGTGGCGAGGCCGAAGGTCGCGAAGCTCAAGGCGGCGACCCACGCGAAGCTCGCCAGAGTCGCCGGCAGGGGCGACACGCGCTTCGTGACCCCGTCGGTGACGAGGATGTGCGCGGCGAAGACCAGCGCGCAACCCAAGGTCTGCAGCTCGCCCAGCGTGAAGCGCAGCTCCGGGCGGCCACGGATGATCCCCGCGCCCACGGTGGCGAGCACGACGCCCGCCACCAGCCACTTGCCCGGCCGCCGCCGCATCAGGACCGCGGTGAGCAGCGCCGTGAAGAGCACGTACAAGCTCGTGAGGAAGGCCGACACCGCCGGCGACACCTCGGTCAGGCCGAGCATCTGCAGCACGAAGCCCAACCACAGGAACAGACCCAGCCAGAAGCCGCCCTTCCACGCGGCGCGGTCGTTCCAGGCGAAGCGCGCCTTCTTCCACGATGCGAGCAGCAGCCCCGCCAAGGCGAAGCGCAACCCCATGAACCATGCGGTGCCGGCGAGTTCGACGCCATCGCCCAGCAGTTCGAGCGTGCGGTTTTGGGTCTCCTTCATCCACACGAAGGTCCCGCCCCAGGCGAGCGTCACGAAGAACAGCGCCGCGACCGGGATCCAGCGCGGGACGGGGGAATTGGCCGCCATGGGGGCGACGAGCATAGCGTGCTAGGCTCGGACGATCCCGGCACTCCGCAGCAGCCCATGAAGAACCTCGCCGCGCGCCTCATCCCGCTCTTCGCGTTCGTCCTTTGCCTGTCCGCCTGCGCCTCCGACCGCTCGGTCATCGCGCAAGCGGCCGACGCGCACCGCGAATTGGAACCGGCGGTGATCGAAGAAGCGGAGCTCGCCGCGTACCTGCAAGAAGTCGGCGCGCGCGTCGTGGCGGCCGCCGACGCCATGACCAAGGCCGGGTACGGCGGCAAGTCGCAGCGCGCCGCCGATTCGCGCTGGTTGTTCTCCGAGGACTTGCGCTTCCACCTCGTGGCGAGCGACGAGTTGAACGCCTTCACCACCGGCGGCGAGCACATGTATGTCTACTCGCAGCTTCTGGTCGCCTGCCGCAGCGAGGACGAGCTTGCCGCCGTCGTGGCGCACGAGTACGCGCATGTCTACGGACGCCATGTGCACAAGGGCATGAACCGCCAATACGCCGTGCTGGGCGGCGCGCTCGCCGCGGCGGTGCTCAGCCACGAACTCGCCGAGGAGGACAAGGAAGAGTGGGCGGCCATCGGCGGCACGCTGGCCCTGTACGCTGGCCAGTTCCTTTCGCTGGGCTTCACGCGCGACGATGAAGCCGAAGCGGACAAGCTCGGCTTCGACTTCCACGCGCGCGCCGGCTGGGACCCGGCGCGCTTCGGCGACTTCTTCCAAAACCTCGCCGACCAAGGCTACGACACCGCCGACGACACCTTCTCCGACCACCCGACCTTGCGCTCGCGCGTGTTGGCCGCCAAGGCGCGCGCCGCCAAGTTGCCCGCCGACGCCACGGCCTGGCGCCGACCGCCGGTGGCCGACGCCCAACGCTTCGCCGCCCTCAAGCAGAAGGCGGCCGCGGTGGCCGCCAAGCAGCCCGCCGGCGACGCGCTTGCGGTGGCGCAGACCCTGCTCGCCAGCGTCCCGAGTTGCGTCGCCGCGCAGGACTCCCCCGGCAACGCCAAGGCCCGCGCGCGCCTGCAGGCGGCCTCCGCGCGCTGAAATCGCGCTGAGGGGCGCGACTGCAGCGCGACCTCAGCCTTGGATGCGAACGCAGTCGCTGGCGCGGAAGCGGCAGCCGTTCGTCAGCGTGCCCGTCACCACCAACGGGACCAGCGTGCCGCTGGGCATGCCCTTCAAGCCAAGCAGGTCGACCATCTGCTGTCGCGAGAAGCCGAGGCGCAGATCGAGCGTTCCATCGGGACCGGCGGTGCCGCAGTCGCATGTCTGCAGCGGCGCGTGCGGTCCGGCGACGTCTTCGAGGTTCCATGAATTGGGCGTCACCGGACCGCGCTGGCAGCCCTCGCGCCACAACTGGATCGATCCGGGCACGATGTCGGCCACGGGCAGCGCTCCCGTGCCCACGATGGCGATCGAGACGGTCGCGCCACCTCCGTTCGAGCTGGTCTGGATGGGGTTGGGGCACGAGGTCGGCTTGATGTCGAGCAGGAAGAGGTCCTTGATGACGTCGATCTGCTGGTCGCATTCGGCCGAGTTGCCGGAGCTGTCCACGGCGCGCCAGCGGCGCATGACCACGTACTCGAAGCGGTCGGTGGGGCAGTTGGAGATGTTCACCAGCGTGTCGACGTAGGTGACGATCGGAGCGGGGTCCACGCTGCTTGTCGCGCTGGCTTGGCCTGTCAGCGAGGGCATGGTGCCCATCGAGCAATAGACCTTGGCGAGCGGCGGACAGGCGAGCTCGAGCGTGCCGGCCGGCGCGCTATGGCTCGCGCCTCCACGCGCCACGACGACTCCGCCGACGATGGCGGCGATCACGGTCATGCCCAGCAGGAGTGTCGCGTTCGGGCCCGGCGAACAAGCGGAGGGATGCTTCATGGTGGCTGGTCGTGGATGCAGGGTCGTGGCTGCGCGCGCCTCGCGGGGCGGGTGGCCGCATGGGATGTCGCCCAAGTCGAAGCGCAGGCGCAGTGCCCATCGCCGCGCGCGAGGCTAAGGGCCGATGTGCCTGTCGCGCACCGTCCATCGCCGTTCATCGCGGGCCTTCCCAATCGTGGGCTACGCACCAAGCAGCATGCGGGTGAGGCTTGGCGGTCCCGGCAAGCCACGGCCCCGGCAAGCCACGACGCCGGCATCCCGAGCGAGGGATGTCGGCGTCGTGGACGCGGCGACGGCTGTCAAGCGAACTTGACGCGTCGAGACGCGGGCTTCAGCGGTTCTGCTGGAACCACTCGGCGTTGATCTTCTTGTAGTGCGCCCACTTCTCGGGCAGCTCGGCCTCGTCGAAGATGGCGTCGACGGGGCACTCGGGGGCGCAGGCGCCGCAGTCGATGCACTCGTCGGGGTTGATGTACAGCTGGGGGAACTTGGCGAAGTCCGGCGCGTCCTTGACCGGGTGGATGCAATCGACCGGACAGACTTCGACGCAGGCCGTGTCCTTCGTGTTGACGCAGGGTTCGGCGATCACATAGGTCATGGGCGGACTCGGTTGGTGGGGTTCTGGCACTCTCCGACTCGCCGTCGCCTTCCCGGCATCCCGGCGGGGGAGGCGAGATGGCCGGAGCGGCAACCGTGACGCGGTGGCGTTGGGAGCTCGGGAGTTCGGGAGGTTGGGACTTCGAGAGTTCGAAGGGCTGGGCGTTGCGGCGTTGGATGGTAGGGGGGCGAGCCGTTTTTGCAACCCCGGCGGGGCCGGGCCCACCCGTGGCAGATGCATTATCTACGCGCGAGGACGCGCGACGGTTGCGGGGCGTGGACGCTAGGCTGTGCGCACGGCATGATGGCTCACCTCGACTGGTCGACCTTGGATCCGGCAATCCTGCCGCCGGTCGCCTGGGTGCTCGTCGCCACGGCCTTCCTGCTGGGCTCCATTCCCTTTGGCCTGCTGCTCGGACGCCTGCGCGGCATCGATCTGCGCACCGTGGGCAGCGGCAACATCGGCGCCACGAACGCCGCACGCGCCATGGGGCGCGGCATGGGACTCGTCGTGTACCTGCTCGACCTGGCCAAGGGCCTGCTCCCCGTGCTGCTCGCCGGACTGTGGCTCGATGATCCCGCGCTCGGGGCTGGCGCCAAGGAACTGGCGCAAGGCGCCACCGGCCTCGCCGCGGTGCTTGGCCATTGCTACACGCCGTGGCTCGCCTTCAAGGGCGGCAAGGGCGTGGCCACCGCCTGCGCGGCGATCGTGGCGGTCGAGCCGCTGGCCTTCGTGGCCGGCGGCTTGGCTTGGCTCTTCGCGCGCGCGACGACCGGCTGGGTCGGCCTCGCCTCGATGGTCATGTGCGCCGTCTTCCCTTTGGCTTGGCTGGTGCTGCAGCGCGACGCGCAAGTGCCGCGTCCCGCCGGCCTCGTCGTCGCGTGGAGCGCCATTGCGCTCCTCGTCGTCGCGCGTCACCGCGCCAACATCGCCCGCATGTACGCTGGCACCGAGCCGCGCTCGGGTCGTCGCGCGGCCGCGGCGGCCTCCCGCCAAGGCGCCTCTCCCGACGAAGGCGGCAAGCTCAAGCGCACATGAAGTCTCGCAAGACGGAAGGCGGCTTCGGCCGCGCATGGGTCATCGGCGACGGTGGCTGGGGTACGGCGTTGGCGCTCTTGCTCGACAAGAACGGCGTCCAGACGACCTTGTGGAGCGCGTTTCCCGAGCACGCCGAGGAGATGCGGCGCGCCGGCGAGAACCTGCGCTTCCTGCCGGGGGTGCCCTTGCCCTCGACCCTGCGCATCACGGCCGATCCCATGGGCGCCGGCGCGCAAGCCGACCTCGTCGTCACGGCGGTGCCCACGCAGCACCTGCGTGGGGTGCTGCGACGCTTCGAGGACGCCTTCGCCGGCGGCACTCCGGTGGTCAGCGCCACCAAGGGCATCGAGATCGAGACCTTCAAGACGCCGCTGCAGGTGATCGCCGAGGTGCTCGGCGCTCGTCCCTTGTGCGTGCTCACTGGACCAAGCCACGCCGAGGAGGTCGCGCGCGGCAAGCCCGCCTCGGTCGTGGCCGCCTCGTCCGACCTCGATTACGCGCAAGGCGTGCAACGCGCCTTCTCCGGTCCGACCTTCCGCGTCTACACCAACCCCGATCCGCTGGGCGCCGAGTACGGCGGCGCGCTGAAGAACGTGATCGCCATCGCCGCCGGCATCGGCGACGGCCTCGAGCTCGGCGACAACGCCAAGAGCGCGTTGCTCGTGCGCGGCATGGTCGAGATCGCGCGCTTCGCCTGCGCGCGCGGCGCGCGCCCCGAGACCTTCTTCGGACTCGCCGGCGTGGGCGACCTCGCCACGACCTGCTTTTCGCGCCACTCGCGCAACCGCGCGGTGGGCGAGGCGCTCGGACGCGGACGCAAGCTGTCCGACGTGCTCGGCGCCACGCGCACGGTCGCCGAGGGCGTCTACACCACACAAGCCTTGTTCGGTCCCGAAGCCGACCTCGGCGACTTGGCGATGCCCATCGCCGCGCAGGTGCACGGCGTACTGTTCCGCGGCAAGGATCCGCGCGAAGCGGTGCTGGAATTGATGACGCGCGCGCCCGCGGGCGAGATGGACGGGATCGTCGAGGCGCGCGCGTGAGCGACGGCGCGCAATTCGCGACATGGTTCGTCGTGACGGTCGGCTTGCTCGCCGTGGCCGCCACCTTCGGACGGATCGCGCGCCAGCGAGCCGCGCCACGCGCCCTGCACCTCGTGTTCGTGGGCCTGACCGCCGCCTCCTTGGCGTGGACGATCAAGGAGGCCTACGAGCTGGGCGCCTTGTACGACCTCGCCTCGGCGGGTTGGATCACGCCGGTGCACCTCGCCATCGCCAAGGTCGCCACCGGCTTCCTCGTCTTCCCGATCGTGGCCGGCGTCATGGCTTGGCGCGACGGCAGGAAGCGCCGCATGCACGCCTTCCTCGCGTGGTGCGCCATGGTGCTGATCGTGCTCGCGGCCATCACCGGCTCGATCATGATCCTGCTCGCCGAGCCCAAGGGCTGAGGCGCTTCAGCGGGGACCTTGCAGCGCGCGCGCGACGCCATCCAGCACGAAAGGCGCGCACACGAGACTCGCGTTGGCGGCGAGCGGCACAGCGAGCAGCAAGAGCCAGCTCGACTTGGCGCGGAAGCCCCATAGCGTCGCTCCGAGGCCCAACACGCCGAACGGCAGGGCCACCCAGCGCGCCGTGGCGAGCGCCGGGGCGCTGTCGGGGGCGAAGGTCCACCACCAGAAGGTGGCCCACCACACGCTCCAGCCCAGCGTGGCGAGCACCATGGCTTGCACCCAAGTACGGTGGCGGCGCCGCACGCGCACGCGATCGCGCCACAGGTTGCGCAGGGGACGGGCCATGCGCAGGCAGTCTAGCCTGCCGTTGGACGCGCTCGGTCCTCGTTGCTAGACTCTTTCCCCTGCAATCCCAGCAGACGGTCCGGGGCGTAGCTCAGCTTGGCTAGAGCGCTACAATGGGGTTGTAGAGGCCGGAGGTTCAAATCCTCTCGCCCCGACCACCTTGCGCGAGTGACTGGCCGAGGTCGCGTCGACGCGCGCCTGCGTGGCGGGTCGTCCGCGACCTGAGCGACGCATCCGACTATCTTGCACGACGCGTCCCACGCCGGCTCGTCGCGCCAGCCCGAGGCCCGAACCACCATGCGCGCACGGCACTTGATCCACCTGCAGCCCTACGCCCTCCTTGCAGCCTTGGTCGCCCCCGCCTACGCGGGCTCGCACGGGCCAAGTGGATTCGGCACGCCGCGCCCGGTCCAGCACGGCATTCCGCTCGAGGTCGACGGCTTCACCGTCGAACTGCAGGCGGCTTGGACGGTCTGGGACGAGTACTCGACGGCCGAACTCCGCGCCACCAGCGGTTCCGCCGCGAGCCTCGAGCACAGCGTGCTGGGCAGCGCAGCGTTGCGCTACGGCGTCTCGGAGACGGTGGTGCTCGGCGCGCGCGTCGCGTGGTGGTGGACGGAGGGCTACGCGGTCGGCCCCGAGCTCGCCGCCGCCGCCGATCCCCTCGAAGGCGACCCGGGCGGTCCCAGCGACCTGTGGCTCGACGGCTCGTGGCGCTTCCACCGCCATCCGCGCGGCGACTTCGCCTTCCTGTTCGGCGTCAAGCTGCCCTTCGGCGCCGACGACGAGCGCCTCGACGGCGGCGAAGCGATCTCGCCCTCCGATCAAGCCAGCACCGGCGCGGTCGACTTCCGCGCAGGGTTGGCGTGGAGCAACCAGCTGACCGATCGCCTGCGCTTCGACGCCTCGCTCGAGCGCACCTTGCACGGCGACAACAACGGCTTCGAGCAAGGCGATCGTTGGGATGTGGGCGCGAGCTTCTTGTGGCGGCTCGGCGCCGACGGCAAGTCCAAGGCCGGTTGGTCGGTGGCGGGCGCGATGCTGATGACGAACCTCGAGGCCGACGCGCAGGCTGGCGTCTCGATCGCGAATTCGAGCGGCACCTTGGCCTGGTTCGCGCCATCCTTGGTGCGTTCCTCCGCCGACGGCTCCAGCCTGCGCTTCGAACTGGCCCTGCCAGTGTCGCAGGAGCTCGACGGCGACCAAGTCGAAGCCGACTCGCGCCTGACCATCGGCTGGTCGCGCGGCTTCTAGTCGCTCGGCTGGAATGCGCGGTGGCCGCCCTCGCGGACGGCCACCGCTCGACATGACGCGCGGTGCGCGCGCGTCACTTCTGCTTCTTGAGCAGGTCGCGGATCTCCGCCAACAACTTCTCCTGCGCCGGCGGTTCAGGCGGAGCCGCCGGAGCGGGGGCCGCGGCCTCTTCCTTCTTCGCGGAATTCATGGCCTTGATCACCATGAACAACGCGAAGGCCACGATGACGAACTTGATGGTGGCGTCGATGACGCTGCCGTAGTTCAAGGTCGCCGCACCCGCTTCCTTCGCGGCGGCGAGCGTGGCGTAGGTCTTGCCGTCCAGCGCGACGTAGGCGTCCTTGAAGTTGACGCCGCCCGTGGCGACGCCCACCACGGGCATCAGCACATCCGACACGATCGACGACACGATGGCGCCGAAGGCGCCGCC
>SXXH01000166.1 GCA_005789645.1 Planctomycetia bacterium
CCGCCTCCGCCCGCCGCGCAAGCGCCCATCTCCTACGGTCCGGGCAAGCTCAACACGCTGGGCATCGCCGCGACCTTGTACGGTTACGGCGCGGCCTCCGGCACGGCTGGCGGCTTCCAAGTCCAACTCGCGGGCGCACGCGCCAACCAATCGGCGATCCTCGCTTCGTCCGGTTCCTACGGCAGCGCGATCCTCTTCGGTGGCGTGCGCTTGATCGGTTCGCCCTTCACGCGCGACGCGCTGTGGACGCTCGACGCCAACGGCGAGGCGTACCACGCGCCGAGCTTCACGCCGGCGATGGTCGGATCTTCGCGCTACTACCAGGCCTTCTACCGCGACATCGGCAATCCGGACGGCACCGGCGTGGCCTTGTCGCGCGCCTTGCGCATCGACATCGGTCCGTGAACCGGATCGATCCGCCGACGGCTGTCAAGTTTGCTTGACGGCCGCCGGCAGGCGCGCCGCGCAGGCCGCGGCGAGCAGCGCCAATCCCGCCGCCGGCAGGAACGCCGAGGCTGCGTCGCCCCATTGCCACAACAGGCCGAAGCCCGCGCTCGCGGGCAGGGCCAAGACGCCGGCCACGAGGTGGTAGCGCCCGAAGGCCGCGCCGCTCAGGTGCGCGGCGGCGTGCCCGGCGACCAAGGCGCGCTGCGGGCCCTCGACCAGCCCCGTGTGGACGCCGTGCACCAAGGCGAATGCCAAGGCGACCTCGGGGCTGGAGGCGAAGGCCAGGCCGCCGCACGCCACGGCCAAGGCCAGGAAGCCCAGCGCCATGGTGCGCGCGTGCCCGCGACTGTCGCCGAGCCGTCCGAGAAGCCACGAGGAGGCGCTCTTGACCATGTGCAGCGCCACCCACAAGAGCGGCAACGCGGCCAAGGATCCCTCGAAGCCCAGCAGTTCCTGCACGCGCAGCACGACGAACAAGTCGCTCGCCGCCGCCAAGGTGTAGAGCGCGATCGGCAAGAGCAGTCTCCATTCGCCCGGGGCCGGCGGGGCGAACATCGGCGCGCGCGGTCCCGCGGGCAACGCGCGCGCAGGTTCGCGCACCTTCCAAGCCAGCACGAAGAGCGACAGCACTCCCGGCACGAGCGCCAACGCGAACACCGTGCGCAGTTCGAGGCCCGCCTGCGTCAACAAGAAGAGCGCCAAGAGCGGCCCGAGCACCGCGCCCGCATGGTCCATGGCGCGGTGGAAGGCGAATGCCGCGGCGCGGGTGTCTGCAGGCACGGCCTCGGCCAGCAATGCGTCGCGCGGCGCGGTGCGCAGGCCCTTGCCCACGCGATCGAGGGCGCGGATGGCGACCACATGCCAGGCCGATCCCGCCAAGGCGACCAAGGGTCGCGCCCCCGCGGCGATGGCGTAGCCCCACAGCACGAGTCCCTTGCGACTCTTCACGCGGTCCGACACCGCGCCAGCCCACAGCTTGACCAGGCTCGCGATCGCGTCCGCGACACCTTCGACCAAGCCCAGCGCGGCCGGCCCGGCGCCAAGGGTGGTCGTCAGGAACAACGGCAACAGCGGCGCGATCATCTCGCTGGCGATGTCCGTCAGGAGGCTGACGACGCCCAGCGCCAGCACGTTCTTCGAGCGCCACGGCGGCCGTGCGCGACCATCGCGCGACGCGCCATCGACGTACACACTGGCTTCCTCGGCGGCCATGGCCGCCTACCGTGCGCGCGCCAACAGCGCCAAGGCGCGCGCCTTCGTCTCCGCCATGGCGACGGTGCCCTCGCGCGGCTCGCCGCCGCACTCGCTCCATGGTCGCGAGGCGAGGAACACGGCTTGGCGCGCGGGATCGGGATCGATGCGCCCGTGCGTGCCCTTGACGAGGCTCGCGTCCAACGGGATCACGTCCATCAAGTAGCGCATGCCGAGCTTCTTCTGCAGCAGCCGCAGCGCGATGCGCAGCTTGGGCGCGGGCAACGCGGGATCGAGGAACAACTCGCACGGGTCGTAGCCGTGCTTCCTGTGGATGTCGACGGTGCGCGCGAAGTCGGGCGCCGCCGCGTCGTCGAGCCAGTGGTAGTAGGTGAACCACGCGCCCTTCTCGGCCACGAGCACGAGATCGCCCGCGCGCGGATGGTCGAGTCCCGCGGCCGCGCGCGAGGGGCCCTCGAGCACCTCGGCGACTCCCGGCAGGCCGCGCGCCACCGCGCGCGCCTCGTCGAGGGCGCGCGCGTCCTTGGCATGCACATGCGCGACCTGGTGGTCGCTGACGGCGAAGGCGCGGCTTTGGAACGGATCGAAGACTTCGCCTTGCGGCGTCCGGCGCACGGCGGCGAGCCCCGCCTCGCGCAAGGCGCGGTTGATGTGCACGGGACGCGTGGCGTCCTCGAGCGAGTACTCGCTCACGACCAGCGTCGCCGCACCCATCTCTTCGGCCGCGGTTCGGATGTCGCCCACCAGGCGATCGACCTCTTCCAGCGCGGCCAGCGAACGCGGATGGTCGGGACCGAAGCGCTGGTGGTCGTAGTCGAGGTGCGGCAGGTACACCATCGTCAGGGTCGGCCGCTTGCCGCGCAGCGTGCGGATGGTCGCGTCGGCGAGCCAACGCGAACTTGGCAGGCCCGACTTGGGTCCCCAGAAGTCGAAGAACGGGAAGGGACCGAGCTCGCGTTCGAGCTCGAGGCCGTACTCGGTCGGCGCGGCGTAGATGGCCGGGATCTTGCGACCATCGGCGGGATAGAAGGGGCGCGGCGACCGCGAGGTCCACCGCGGCCCCCATGTTCCACCACCAGAAGATCTTGGCCGTCGTCGCGGCGGGATCGAGCCGTTTGACGGCTTCGTACAGCTTCTCGCCCGAGAGGAGCGCGTTCGCCTGACGCCACAACGCGGCCTCGCCCGTCTCGCGCATGTACCAGCCGTTGCCCACCGCGCCGTGGACCGACGGCGCTAGTCCCGTCAACATCGTGGCCTGCGCACTGCAGGTCACGGCCGGCAGGATCGTGCGCATGGGCGCGCCGCAGCCGTCCTTGGCGAGGCGGACGAGGTTCGGAGTGCGGACGCCGACCTGCCGCATGGACAGGCCGACCACGTCGATGACCACGAGCGGCTGCATGGGGCGCGGCGGATGCTAGCATCCGCGCATGCTGCGCAGACTGCTCGACATGTTCCGAGGCAAGCCCGTGCTCGTGGGCGGCGCCCAGAAGCTCGAAGAGGGCCTGGCCAAGGTGGTCGAGATCGGCGACGTCATGGCGGGCGGCACGCAGGTCGTCTTGTGCCGCGTCGAGGGCAAGGTCTACGCGCTCGACGCGCAGTGCCCGCACGATGGCGGGCGGATCATCGGCGGACCATTGGTCGACGGCAAGTACGCGGTGTGTCCGTTGCACAACTACCACTTCGACCCGAGGAGCGGCGTCGCGGTGCGTGGCGCCTGCCCCAAGGCGAAGACCTACGCCGCCAGCGAACGCGACGGCAGCATCGAGCTGCGCGTGTAGGTCAAGGGCGGGCGATGGCGTGCCGCCCGCCACTCCCGTCGGGAGGGGGGCGACGGCGCCTCGGGCGCTGCTGCTTTCGTGCCTCTTTCGGGATATTCCCGCGTTGCTGTACGGTCGAGTGCGTAGTCGGGCGATTTGGTTGCATCCATTCGTCAAGTGACCTTTGCACGCAGCCGAAGGGGAGTGAGCGAACGCGGCGCAAGCCGAAGCTCCCGGCTGGAGCTGGTTGCGGCGGCGCGCGCACCACGACCACACACCACCCAGTCCACCGTGAAGACCCAAGTCCAAACGAACAGCTCGCTCGCGGCGTTCTTCAACATCAACTCGGCCAACTTGACCGAGCGCCGCCAGTTCATCCGCCTCGGCGACACCGAGCGGCGCATGATGGAGGCGCTCATCCCCTGGGCGGAGAAGAACGCCGAGGCCATCTCGCGCGAGTTCTACGACTGGCAGTTCGCCTTCGGCGCGACGCGCCGCTTCTTCGAGCAGCACGCCCGCGGCGCCGGCATCCCGCTCGGCAGCTTGCGCCAAGCGCTCGAGCGCGCGCAGGCTGGCTATGTGCGCAGCATCTTCACCGGCGCGCGCAGCGATTGGGGCGTCGACCACTTCGAGCACCGCCTTCGCGTCGGCCAGGTCCATGATCGGATCGACTTGCCGACCAAGTGGTTCGTGGCCTCATTCCCGGAGTTCATGCGCCTCTTCAAGCTGCACCTCGTCGACGAGATCCCCGACGCGGTCAAGCGCGAGGAGACCCTCGAGGTCATCCAGCGCGTGATGAACTACGACATGCAGGCGGTCATCGACTCCTACATGCTGTCCGTGTTCCGCTCGATCGGCGTGCGCCTCGACACCGTCAAGGTCGACGGCGACCGCGACCGCACCGAGTACATGGCCGACATCAAGACGCAGGTCGGCAACGCCATCCGCCAGATCGCGCACTCGGCGCGCACGCTCAACGACTCGGCCATGCGCCTCGCCTCCGTCAGCGAGAAGCTGACGCAAACCGCGGGCAGCGTCGCCGCCGCCACCGAGGAGATGAGCGCGTCGATCCGCGAGATCGCCGGCAACTCGGCCCAGGCCTCGAAGGTCGCGCAGACGGCCGTCGACACGAGCAAGGGCGCCTCCGAGACGGTGCGCAAGCTCGGCGAGAGCTCCAAGGAGATCACGCAGGTGATCAAGCTCATCA
>SXXH01000167.1 GCA_005789645.1 Planctomycetia bacterium
CAAGCTCCTCGAGAAGCAGAAGGAAGGCAAGCGCCGCATGCGGCAAGTCGGCAACGTCGACATCCCGCAGAAGGCCTTCCTCGCAGTCCTCGGCGGAGACGAGGCCGAAGGCTCCGAGGACTGAGGTCCGCGCGCGCGGCGAGCGCGAGCCTTCAGGCCCCGAACTGCCCCAAGTGGTGGTCGAGGTGGCGTCTTTGGAGGCGGTCCTGCTCGTCCGCGTCCATGGCCCCGAAGAACGGGTGCGGAAGCGATCCCAGCCGCGGCGGTCGGGCGCCGAAGCGCTCCAGCGCGGCCAGCAGCGCGGCGCGTTCGACTTCCAGCGGACGCGCCGCGGCGACGAGGAACTCGGGGCCGGTGGGCAAGTTGCGCGGCAAGGGCTTGGTTCCCAGCGCCACGCGCTTGGCGTACCAACCGAAGAGCACGCCCAGCAACGCGCGCTTGGCCGGTCGTTCCCCCAACGCCACCTCGAGCCCGATGCGACAGTGCGCCAACATGCGCGCCGGGTCCATGCGTCCGAAGGCGCGCGGCGAGTCGGCTCGCACGGCGCCGATGCGCGCCGCCCACGCGGCGCGACGGACGGGGTCGAACAGCGAATCGGGTGCGACCATGCTCAGAATCCGCAGGGGAACTGCTGGAACGCGCGCAACGAACGGCTGCCGCCGTCGTCGGTCGCCATGAAGGCTTGCCGCCGCCCGCCTACGCAGTCGTTCGGCCACCACTGCACGGCCCAGCCCTCCTCGTTGCCCGAGCCCGGGTAGTCCCAGGCCAACACGCGATCCAAGCGCCTCCCGCCCGCATCGGCGGTCGACGACAGACGCACTACCTCGATGTCGTTGACCCCGTCGCCGTGCAGCACGTGCAAGACACCCATGCCGCCATCGAAGCACAACTCGGCCGTCTCCGTGCCGCCCGTCGCGTAGCGCCCGACGAACTGGAAGCCTCCGGCGGGAGCGAGATCGAAGACATAGACATGCCCCCCGGCCTGGTGCCCGACGAAGCACAAGGAGCCCATGCCTTGCGTGGAAAGGCGCGGCTGTCCGGCGGCGTCGACGAAGCCGCCGACGGCGAGAGAGATGTCGTCGACGAAGGCGAGGCCTTCGAGACCCAAGCCGTTGGCGTAGGCGGGCACGTGCGGCGTGAGGTCCCATGTGCGACGCAACTGCGGCGTCGCGCTCGAGAGATCCCACTGCTGCACCAAGTCGCCCGACTCCTCGAGGCAGTAGACCATGTGCGGCTCGGACCAACGCGCCAGCGCCAAGGCCTCGCAGTCGCCGAAGCCGGTCCACTCCGCCCGCGCTCCAGCCACCGTGCCCACGCGCCACGCGCCCGACGCGTCGCGCTCGAGCTTCCAGACCTTCGAGTTGGCGCCCGGACCATTGCGGCAAGCCCACAACGCTCCTTGGAACGGATTCCAGGCGAGGCCGGAAAGATCCTCGTGGAAGTCGTTGGCGCCCGGGCCTTCGATGCTCGTCAAGTCCAGCGCCGCGGTCGGAGGCTCGGCGGGCCACGGGCAGGTCGGCTGCGCCGAGCACACGGGAAGCGGCGACGCTCGTCCGAGTTGGGCCCCGGAGGCGTGCGCCACCAGCGGAAGCGTGGCGAGGAAGGGCGTCAGCAGGACCGGCGGCATGGTCGGGATGGTACCTGCTCGCGCTCGCGGTTCCTTGCGTGGCGCCGCGCGGCTATCCTCCTTGCGCCCATGGCGCAGACACCGGATCCCAATCGGCCCAAGCGCCCGTGGCGCGAGAACATCGAGGCGATGACGATGGCGATCGTCGTCGCGGTGATGCTCAAGTACTTCGTGGTCGAGGCGTACAAGATCCCGACCGGATCGATGCAGCCCACCTTGATGGGCAACGAGGACACGGGGATCTTCGACCGCATCCTCGTCGACAAGTTCTCCTTCCATGTGCGCGACCCCGAGCGCTTCGAGATCGTGGTCTTCAAGTACCCGCTCGACCGTTCGAAGAACTTCATCAAGCGCTTGGTGGGCATGCCCGGCGAACACTTCCGCATCGCCGACGGCGACTTGTGGACGCGCGCCTCGGGCGACGAGCCGTGGCGGGTGCTGCGCCGTCCGGATTCGGTGCAAGGCGAGCACTGGAAGCGCATCGACCCGGCCGATCCGCGCTTTTCGAGCTGGAAGCTCTCGAGCGAAGCGCGTGCTTGGCGCGTAGAGGGCCGTTCGACCATCGCCGCGCGAGGCCCCGGCGAAGCGCGCCTGCCGAAGGACGATGGACCAGTGTGGGATCGCTACAGCGACGGCTATCCCTCCGACATGGGCTCGAAGCTGTCGCGCGCCCGCGTCATCCCGGCCGTGCACAGGGTCGGCGACTTGCGTCTCGAAGGCGCGGTTGCGGCGCTGCCAGGCCTCGCCAGCGCCACCATCGAGCTGCGCGAGAACTCGCGCAGGTACCGCTTCGTGCTGCCCGGACCCGCGGCGAGCGCGGGCGAGTCGGCGCGCATCCTGGTCGATGATCCGGGCCGTCCGGGCGAACTGGCGCTGGAGGCGCGCGCCAAGGACGAAGCGCGATTGAAGGCCGGTGCGCGCACGAGCTTCGTGGTGGTGAACTGCGACGATCGCCTGCGACTCGAGCTCGATGGCGCGTTGGTGGCGGAACTGGACATTCCCGGCGCCGAGGACCAGTCGGCCTGCGTGTTCCTGCGCACCGAGGGCGAGGGCGCCGATTTCGCCAACCTCGAGCTGTCGCGCGACATCTACTACACCTCCGGCTCGCGTGGCCGCGAGTTCGTCGTCCCCGAGGGCAACTACCTCATGCTGGGCGACAACACGCAGGACTCGAGCGACAGCCGCGAGTGGGCCTTCGTGAACTACCGCTGGTCCGGCGAGCCGAGCAAGGGTGCTTGGATCCGCGGCAACTTCTACCCCTCCAACATTCCGCTGGCGAGCAACCCTCTGCACCTGCCAGAGGCGGGCGGTTCGCGCGTGTACTTCCGCGACGAGTGGGGCGAACTGCACGACTTCCAACTGGAGAAGGGCAGTCTTGGACCCCAAGAAGAAGCCCCCTATGTGCCGCGCGAGTTGATCGTGGGGCGCGCGGTCCTGGTCTTCTGGCCCTTGGGGCCGTTCGCCGGGGACTGGCGCATCTGGCGCCTGCAGTGGGCGCGTTGACGGCCTGATGCGCCGGCGGCCACGGAGCCGCGCCGACCGGACATCTGCTCCGCGTGGCCCTTCGAAAGCCCCGGCGCCCTGAACGACCAAGGGGTACGGCAGCCGGAAAGGACCTGTACGTCGATACTTCGGTGGAGGGCGTACGAATCAAGAGAGTGGACGCTTGACGCTTGTCCACACCCCCACTCCGACCAGCGGCTCGCTCCGACCCTGAGCTCACCTGGAGAGGGCGATCCGAGTCGTCGTCCATAAAGAAATCGCAAGCACGGCAAAGCGACGCCACAAATCTATATTCAGAAACACTTTAAGATCGAGCGTCTTCGCTGATCCAAAATTGAAATCAAGACTGTGCCGTCGGCGAGACAGAATCCACTCCGCTTTAGGCCCCTAACAAACGCCTTTGGGCGGGGGTTTTCCACGAGTTATCCACAGCTCGCCCGGGCCGCACGGTTGCAAACTCCTGCGCTCGTGGCGCAGCCAACCGTGCGCACTTCGACGCACGCACGCTTCATCTGTCCAGTCCTCCTGACAACCAAGGTGCGGTGCGCGACAGGGCGCCTCCGGGAGCTTAGAACAAGGCCATGCCCATCCTGCCTCCGCCCGACCCCGGCACGCTGCTGCTCGAGACGCAGGGCTTGGTGAAGGCCTACAAGCGCCGGCGCGTGGTCGATGGCGTGGGCTTCACCGTGCGCGCGGGCGAGATCGTCGGGCTGCTGGGCCCCAACGGCGCCGGCAAGACGACGAGCTTCCGCATGACGGTGGGCCTCGTCATCCCCGACGCCGGCAAGGTCATGCTGAACGGCGTCGACGCCGCGAAGATGCCCATGTACCAGCGCGCGCGCAACGGCATGGGCTACCTCCCGCAAGAACCGAGCATCTTCCGCCGCATGAGCGTGGTCGACAACCTGCTGGCGGTGCTGGAGGCGATGCCCTTCACGCGCGTCGAGCGCAAGCACGAGGCGGCGCGCCTGCTCGAAGAGCTGGAGCTGACGCATCTCGCCGACAACGTGGCCGAGACGCTGTCGGGCGGCGAGCGGCGGCGCCTCGAGATGTGCCGCGCGCTGGCGACGCGCCC
>SXXH01000168.1 GCA_005789645.1 Planctomycetia bacterium
AGAGAGAGGAGAGAGAGGAGGGTAAGGGGCGGGGGAGGCAGGAGTGGGGGGAGAGGATAATGGTTGGGTGCCGCTAGCGCGGCACCAGGCTATCCCTCAACTTCGGATTCCCCACCACCGGCGCGAACAACGGATCCCTCGCCAATTCAGCCAATTGCTTGGGGGTCAGGACGGCCTTGCGCAGGATGTCGGCGGCGTCCTTGTCCTTGCCTTCCTGCATGTAGCAGCGGGCGATGCCGATGGCGGCGATGTCTCGGCGGCCTTGGAGGTCGCGGGCGGCGAGTTCGAGCGACTTTTCGTAGTCGCGTCGCGCCTCCTTCCATTCCTGCATGCGATACAGGACACCGCCGCGCGCCTCGAAGGACTGGGCCCACTCCGGGTTGCGTTGCACGAGCTCGTCGTAGCTCGACAGCGCGTCGCGCTTGGCCTTGCCGTCGCCCGAGATCGCCAGCAAGACGAGCGCAGACTCGCGCGTGGTGGCACCGGGCATGTCGGCCAACTTGCGCAACGACTTCTTGATGTCGGAGGTGAAGTCCTTGACGCGCGGTCCCAGCGACTCGAGCAGGCGCGAGCGGTCTTCCGGGCGCGGCGCGGGATCGGCCGCGAACGACACGATGGCCGAGATCGCCGCTTCATCCAAGGCCTGCGGCACGTTGCCGTAGTATCTGGCGATGGCGTCGACGTTGCGTCCGGCTTCGTTGGGATTCTTCAGTACAGCGTACACGCGCGGCGCCTGCGCGGGATTGAAGGAGAGGACCACGGCGTCCAGTGCTTGCTTGACGATCTCCGGCCGAGGGTCCGCGAACGCGGCGTCGAGCACCTTGGCGGCCTCGGGCGCGTCCATGCGCGCCAAGCCCGCCAGCGCCTGCCCGCGCGCTTCGACCGGGCCCTCGCGCCACAACTTCGCCAAGGCTAGCGCGGCGACGTCATTGTCAGGCGCGCTTGACAGCACCCGCACGATGTTGGCCCGGCCATCCGGCGAGCAGTTGGCCAGCATGCGCACCAGTTCGTCGGTGGCGCCGCGCGGCGCGAGCATCTGCAGGGAGGCCGTGATCGTGGCGGCGGCGAGCTTCTGGGACTCGTTGGCGGTGGCCCCCGGGTCGAGTCGCGCCAGCAGCAGCGCAGCACTTTCGACTCCGATGGCCGCGATCTTCTCGCGCAACGCCAGCAAAGCGGCCTCGTCGCGGGCCAAGGCGGCGGCGTCGACCTCGCGCAGCAGTCCATCGACTTTCGTCTTCAACCCCGCCAACACCAGTTCGCGCTGCGCGCGCGCCTTGACGAGGTAGTCCTGCAGCGACCCGCGGTCTTGCGGAGCTTGCGCGAGCGCGAGGCAGCAAAGGGTGGCGACGATCGACATCATCCGGCCATCATGCCCGCGGACGAGGCGCGAGGCTAGGCGCGGCGACGTCCCTTGGGACGCAGCACCACGGTCTGGCCGCGCCGCACCACCGGCGGCGGCTCTTTCTGGGCGCTCGTCGCCGCAGCGGGACCGTAGATGGCCCGCAGTCGCACCCGATTCCTGAACACGAAGCCCAGCATGTTGCAGGGGCTACTTCGTCCGTCCCGGCAGCCGCGGTGGAGGTCTCTTGGGGGCAATTGCAAGTCCATGCTAGGCATGGATTTGTGGTTGGAGTAGAGTGCCCCAGCAGCTTATGCAGCCCATTGCCAAGAATGCGTCTTTCAAGGAGCTCGACGTGCTCGTCGTGGGTGGGGGCCATGCCGGCATCGAAGCCGCCTTGGCCGCCGCGCGCCTCGGTGCCGAGACGGCGCTGCTGACCTTGCGTCTCGACAAGGTGGGGGAGATGAGCTGCAACCCCGCCATCGGAGGGTTGGGCAAGGGCCAGATCGTGTGCGAGATCGACGCGTTGGGCGGCGCCATGGGGCGCATCGCCGACGAGACCGGCATCCAATTCAAGTTGCTCAACGGCGGCAAGGGCGCCGCGGTGCGTGGGCCGCGTTGCCAGAGCGATCGTCACATGTACCGCGAGGCCGCGACGCGCGAAGTCGAGCGCGGCGGCGTGCGCTTGCTCGAGGGCGCCGCCGACGGCTTGCTGCTCGATGGCAACCGCGTACGCGGCGTGCGCCTCGCCGATGGTCGCGCGATCGCCGCGCGCGCGGTGGTCGTGACGACCGGCACGTTCCTGCGCGCCGTGATGCACACCGGCGAGGCGCGTAGTTCCGGTGGTCGCGTCGGCGAAGGCACGACCGCCGGTTTGAGCGCCGATCTCGCGCGCCTCGGGCTCGTCCTCGGGCGCCTGAAGACCGGCACCCCGCCGCGGCTGGCGCGCGACTCGATCCGCTGGCAGGCGCTCGAGCCGAACGGCGGCGACGCTCGCCCGACGCCGTTTTCCGCCGCGACCGAGCGCGCGCGCTTTCCGGCGCTGCGCCAAGTCGATTGCCATGTCACGTGGACCAACGAGCGCACGCACGAGTTGATCCGCGCCAACATCCACCTCGCGCCCATGTACGCAGGCCGCATCCAAGGCGTCGGCCCGCGCTACTGTCCATCTGTCGAGGACAAGGTCATGCGCTTCGCCGACAAGGAGCGCCACCAGGTCTTCCTCGAGCCCGAGAGCCTCGCGTGCGACGTGGTCTACGTGAACGGCGTGTCGACCTCGCTGCCCGGGCCCGTGCAGGAGGCCATGTTGCGCACGGTCGAAGGCCTCGAGGAGTGCCGTTTCCTGCGCCACGGCTACGCGGTCGAGTACGACTTCGTGCAGCCCTTCCAACTCGACGACACGCTGCGCGTGCGCGCGGCCGATGGCTTGTGGCTCGCCGGACAGATCAACGGCACCTCGGGCTACGAGGAAGCAGCGGGCCAGGGACTGCTGGCCGGCGCCAACGCGGCGCTGTGGACGCAGGGCCGCGAGCGCTTCGTGCTCGGACGCCACGAGGCGTACCTCGGCGTGATGGTCGACGACTTGATCACCTCAAACCCGACAGAGCCTTA
>SXXH01000169.1 GCA_005789645.1 Planctomycetia bacterium
AAGGTGGTCGATGCTTGTCCCAGGCGGATGTAGCCGAGTCCCGTGTCGCGCAAGGTCTCGAGGATCTGCACGGCGCGCGGCTGGTGCGCGAAGAACTCAAGCGCCTCGGCGACGGTCAGTTCGAGTGCTTCGGCGAGATCCTTGCCGCGCCAGCGCACGTCGAGCACCTCCTTGGAGAAGCGCTTGCCCTCGCACTCCTCGCACGGCAACCACAAGTCGGCGAGGAACTGCATCTCGACCTTGGTCGCGCCCTTGCCTTCGCAAGCCGGGCAGCGCCCGCGCGGGTTGTTGAACGAGAAGTGCGGCAACTCGAGTCCGCGCACGCGCGCCTCGGGGACGCGCGCCCACAACTCGCGCAGCGTCTCCATCAACCCTGTGTAGGTCGCCGGCACGGAGGCGGGCGTGCGGCCGATCGGCGTCGCGTCGACGAGCACCGTGCGCACCATGCCCCCGGGCACGCCGACGAGTCGCTTCCATCTGCCCGCGGGCTTCTCTCCGAGCAGCGCCGGCACGAGGGTGTCGAGCACCAGCGTGCTCTTGCCGGCTCCCGAAGGCCCGCACACACCCGTCAGTTCGCCAAAGGCGAACTCGAAGTCGACGCCCTGCAGGTTCTGCCCGCGGGCCCCCACCAGCTTGACCGACTCGCGCGCCAGCATGGGATCGCGGCGCGTGCGCGACAGCTGGATCTCGCCGCGCAGCGCGGCCGCCGTGCCGGACTCCTTGTGGCGCGCGACCTCCTCGGGCGTGCCGCAAGCGACCACCTGGCCACCATGGATGCCCGAGCCCGGGCCCATGTCCACCAGCCAATCCGCGCGGCGCATCAAGCTCGTGTCGTGCTCGACGGCCACGACCGTGTTGCCGCGCTGCTTCAGCTCGACCAGCGCGTCGCACAGCTTGGCGGTGTCCGCCGGATGCAAGCCGACCGTCGGCTCGTCCAGGACGTAGCACACGCCCGTCAGCTGCGATCCGAGGCTCGCCGACAAACGCACGCGCCGCATCTCGCCGCCCGACAAGGTCGCCGTGCGCCGGTCCAGCGACAAGTAGCCGAGACCGACCTTCTCGAGCAGCTCGAGCCGCGAGGAGATCTCGACCACCACCGGCTCGACGGCCTCCGGCAGGCCACGCTTGTCCTCGAGCGCGCCGATCCACTCGCGCGCGGCGGACACGTCGCACTTCAGCACCTCGGGCAGGCGCATGCGGCCGATGGTGGCGGCGCGCGAAGCGGGCTTGAGCTTCTCGCCTTCGCACTCCGGGCAGGTGGTGCGCTCCATGACCTGCTCGAGGATGGCCGCCCACTCGGGGTCCTCGGTCTTCTTGTGCCACTGGTCGACCAGTCCGCACAAGCCGGGCCAGCTCGCGACGAAGCTCTCCTCGATCTGCGCGTTGCGCGTCTCGCGTTCGATCTCGACCTTGTACTGGCGCTTGGCGCCGACGCCGTGGCAGAGCAGCGCCTTCTGCGCCTCGTCGTAGGACTCGAAGGGCTCCGACAAGTACAGCCCGTGCTCGCGCGCCACGGTGCGCAGCAGGTTCTCGTAGTAGCCCTTGCCCTTGACCAACCATCGCGAGATCTTGCCGTGCACCGCGCCGGCCTCGATGGACAACTCGGGCGAGTCCACCAGCATCGCGCTGGTGCAGCGCGCGCGCTCGCCGAGGCCGTCGCAGGCAGGGCAGGCGCCCACGTGCGTGTTGAAGGAGAAATGCCGCGGCTCGAGCGTCTCGCCGACCACGAAGCCGCACTGCGTGCATGCGCCGAGGAGGGACCACGAGCCACGCGCCGCGGGCCGGCCATCCGAGCCGCGGACCACGAGGTCGCAACGGCCGTGCGCCACCACCGCTGATTGCTCGATGGCCTCGACCATGCGACCACGCGCGGCGGACTCGACCTTCACGCGATCCAGCACGAGGTCGACCGACTGCGCCTGGCCCAAGGCCGGCAACTCGCCATCGAGCCTCGCCTCCACGCCATCGACGATCAAGCGCGTCCAGCCCGCCGCGCGCGCGGCGTCCAAGCGCACCGTCCAGGCCGAGTCGTCCAACGGCGCCTCCACGCCGTGCCCGCTCAACGGCGCGACCAACCAAGCCGTCGTCCCGGAGTGCGCGGTCAACATCGCCTTGGCGATGCTCGAGGCGTCGCGCGGCTTGAGCTCCTCGCCGTGCTCGGGGCAGCGCCGGGTCGCGGCGCGCGCCCACAGCACGCGCAAGTGGTCGTGGATCTCCGTCGTGGTCGCGACGGTCGAGCGTGGTTGGGCGCCGCCACCGCGCGCCTCCACGGCCACCGACGGCCCGAGTCCTTCGATGGACTCGACGGGCGGACGGTCCTTCGTGCCGAGGAACTGGCGCGCGTAGGTCGACAGCGACTCCACGAAACGGCGCTTGCCCTCGACATGGATGGTGTCGAGCGCCAAGGAGCTCTTGCCCGAGCCCGAAGGCCCGGTGACGACGGTGAACTTGCCGCGCGGCAACGACACGTCGACGCCCTTCAGGTCGTGCGTCCGCGCTCCGCGCACGGAGATGGAGTCGGGCGGCGCCAGCCGCCGGGCTTCGCGCCGCGCGGCCGAAGCATGCCGCTTGCGCCCGTGGAAGGCGCGCAGCGCGGCGCCGGTGTGCGAGCCGCGATGCGCCTCGACCGCCTCGGGCGTGCCGACGACCACCAGCCGTCCACCGTCCTCGCCACCCTCCGGTCCGAGGTCGATGACATGGTCGGCGGCCGACACGAGATCCAGTTCGTGCTCGACGACCAGCACCGTGTGGCCCAAGTCGACGAGGCGTTGCAGCGCCGCAACCAGCCGCGCCACGTCCAGCGCGTGCAAGCCGGTCGTAGGCTCGTCGAGCACGTACAGCGTGTGGCCCTTGGGCTTCTTCTGCAGCTCGGTGACTAGCTTGAGCCGTTGGGCCTCGCCACCGGACAAGGTCGTCGAAGGCTGGCCCAACGCGAGGTAGCCGAGGCCGATCTCGCCCATCAACTTGAGCGGTGCCGCGATCTTCGGCAGCTCGGAGAACAACTCGGCCGCCTCCTCGACGGGCATGGCGAGCACATCGGAGATCGTCTTGCCCTTGAAGCGCGCGTCGAGCGTGTCGGCGCCGAAGCGCTTGCCGCCGCACTCTTCGCACGGCACGGTCACCGGCGCGAGGAATTGCAGCTCGACATACTTGGCTCCGGCGCCCTGGCAACTCTCGCAACGGCCACCCGCCACGTTGAACGAGAAGCGACTGCGCGTCCAACCGCGCAACTTCGACTCCGGCAACTGCGCGTACAACTCGCGCACATGGTCGAACACCCCGATGTAGGTGGCGGGATTGCTGCGCGGCG
>SXXH01000018.1 GCA_005789645.1 Planctomycetia bacterium
CAGCGAGTCGCCATCGCGCGCGCGCTGCTGCTCGACCCCAAGCTCGTCATCGCGGACGAACCGACCGGCAACTTGGATTCGACCACCGGAGCCAAGGTGCTCGACCTGCTGCTCGAGGAACAGAAGAAGCGCAGCCTGACGCTACTGCTCGTCACGCACGACGAGCGCGTGGCCGCGCGTTGCTCGCGCGTGGTGCGCATGAAGGACGGACACGTCGTCGATCCGCGCGGCTGAGTGCGCGCTCGAGCTCGAGCGCGCGCCGAGCGCTCGGCTTCACAACACGCCGTTGCTGCCGCTGTCGCGCCCGCTCGCCTTGCGGCCGCGCGCGCGACCGGGGAACACATCCGGCTCGACGGAGCCGCGCCATCCCAGGCGTTCCCGCAAGCGACGAAAGGGATCGAAGGAGCGCGGCGACAAGAGCGGATAGGCCTTGGGATGGGCGCGCATCACGACTGCATCGCCCTCTTGCAGCGGATGGAAGCCTTGTCCGTCGACCACCAGCGTGGTCAAGCCGCTGGCGCGCGTGATGTCGAGTCGCAGGCGCGCGGCCCCGTCGAGCACGATCGGCCGGTGCGACAAGGCTTGCGGAGAGATGGGCGTCACGACCAGCGCCTGCAGCGCCGGAGCGAGGATCGGGCCGCCTGCCGCCAACGAGTAGGCCGTCGATCCCGAGGGCGTCGACACGACCAATCCGTCGGCGCGGTAGTTCGTGACCCAGTCGTTGCCCACCTTGAGGGCCATCTCGAGCATGCCTTGGAACGCGCCGCGCGTCAGCACGGCGTCGTTGAGCGCGGTGGCGCGCTTGATCTGCCCGCGCGCGTCGCGGTACTCGACCGACAGGCGCATGCGCGGTTCGACGCGCGCCCGTCCCGCCAGCACGTCCTCCAGCGCCGCGCGCCAATGGGTGGCCTCGACCGAGGCGAGGAACCCCACGCGGCCGAAGTTGATGCCGATCGTCGGCGAGGGCTTCTTCTCGTAGGCGCGCACGGCGGACAGGATCGCGCCGTCGCCACCCAGCACGACGACGAGGTCGCAGGCCGGCGGACGCCCCGCCTCCCACGCGCGCGGCTCCAGCAGCAGGCGCGTGGCCACGCGCTCGGCCGCGAACCACGCCTGCAGCTCGCGCGCCAGCTCGACCACGCCGGGCTTTTGGGCGTCGGCGAGGATCGCGACGCGACGCGGACGCGCGGGAGTTGCCGCCTTGGCGCGCGCCATGGCCTTCAGGCGCGCTCGCTGCGCGCGCGCTCGAGGAGCTGCAGCACGGCGCGCTCCACGCCGGCGGCGTCGAGGCCGCACTCGGCCAGCTGCTCGGCGCGGCTGGTCTTGTGGTCGATGTAGCGATCGGGGATGGCCAGGCACTTCACGCGCGCCGTGGCACCGGGGATGGAGTTGATGGCCTCCAGCACGGCGGAGCCGAACCCGCCGGCCTTCTGGTGCTCCTCGAGCGTGACGATGGCGCGTCGGGTCGTCGCGTGGCGCGCCAGCAACTCGAGGTCGAGCGGCTTGGCGAAGCGCGCGTCGACCACCCCGATCTGGATGCCCTGGCGCTCGAGCCGCTCGGCCGCCTCCAGCGCCTGGTTGACCAGCGCGCCGAAGGCCCACACGACCACTTCGCCGCCTTCGACCAGCGTCTCGGCCTTGCCGGGCGCCATCTCGCGCCGCTCGCTCTTGTGGATGCGTTCCACCGCCGGCGCCTCGTCGCGCGGGAAGCGCAACGCGAACGGTCCGTCGTGGCGCAGGCCGAGTTCGAGCATGCGCTCCATGTCGCTGGCGTCGCGCGGAGCCGCCAGCACCATGTGCGGCAACGTGCGCAAGTAGGCGATGTCGAAGACGCCGTTGTGCGTGGGGCCGTCGCCGCCCACGAGGCCGGCGCGATCGAGGGCCAGCACCACGGGCAGGTTCTGCAGCGACACTTCCTGGAAGACTTGATCGTAGCCGCGTTGCAGGAAGGTCGAATAGATGGCCGCCACCGGGCGCAGTCCGCCCTTGGCCATGCCGGCAGCCATCCCCACGGCATGCTGCTCGGTGATGCCCGTGTCGTGGAAGCGCGCGGGATGCCGCGCCTGGAACGCGTCCAAGCCCGTGCCCGAAGGCATCGCCGCGGTGATGGCGTGCACGCGCACGTCGCGCTCGGCGAACTTGACCAGCGCGTCGCTGAAGCACTTGGTGTAGGCCGGCCCGGCGGGCTTGGGTTCCGCGCGCGGCTCGACCTTGGGCTCGGAGGCGCACGCGACCTTGGGCGCGCCCTTGACGCCGTGCACGCGCTCGGGATGGGTGGGCGCCTTGGGGTGGCCCTTGCCCTTCTCCGTCAGGAGGTGCAGCAGCACGACGCCCTCGAGGCCCTTGGCGCGCTCGAGGTGCTCGACGATCAAGTGCACGTCGTGTCCATCGAGCGGACCGACGTAGGTGACGCCCAGTTCCTCGAAGACATGGCCCGGCACGACCGCGTGGCGCATCACCTCGCCGAGCTGGTCGAGCGTCTTGTCGACCCTGGGGCCGATCACGGGGATGGCCTGGATGAGGTTCGCCACCTCGTGGTGCGCGCGCTGCACGATGCGATTGGAGCGGATCTTCGACAGGTAGCGCGCCAGCGCGCCGACCGACTTGCTGATCGACCACTCGTTGTCGTTCAACACGACGATCATGCGCTCGCCCGACGCGGCCGCGTGGTTGAGCGCCTCGAAGGCGACGCCCGCGCCCAGCGCCGCGTCGCCGACCACCGCGACGACGTGCGGTCGCAACGGCTGGTGGCGCGCCGCCATGGCGAGGCCGAGCCCGAGCGAGATCGACGTGCCGGCGTGGCCGGTGTGGAACAGGTCGTATTCGCTCTCGTGCGGGTTGGTGAAGCCGCACATGCCGTCGGTCTGGCGCAACGCCTCGAAGCCCGCGCGCCGGCCGGTCAAGAGCTTGTGGACGTAGCACTGGTGCGAGACATCGAACACCAGTCGGTCGCTGTGGAAGTCGAATACGCGGTGCAGCGCCACCGACAACTCGACCACGCCCAGGTTGGATCCGAGGTGCCCGCCGGTCTGCTGCACGCTGGCGAGCAGGAAGCGGCGCGCCTCGTCGCACAACGCCGGCAGGGACTCCGCCGGCAAAGCCTTGAGGTCCTCTGGCGTGGCGATCGACTCGAGCAGGGCCAGGCGCTGGGTCGTGTCCATGGTGCTTGACCCGTTAGTTTGGAGCCAAGAGGCCCGCCGGGCAAGCCCGCTCAGGCCCTGCGACCCAGCAGGACCTCGGGCAGATCGTGCAAAAGCTCGCCCTCGGCGGCTCCTAGCGACGCGGCGAGGTCGCGCGCGCGCTGGGCATGCAGCGCCGCCGCCGCGCGCGCCCCCTCGAGGCCCACGGTCGCGACCAGGGTGGCCTTGTCCAAGTCGGCGTCCTTGCCCGGGGTCTTGCCCAAGGTCGCCGCGTCGGCGGTGCAATCGAGCACATCGTCGATCGCCTGGAACAGCAGGCCGAGCTGCACTCCGTAGTCGCGCGCGTTGGCGCGCTCCATGGGACGCGCGCAACCAGCCAGCGCCCCCAGCTCGCACGCAGCGCCGATCAACGCGGCGGTCTTGGCGAGATGGATGGTCTCCACCTGTTGGCGCGCGGCCTTGGAGTTCGAGGCGAGATCGAGCGCTTGCCCGCCCACCATGCCGCGCGATCCGGCGGCATCGGCGAGCACGAGCACCGCCTCCGCGCCCACCGGGCGCACGCGCGAAAGCAACAGGAAGGCATGCGTCAACAAGCCGTCTCCGGCGAGCACGGCGATGGCCTCGTTCCACGCCTTGTGCACGGTGGGCCGACCACGACGCAGGTCGTCGTCGTCCATGCACGGCAAGTCGTCGTGCACGAGGCTGTAGGCGTGCACGCACTCGATCGCGGCCGCGAAAGGCGCCGCGTCCTCGTCCTGCCCGCCGAAGCGCCGACAGCACTCGCGCACCAGCGCGGCGCGCACGCGCTTGCCGCCGCCGAGCGCCGCGTAGCGCATCGCCTCGTGCAGCGTCGCGAAAGGACCTTCGGCGGGGGGCAGCAGGCGCTCGAGCACCCCCTCCGTCCACAGCCGCGAGTCCTCGAGCCGCGCATCGACGGCGGCCCGCCGCTCGGCCTTCCTGGCCGCCTTGTTCATCGCGTACCGGCTCCGCCTTCCCACTCGGCGGCCGGCCGCAGACCTTCGGCGGTGAGCTCCTCCACAGTCTTCTTGTGGGCGGCCAGCGCCTCCCGGCATTCCTTCAGGAGTCGCACGCCCTCCGCGTAGCGCTGGAGCGCGGTTTCCAAGCCACCCCCGCCGGCCTCCAGTTCCTGCACCAAGGCCTCGAGGCGCTGCAAGCGCTCGTCGAAGCTCGCATTGGTGCTTGCCACCGAGGTCGCCGCGGGGTTCGCCGGTTCCGAGGAGGGGCCGCTGGCCTTCTTCATGGCCGCTACTCTACGAACCGCCTCGCCCCGCGCGTAGGTCGCCGCTGCCCGAGGGCCCCCACCAGAGCCGCAGCCTAGGAAATCGCTTACAGGAGCCGCGCGTCCGCAGCAGTCCTCTTCGAAGGATCTTCATCATTTGCGCGGAAATCCCGACGGCGCAAGCCTCTGGGTGGATTGCGCTGTGGGCCGATGCGGCTATGCTCCGATACTGCAAGCACGCACCCCTCCAGCCAAATCTCCAGTTCGCGGGAGATGGACCTGTGAGGAACCCCCTCCCGCCGGATACGCATCCCGACACGCACCATGAAGGTCGTACTCATCTACGCCAAGTCGCAGGCCATCCGCCAAAGGGCCGCCGAGGTGTTCGCCGACGAATCGGTGACCAAGGGTGAATTGGCGCGCGACGAGATCTACCCGCCGCTCGGCATCCGCATCCTCGGCGCCGGGCTCGAGCAGCGCGGCCACGAAGCGCGCCTGCTCGACGACTCGATCGAGGAGATCGAGACGCTGCGCGAGGCGATGCAATGGGCCGATCTGGTCGGCATCTCGGCCTTGACTCCCAACGCGCGCCGTGCGCGCGAGCTGGGGAAGATCGCGCGCGAGGAGTACTCCAAGCCCGTCGTCATGGGCGGCCCCCACCCGACGACCAACCCCGAGTTCTTCCTCAACGCCGGCTCGGCCGACATCTGCGTCCAAGGCGAGGGCGACCTGACGCTGCCGGAGATCATCGAGAAGCTGCACGACCGCGCGTCGTGGGATTCCATCCAAGGCATCACGTTCCTGAAGGACGGCGAGCAGATCGCGACTCCGCGCCGCGCGCTGGTCAAGAAGATGGACGAGGTGCCGTGGCCGGCGTGGCACCTGTGGGACATCCCGCGCTTCATGAAGCTGATGGTGAACCCGGGCGTGACCCTGATCACCTCGCGCGGCTGCCCGTACGCCTGCACCTTCTGCGACGCGGAGATGACGCCGCGCCAGTACCGCGCCATGTCGGCCGAGAAGACCGTCGACATGATGGAGCACCTGCTCAAGGCCTACAACCCGCCGCAGATGATCCTCTTCGACGACCTGTTCACGATCCAGCGCAAGCGCGTGATCGCGATCTGCCAGGAGATCATCAAGCGCGACTTGTTCTTCGAGTGGATCTGCGAATCGCGGGTCGACACGATGGACTACGAGATGCTTCGCTGGATGCGCAAGGCCGGCTGCATCAAGATCTACTACGGTCTCGAGTCCGGTTCGCCGCGCATGCTGGTGACGATGAAGAAGGGCGTCACCCCCGAGAAGGTGCTGGCGGGCGCCAAGCTCAACCGCGAGCTCGGCATGTACTTCAAGTTCTTCATCCTGTACGGCTTCCCCGAGGACACCGTCGAGGATCACCGCCTGACCGAGCAGCTGATCGCCAAGACGCGCGTCGACGCCGTCTGCGTGTCGGTGCTGCAGCCGATCCCGGGCACCGAGGTCTACGAGCAGCTCAAGCCGTACCTCCTGAAGGACGTGGCCGAGATGGAGTTCCACTACTGGCACTCCACCGAGAGCTTCAAGCACCCGAACTTCACGCACTCCGAGCTGCATGCCGAGCGCGAGCGCCTGCTGAAGGCCCACGCGCGCGCCACCAAGGGCATCCTGCCCAAGGTCAAGCGCAAGCTCGAGCGCCTGTGGGCCATGGTGCGCCACCCCGAGTTGATCGGCGACTTGTTGGAGATCCGTCGCCGCAAGGCGCGCAACGTCCAACGCGTGCGCGAATCGCACTGGGGCTACACGCTCACCGGCAAGCGCGACGTGGTCGCCCTGCAGGTGCCGATCGTCAAGGCCGACTGAGCCCGTTCGACGCGCCACATGCGGCGAGCCACGCGGCGAGCCGCGCGGCAAGCAGGGTCGCGCCAGGCGCGACCCTGCGCCATTGATGGGCCGACGCAGGTCGCGCTGGATGGCGGACGCCGCGTCCATTGCGCTAGCATCCCCCACCATGCGCCGAGCCGACTCGTCAGTCCTTGCGCGCGCCGGCCTCCTCGCGGCCGGCGCCACCATGGCCTTCGTCGCCTGCGGCGATCAAGCACCGCGCGCGCCACGGCCCATCGCCAAGTTGTGGAAGGACGAGGGCTGCGCCACCTGCCACGGCTCGGGCGCCGAAGGCACGCGCCTCGCGCCGGACCTGCGCGACAAGGCATCGAATTGGACGCGCGAGACGCTGCTTTCGTACTTGAAGGATCCGACCGGGTACGCGCGGAAGGACGAACGACTACGCGCGCAGATGAAGGGCTACTCGCAGGCCATGCCGACCTACAAGATGCTCTCGCCAGCCGAACTCGAGCTGTTGGTCGAGCATGTGTTGTCGCTGCGGCCCTGAACGTTCGCACTCCCGGCCACGCAAGCCGACTCCGGGACGCATGCCGGCGTGCGTCACGACTTGCGCGGGCGCTGGAGGCACGCTCGGCGTCCGCGACTCCTGATCGCGCGCGCGGGACGGACGTGCAAGCCGCCTAGCGCGGCATGGTGCGCGACGGCCACACGAGCGGCGCGCCGCACTGCGTGGCGTAGCCGAGCCGGCGGCCGTAGATCGGCTCGAGCAGCGCTGGACGCAGGATCTCCGCTGGCGCGCCTTGCGCCGCCACGCGACCGTCGTCGAGCAGCGCGATGCGATCGGCGTATTGTCCCGCGAGATCCAGTTCGTGCGTGCACGCGAGCACGCCCAAGCCTCGGTCCGCCAATTGGGCCAGCAGGTCGAACACTTGCAGCTTGTGCTCGGGATCGAGGGCGTTGGTCGGTTCGTCGGCCAAGAGCAGCGGAGCACCCTGCGCGATGGCGCGCGCCACCAGGACGCGCCTGCGCGCGCCACCCGACAACTCCCGGAGCGGCTTGCAGGCATCGTCGCCGACTCCGCAGGCTTCGAGCGCCTGCTGCGCGGCGCGCAAGTCCGAGTCGGGCGCGGGACGCCAGCGCGGCAAGCGCGCGTAGCGCCCGGCCAGCACGAAGTCGAAGGCCAGCACGTCGAACAAGGGCGGAGCATCCTGCGGCACGATGGCCACGCGCAAGGCGCGCTCCTTGGTCGAAAGGAGCGCCGCATCGGCGTCGCCGAGCAACGCGCGGCCCGCGCGCAGCGGCAACAAGCCCGCCATGGCCGAGAGCAACGTGCTCTTGCCCGAGCCGTTCTTGCCGATCAAGACCACGAGTTCGCCAGCGCGCGCGACGAGGTCCGCCTGCCGCAGCACGAGCGGCAGGTCCTCGCCATGGGCGCAGTCCGCCCGCTGCAACGCGGCCAGCACCGCGCTCACGACCAGTGGAAGCGCTCGACCACCAGGATCGAGCCCTCGATGCTGCGCTTGACAGGGCAGCCCGAGGCGGCCGCCTCCAACGCCGCGCGCAGCTTGGGATCGGCGAGGCCGGGGACGACGATGTCGACCTCGAGGCGCCCGATGCGCCGGTGCGGATCGGCGACCATGTGCTTGGAGACCGACACGCTCGCGCGCGTCAGGTCGATCCCGTGGCGTTCGGCGAAGATGCCCATGATCGTCAGGATGCACGAGCCGAGCGCTGTCGCCACGAGGTCGGTGGGCGAGAAGGACTCGCCGCGCCCTTGGTTGTCGAGCGGCGCGTCGGTGGCGACCACGGCGCCGCTGGGCTGGTGGCGGGCGTTGCAGCGCAGGCGTCCCTGGTAGGCGATGTCGATCACGACCATGGCGGCATCCTAGCATCGCGCGCGCGACTAGGGCGCGCGACGCAGGCGCCCGGCGAGCACCACGCCAAGCACCCGCGCCTCCGCGAGCCGGGCCGGATCGCACTCGACCGGATCGAGGTCCAAGAGCGTCATGTCGCAGCGCAGTCCCTTGACCAGGCGGCCGTGGCGCGCTTCGTCGAAGCCCGCCCGCGCGGCGCCGCGCGTGAACGCCAGCAACGCTTGCCGACCATCGAGCGCCTTCTTCGGTTCGAAGGCCTCCGCGCCACGCGCCACGCGCCGCGTGCGCGCGCTGGCGATGCCGGCGATCGGATCCGGCGACTCGACGGGGAAGTCGCTGCCGAAAGCCAGCGTGCGCAGGTCAGGCGCGAGATCGAGCCAGGCGTAGGCGCCGCGCAGGCGCTCCGCGCCAAGGCGCTCGGCGGCCCAAGGCATGTCCGAGGTCAAGTGGGTCGGCTGCATCGAAGGCGTGACGGCGAGCGTGGCGAAGCGCGGCCAATCGCGCGGCGCGACGATCTGCGCGTGTTCGATGCGCGGACGCAGCGCGGCGAGCTTGGGTGATTTCGCCTGCAGGCGCTCGATGGCGTCGAGCACCATGCGATTGGCGCGATCGCCGATGGCGTGCACCGCCGGTTGCAAGGACCACTCGATGCAACGCTCGAGACGGGCCTGCAGGCCCGCCTCGTCGAGCAGCACGAGCCCGCGGTGCCCCGGGTGGTCGTGGTAGTCCTCGAGCAGCGCCGCGCCGCGCGAACCGAGAGCCCCATCGACCATCAACTTCATGCCGCGCAACACGAAGTTCCCGCGCGGCGCCTCGGGAGCCAGCGTGGCGGCGCGCTCGGCCTCGCCCAGCTCGCCGTTGCCCCACAGATAGCCGACCACGCGCAACTCCACGCGGCCCGCCGCGTCGAGTTCGCGCCATGCGGCCACCTGCTCCGGCTCGAGACCCATGTCGTGCACTCCGACGAGGCCGCACGAGAGGAGTTGCTCTTGCGCCGCGAGGATGCGTCGCGCGCGCGTCGCGCGACCGGGCGCGGGCATGCGGGCGCGCACCAGCTCGACCGCCGCGTCGACCAGCACGCCAGTGGCGCGACCCTGCGAGTCGAGCAGCACCTCGCCGCCGGCGATGGGCTTCGCGCCCGTCAAGACACCGTCGAGCCCTGCCGCGCGCAGGGCGAGGCGATTGGCCAAGGCCGCATGACCATCGACGCGCGACAAGAGCACCGGATGGTCGGGCACGGCCGCGCTCAAGGCCGCGTGGGTCGGGAAGCGCTTGTCCTCCCACAGGTTCTGGTCCCAGCCACGACCTTCGATCCACTCGCCCGGCGGCGTGGCGCGCGCTGCGACGCGCACGCGCTCGGCCAACTCTGCTTCGCTGCGCGCGCCGACGAGATCGACCTGCTCCAGCGCGGCCCCCAGCGCCTCGACGTGCCCGTGCGCGTCGATCAACCCCGGCACGGCCCAGGCGCCGCGCAGATCGACCTCGACGGCCGCGTGCGCGCGAGCCAGCTCCTGCAACTCGGCGCGCGAGCCCAAGGCCAGCACGAAACCGTCCTTCTCGAGCAAGCTCTCGACGAGCAGCTCGCTCTCCTCGCCAGCGCGAATCTTGCCGCCCACGAACCAACGCGCCGAAGCTTCGCCCGCGTGTGCGTTCCACGCGCAGGAAGCCGACGTGGCAAGCCCGATGGAGGCGAGGCCGGCCAAGGCGGAAAGGACGAAGCGTCGCGTGATCGATGCGATGGAAGGATGCATGGCGGTGCAGGGTGCGGCGCCCGCGGCGCGGGGACTGCGCCTGACTGTACGGACCACGCGGGCCTGGTCGAGCCGGCCGGCGTGCTTTTCGCGCGCGCTTCCCGCCGCCAGCACCATGGCGCGCGTGCCCCTCCCGCGCCACAATCCGGCCATGCTGGCATTGCAAGGCAGGACGGCGCTCGTCACGGGCGGGACCTCGGGCATCGGCTTGGCTGTGGCCAAGGCGCTCGCGGCGCAAGGAGCCAAGGTCTGCGTCGCGGGCCGCGATCCCACGCGCCTCTCCCAGGCGCTGGCCGCGATTCCCGGCGCGCACGGGATGGAGCTCGACGTGGCGGATCTGCCGCGCTGCGCGGCGCTGCTGCCGACCTTGCGGGCCGACCTCGTCGTGGCCAACGCCGGACTGGCCTTGGGCATCGACAAGTTGCACGAGGGCTCGTGCGAAGAGTGGGACCGCGTCGTCGACACGAACATCAAGGGCGTCGTGCACTCGTTCCGCCACACGGTGCCTTGGATGGTCTCGCAAGGACGCGGCGACTTCGTGTTCGTGGGCAGCGTGGCGGGCCGGCAAGCCTACCCCGGGGGCAGCGTGTACTGCGCGACCAAGGCCGCGGTGCGCCAACTCTACGAAGCAGCGCGCCTCGATCTGCACCAGACGGGCGTGCGCCTGCTGACGATCGACCCGGGCATGGTGGAGACCGACTTCTCGCGCGTGCGCTTCCGCGGCGACGCGGCGCGCGCGGCGGCGGTCTACGCGGGCGCGGATCCGCTGCGTCCCGAGGATGTAGCCGACGCCCTTGTGTACGCCGTGACGCGCCCGCCGCACGTCAACATCGGCGAGATCGTCATGTGGGCAGCGCGCCAAGCCAGCACGACGCTGCTCGATCGACGCCCCTGAACCGCCTCCCGTCGCGCAGCGGAAGTTTCTTCCGTCCCGTCGGCGACGCGTGGCGCGGGCTCCACTTCCGGCCGCGCGCCTGTCGACAAGTTCCCACGATGGGTCGTGCCGGTGCAACACGCGTGTGGATCGTCGACGCCGACGAGGCGGGCGGCCTCGCCGGCGCCGTGTCCGGCATGGGGCGCTACGCGCGCGCGCTGGCCCCGGCCGGAGCGCGCGCGGCCTGGGCGCGCGGCGAGCGCGGCGTCGTGCGAG
>SXXH01000170.1 GCA_005789645.1 Planctomycetia bacterium
GGCACCCGCGGGACCGCCGCCCACGACGACGATGGGCGCGTCGCGGCTTGTGGAGTCCGGCTTGCCCATCGCCTGCCGCGCGCTCAGCCGCCGCGCGTGTGCATCTCGAGGTGCGGGTTGTCGAGCAGGTCGTCGCGGCCGGCGAGAGCGCCGCGTTGCGCTTGTTCGAGCCGCGACTCGGCGCCGCGGTCGGCGCGCTCGCGCCAGCCGTCGACGATGGCGCGGCGCAAGTCGTCCGTGCCGGCGCCGGCGCGCAGGAGCTCGCGCAGGTTCGTGCCGCGCGTCGCGTACAGGCAGTGGAACCACATGCCGTCGGCGGTGACTCGGCTGCGGTCGCAGGTCGAGCAGAACGGTCGCGTGGTCGAGGCCACGAGGCCGAAGACGCTGCCGTCGGCGAGCAGGTGCCGCTTGGCGGGCGCGCGCGACTCGACGTCGACGCGCCGCGCCGGCCCGTGGGCGCGCTCGATGGTGGCGAGGATCTCGGCGGCCGGCACGACCTTGTCGGGCGACCACTGCGTCGCGCCGCCCACGTCCATGTACTCGATGTAGCGGATCTCGGCCTCGAGGGAGCGCGCGTGCTCGAACAGCGGCAGGATCTCGTCGTCGTTGACGCCGCGCAGCACCACCGTGTCGATCTTCGTGCCGCGCATGCCGACTGCGCGCGCGGCCTCCAGGGCGGACAGCACCTCGTCGAGGCCGTCGCGGCGCGCCAAGGCGCGGAAGCGGGCGGGATCGAGCGTGTCGAGGCTGATGGTGACCCGGTCGAGCCCGGCGTCCTTCAACTCGCGCGCCAGCGGCGCATACAGGATGCCGTTGGTGGTCATCGACAACTCGCGCAGTCCGCGCACTCCGCGCAGCATGCCCACGAGCCGCGGCAGGTCCTTGCGCAAGAGCGGCTCGCCGCCGGTCAGGCGCACGTCCTCGACGCCGCACTCGACGAAGGCCTGCACGAGCACGACCAGCTCCTCGAAGCGCAGGATGTCGCTGCGCGGCAGCCAGCGGTACTCCTCCTCCGGCATGCAGTAGGAGCAGCGCAGGGTGCAGCGGTCCGTGACGGAGAGCCGCAGGTCGGCGAGGGGCCGGCCCAGTCGATCGGCGAGGTGCATCGGAGGGGCTAGTGTGCCGCAGCCTTGGCCTTCTTGGGAGCGCGCGCGGCCGCGAGCGGGCCGCCGATGGCTTGGAATCGGCGCCAAGCCAGCGGCAGCAGCAACGCGACGAGGATCAACAGGGCCCACTCGGCCGCTGGCGCCAAGGCGTACAGCGCGCCCACGGCGATCATCTGGAGCACCATCACGGCTGCGATGGCCGCTAACGCACCAAGGTTGCGCATCGAGTCGTCGTGCCAACTGAATGGCTCGCTGAAGGGCAGGTGGAACACGAAGCGCGGCGAGCACCACAAGGCGGTGACGAGCGCGACCCCGAGGCTGGCGATCACGGCCACGGCATGTTCGAAGCCGGCGACGAGCATGTAGATGGCCGCCGTTCCGCAGAAGAGCGGCAGGCAGAACGAGCAGCCCACGCCGAGCAGGGCGCCGCGGTGCAAGCTGGCGAAGTTCGGAAGCGGGGCGGTCGCGTGGACCCAACGCGCCTCGGGATGGGCGCTGAAGCGCGCCAGATCGAGCATGGTGGGCAGGAGGATCGCGAGGAAAACCAGCGAGGCGTACTGCGCCTCGATGATCCAAGCCACCGCCGCCACGCCGTCGTCGCGTTGGAGGATCAAGCCGAAGCTCGAACCGAAGACGAGGCCCGCGGAGGAGACCAATGCCTGGCGCAGGAACGGTCGTTCGCGTCGCGCCAAGGCGCTGGCGTAGCCGTAGCCGGCGCGTTGGGCATGGTCGCGGCAGAGCCGGTCGCCCAGCCAAGGAAGCCAACCACGCTCGCGCAGGCCACCCGCGTGCCGCTGCGTGCTCGGTGGGGCCTGCAGCGAGTTCAAGTAGCTCCTCGAAGCGGCGAGGATCGACAAAGGCAGCAGCGCGAAGCAGGCCACCAAGCACCACAGCGCGCCCTTCGAGGCCGCGAGTCCGAGTTCACCGCGCACCAGCGGTCCCAGATCGGCTAGGCACAAGGGTGGCACCCAGGCGCGCCACGGCGCCGCCCACGCTTCGCGCAGGTTGTCCAATCCAAGCCGCTGCAGCAGTTGGCTTGAAGCGACCAGTCCCGCGAACAGCGCCACGCGCAAGCCCAGGGCGACGTCGGCGAAGCGCCGCGCCCCGACGAGGAGCAAGGTCAAGGCGTGCAACAAGGTCACGCTGCCCAAGGCCGCCGCGAAGGCCGCCGCGATCAGCACCGGCACGAGCACCAAGGGCCAGGCGTCCTTCGTCACCACCGGCCCGAGCGCGAGCGGAAACAAGCCGCACAAGAGCGCGTAGGGGATCGAATGCGAGGCCATGTGCAGGCAGCGCGCCGCGTACACGGTGCGCGGCCGCACCGGAGTAGGCGCCAGGATGCGCAGGTCGTCCCCGTCGACCATGGAGTCGGAGTGGAAGACCAAGAGGACTAGAGTGCAGATCGCGAAGCACTGCGAGAACACGAACACCCAGAGCAGGTCCTCGCCTTGGAGCTCGCGCAGCAAGTAGGCCAGGACGAACACGAACAGGCCGGACTTCAGGGCGCCAACCAAGATCAACCCGCGCAGCCATCCGCCTTGCGACTCGCTCGCGCGTCGCTGGTCGACGGCATGTTGCAGTCCGAGCAGCACCGGCAGGACGGCGCGTTCGACGCCCAACAACGCCAAGGACGGTCCCAGCACGCGCGCCAGCAGCCTGCTCGTGGCGGCGGAGAAGCCGCTCGCATCGGGCAACTTCCAAGGATCCTTGCTTGCGCGTGCTTTCGCCATCCGCGCTTCAGCCCTGGCTCGCGAGGATGCGCGCGAGGCGCTCCTCCTCGTCGCCGCGCTCGGTCACTTGGGTGAAGTAGACCTCGAGGTCCTTGGCGTGCGTTCCGCGCGAGAGCTCCTCCCAAGTGCCCGCGGCGCGGATGCGGCCGGCTTCGAGGATCACGATGCGGTCGCACACTCGCTGCACCGCCTCCAAGGCGTGGCTCGAGTAGAAGATCGAGGTGCCGCGATCGGCGAGGGCGCGCAGGAGCCGCTTCATCATCACCGCCGCGTGCGCGTCCAGACCCGAGAGGGGTTCGTCGAGCAGCAGGACCTTGGGCTCGTGCAGCAGCGCGGCGCACAGCATCAGCTTCTGGCGCATGCCCTTCGACAAGGCCCCGATGCGCTGGTCGACGCGTTCGAGCAGGTCGAAGCCCGCGAGCAGCGCCTCGGCTCTCGCGCGCGCCTTGTTCGGCTCGAGGTCGAACAGCCTGCTCACGAGCAGCAAGTGCTCGGCCACGGTCAGTTGCTCGTACAGCAGGGCATGTTCCGGGACATGGCCGATTTGGCGCTTGATGGCCGGACCATCGACGCGCGGATCCAGCCCAAGCACGCGCACCTCGCCTTCCCACGAGTCGAGGAAGCCCAGCAGCGCCTTGATCGTCGTCGACTTGCCTGCGCCGTTGCGACCCAGGTAGCCGACGATCTGGCCACGCGGCACCACCAGGTCGATGGAGTCGACGACCAGGCGATCGCCGTAGCGCTTGCCGAAGCCGCGCAGCTCGACGGCCGGCGAGTCGTTCAGGACTTCAGTCGTTCCCATGTGCGTTCCAACTCGGGCTTCGTCGAGCACGGCAAGCCGCAGGCTTGCCAGCCCTCGACCGGCTCGCCATCCGTGCCCATCCCGCCCCCGAAGCCACCGGCGACATCGACTAGATTCGTCCAACCCGCCGCCTCCAGCGCGGCGCAGGCCTTGGCGCTGCGCCCACCTGCCGCGCAGCCGACGACGAGCTTGGCATCCATGCCGAAGTGCTTGGCGACGGCCGCGACGAAGCCGGGGTTCGGCGCCATGCCCATCGGTCCGCGGAAGAAGGCGGGAATGTTCCAGGCGCCCTCGGGATGGCAGGCCGTGAACTCTTCGACGGTGCGCACATCGAGGTAGACCCAGCCTTGGGCGAGTAGCGGGTGGGCCGAACGGGGAGCGAGGCGTTGGGTGGGCATGGTGGAGGTGGTTGGTCGTGCGAGCGAGCTTCAGGCGAGGAGCCTTTCAGTGTTCCTCGCGTTCGAGTTGGTCGCGGA
>SXXH01000171.1 GCA_005789645.1 Planctomycetia bacterium
AGGTTCGATGACCACGCTGCACGCCAACTCGGCGCGCGACGCGCTGGTGCGCCTCGAATCGATGCTCGCCATGGGCGGCTTCGACATGCCGGTGGCCGTGCTGCGCGGCTACATCGCCTCGGCCATCCACCTCGTGGTGCACCTCGCGCGCCTGCCGGACGGACGGCGCGTGGTGGGCGAGATCGTCGAGGTGCTCGATGTCGACGACCACGGCGTGCGCGTCGAGCCGCTGCACCGCCACCGCCTCTCGGCCGTGCGCGAGGGCAAGGCGGAGGGGCGCTTCGAGGCGACCGGCGCCGAACCGACCTTCCTCGAACACCTGCGCGTGCGCGGCATCGAGCTCGACCGCCGGTTGTTCGCGGCCGGTGCGTTGCCCGGAGGAAACGGCGCGTGAGCGAGGGCGGCTTCGACTGGTTCCCGCCCGCGATCGCCGGCGGCGCCGCCGCGCTGGGCTATTGGCTCTTCGCGCGCGCACCGCGCGCGGCGCGGCGCGGTCGCGCGCCGTGGAGTCCGCTGCCCTTGCTGGCGGGCTTGGCGCTCGGAACGCTGGTGTGGCATGCGTTCGATCGGCCCTTGCTGGGCGTGGCGACCTTCGCGGTGTGGCAGGGCGCGTCGCTCTTCCTGCGCGCCAAGGAGCGCGAACGCGCGACTCGCGAGGAGGAACGCGACGCGGTGGAGGCCATCGCCACGGCCGGGCGCGCCCTGCGCGCCGGCATCCCGCTGGCGGGCGTGCTCCAGATCGTCGCCGATCGCTCGCGCGGACGGGCGCGCGACGCCTTCGTCGAGATCATGCAACGCGAGGAGCTCGGGGAGGAGCTGGCCTCGGCCGTGCGCGGCGCGCTGCTCGCGTCGGATGTGCCCGCGCTGAGGAGTTTCGGCTTGGCCATCGTCGCCCAACTGCACAGCGGCGGCAATCTGGCCGACACGACCGACCGCCTGTCGCAGGCGCTGGTCGAGCGCGCGCGCGTGCGCCGTCGCGCGCGCACCATCGTGGCCTACAGCCGCATGGCCACGCAGATCCTGCTCGTGCTGCCGCTGGTGGCGATCTTCATCATGTCGTTCGTGCTCGACGGCTACATCGAGCTCCTGCTCGACCGCGTGGAAGGCAACGTGATCCTCGGCATGGCGGCCCTGATGGTGGTGGCGGGGCTCGTGCTCGTGCAGCGCTTCGGCAAGATCGACATCGAAGCCGGAGGCGGCGCGCGATGAAGGCAATCGCGGCCATCCGCCCCTGGCGCGGCGAGGAATCCGGGACCCGCATGGTCCCGCGTGCCTACGCGGAACTGCTCGAGGCGGCTGGAGACTCGACGCCCGCCGCGCAGGTCTCGTGGGTCTTGCTGCATGTGCTCGTGGTGCTCGGTGGCGCCTTCGCGGGCGCATGGTTCGGCCTGGGTGGCGAACGCGAAGTCGCGCCGCTCGTGTTCGGCGCCCTGGGCGCGGCGCTGGGCTGGTGGCTGCCGCTGTCGTGGCTCGAAGGAAGACGCGCGCGGCGTCGCGCCGAGATCGTGGCCGACCTGCCGGTGATGCTCGATCTGCTGCAGTTGTCGCTGCAAGGCGGCGCGAGCCTGGGCGCGGCGTGGAGCACGACGGCCACGCACATGGACTCGCGCGTTTCGGCGCTGGCGCAGGAGATGCGGCGCGTGGACCTCGAGGTCTCGCTCGGCGGGGCCTGGTCGGCGGCGCTGGAGTCGGCCTCGAGCCGCACCGGCGTGGACGAGTTCCGCGCCCTTGGCCAGATGCTCGAGCAGACCGAACGCTTCGGCACGGAGCTCGCGCGCATGGTCGCGGTGCAATGCGACTCGCTGCGCCACGCCGAGCTGCAGGATCTCGAGGAGCGCGCCCACGAGGCGTCGGTGAAGATGCTCTTCCCGTTGACGGCGTTGCTCCTGCCCGCGACCTTGCTGGTCATCGTCGGCCCGCTCCTCATCATGCTCTTCGACGCCTTGCGGCAAGCCACCGCCGACTAGACCTCGGCACCCATCGGCCCACATCCCACCCCCTTGAATCGAACCATGGATCCCGTGAACCGCTTCCGCGGCGCCCTGCCGCGCCTGGCGCTCGTCCTGGGCATCGGCCTGTGCGTGGCCGCCTGCGCGTCGCGCAAGGGCTCGGGCACCATCGACGGCGTCGACCAAGTCGGCCGAGCCGCCGATCGCATGCACGCGCAGGCGCCCTTCGACGAACAGGCGCGCCTCGCCGTGCTGCGCGAGTCGTGCCTGAACGAGACCCACTTCACGCCCGGTTCGGCGCGACTCACCGCGCGCGGCCTGCGCGACATCGCCATCCTGGCCGACGCCTTGGCGGACAGTGGCGGGCGCATCTCGGTCGAGCAAGGCTCGGCCGGCGACATGCTCCACGCGGCGCGCCTCGAAGGCGTGCGCCGCGCCTTGGCGCGCGAAGGCATCGCGCCCGAGCGCGTGCTGCTCACCGGCGCGGGCCCCGGCGGCGCTGGCGTGACGGGTGCGGAAGCGTTGCGGGTCCTCGACATCATCCGGCGCGATCCGCTGAACATCCCATCGGCCAACATCCTCTCCACCTCGACGACCGGAGGCGTGCAATGAGGCTCTCGCGACCGTCGCTCTTCCCGCGGCTTTCCCTGCGCGCCTCGCTGCTCGTGGCGCTGGCCTGCATGGCTGCCTGCCAAGCGACGACCAACGAGGAAGCCGACTGGTTCGATGGCGGCCCGCTGCGGCCGGCCTCGGCCGAGACGCTGCAACTGACCGCGCGCGTGCTCGCCTCCAAGGGCGAGACCGCCCGCGCCGGCGCCGTGCTCGACCGGATGCTGCGCGAGCATCCCGACCACCTCGGCACCTACACCGAAGGGGCCGAAGTGCTGCTGCACGAGGGACGCGTCTCCGACGCTGTGGGCTGGCTCGACCGCGGGCTGGAGCGGTTCCCCGGCCACGCCGTGTTGCTCAACGACCGTGGTTTGTGCCACCTGTTGGTGCCGGACCTCGCCGCGGCGACGAAGGACTTCGAGGCGGCTTATGCCGCCGATCCGAGCGATGCCGATTTCGTGGGCAATCTGGCCTTGGCGCGCGCCCTGGCAGGCCGGGAGGACGAGGCGCGCGGCCTGTGGAGCCGCGTGGTCGACTCGGCGCAGGTCGAGGGCAACCTGGATGTGGCGCGCAAGGCGCGCGCGCGGTTCACCCAGCCCGGGAACTAGCACCCCCGCGCGGCGGGAGACCCCGCCTGAAGCGCGTTGCCCATCGCGCCACCCGTAGCCCGTCGTCAATCCGGGCGCCTGTAGATCAGCTGCGGTGATACAATTGGAATGTCCTAGGAATACTGCTTTCCTAGATCCCCGCTTGGGGCCTCTCTACAGCCTGCAACGAGATCGAATCACCATGAAGAACTGGATGCTCAACTTCCTCCAAGACGAACGTGGCGCCGAGTCCATCGAACTGGGTGTGACGGGTGCGGTCGTCGCCGCCGGCGCGGTCGCTGGCCTGCGCGCGGTCAAGGACAAGGTCCAAGAGAAGCAAGACGAGCTGGTCGACAAGCTCGACGAGTCGACGGCTTCCTGATCGGTTCGGCCCACAGCGGCCACACCACGCAGCAGGCGGCGTGATCCAGTTGCTTGGATCGCGCCGCCTGCTTGCATTGCGCCGCCTGTGTCGCACATGCAGCAAGGCTAGACAAGGCATCCAGACAACCGTCGGAGCACCCAAGACCGTCGGAGCCCCAAAGACCGTCGGAAACTCCAAGGCCGTCGGGGACTCAGAAGAGGGGAGCGCGTGACGGCGCAACGACTCGCCCGGGTGTTTGACCCTCGAGCTGACGACCACACCCGGAACCTCGCAGTCGAGGCTTGCGCCCTAGAAAAAATCCCGGATCTGACCCGGCAATTGCCTGTGGTGGGAATTACGCCTACCGCGGTATTCTCTCCGCAGAGGCGCTAATTGCAATTTCTTGCACCTGCTCCTCTCGTCGAACCTCCCCCTATCCCTACTACGGGAATCAAGAACCATGAAGAACTGGGTCATCAACTTCATCAATGACGAGCGCGGCGCCGAGTCCATCGAATTGGGCGTCACGGGCGCCATCGTCGCGGGCGGCGCGGTCGCCGGCCTGAGCGCCGTCAAGGGCAAGGTCCAAGAGAAGCAAGACGAACTGGTCGACAAGCTCGACGAGTCGACCGCTTCCTGAGCCTCGCGGCCCCTCGACGGGCCAACGAAACACGGGCGCGATCCTCCTCCCAGGGTCGCGCCCCGTGTCATGCAGGTCCCTGCCAAGTCGGATTCTGACGCCCAAGTCGGATCCTGATGCCACTCGGGACCCCGACCGGGCCTCCCCTCTGCACCACTCCCCGCTCCCTAGGGTCGCTCACCCGGCCAAGCCGGCGCGACCGCCTTCCCCAGCCCCCGCGTCCCGCCTCGCCACGTCGGACGCCGCTCACCATGATCACCACCTTGGTCCTGAATTTCCTCCACGACGAGCGCGGTGCCGAGAGCCTCGAATTGGGCATCACCGGCGCGATCGTTGCTGGCGGAGCCGTCGCCGGCCTCTTGACCCTCAAGGACAAGCTCGAGGACAAGCAAGGCGAGTTGGCGCGCAAGCTGCAGTACGCCAGTCCCGATTGACGCCTCCGGGGGAGGGCAGTCGAGCTGGAGCTGGCGCCCAGGCGCCAACGCGCAGCCGTCCTCCTAGAGCCAGTAGCGCAGCGCATGCCAAAACGCATCGCGACCCTTCGCCCACCACGGGCGGCGCGCGAGTTCAGATCGCGTCACGCGCGCGCAGCGCCGCCAGTCGGCTTCGAAGTGCTCGTGCAGGCGCGCACCCAGCCCGCGATCGAGCACGACCAGCCCGGCCTCGAGGTTGTGCTCGATCGAACGTCGGTCGAGGTTGTAGCTGCCGATCGTCGACCAGACGCGGTCGATGACGGCGAACTTGGCGTGCATCATGCCGGGCCACAGGCCGAGCTCCACGCCGCGGGCGAGCAACCCGTCGTGCAGGTGCCGCGAGGCGTGCGCCACCGGCTGCACATCCGTCTCGCCGGGGATGACGACGCGCACGCGCACGCCGCGCCGCACCGCCTTGGCCAGCTCCGCGCGCAAGCTGCGTTGCGGGATGAAGTAGGCGTTCATGATCGCCACCTCGTGCTTGGCCGCGCGGATGGCGTGCAAGTAGCCGCGATGCATGCCGAAGCGCTGGCGCAAGCCCTCGTTGACGATCACCGCGGCGCCTTGGACGCACGCACCGAGATGCGGCCCGGGGGCGACGGGCCGCGCTGGAGGCGCTCCGCCCGCACGGCGCCAAGTGCGATCGAACGACTCGGCGAGCTCCAACACGGCCGGCCCCTCGATGCGCGCGTGCCAATCCAGCCATCCACCGCCGCCCTTGGCGGCCTCTTCGTACTCGAGGCCCAGGTTGAGCCCGCCGACGAAGCCCACGCCATCGTCGACGACGAGGATCTTCTTGTGGTCGCGCTTGTTCAAGCCATGGCGCGGCCGCCAGGGCGCCACGGGATGGAACTCGACGCACTCGACGCCGGCCTTCGCCAACCTGTCAAGGAAACTTGACGGCAACCCCAGGCAGCCGACGCTGTCGAAGAGCAGCCGCGTGGCGACGCCGGCGCGCGCGCGCTCGACCAGCGCGTCGGCGAAAGCGCGTCCCACGGCGTCGTCGCGCAGGATGTAGGTCTCGAGGTGCACGCTGCGCCGCGCGCCCGCGATGGCCGCCAGCATGGCCGGAAAGGCCTCGCCACCGCCTTTCAGGGGCTGCACCGCGGTGTGGCGCCGCAAGCGCTCGCTGCGTCGCACGTAGACCCAGTCGCCCTCGCCGACTCGCGGCTTGAACAGGCGTCGGATCCTCTCGAGCACTTCGGGACGGGACATGGCGCTCGCCGCGGCCGGCGGCGAGGCCCAGAGGATAGGACTTCGAACGCAGGCGAGGTCCCGATCCCGCGCGCACGAGCCCCGGGCCGCTCAACTCAAGGCGCGCAAGCGCTCCAGCACGGCGCTGGCCGCGCCCGAATCGAGCGAGCGCGCCGCGAGGTCGACGCCTTCGGCGATGGTGTGCGCGCGGCCAGCGGCCTTCAGGGCCAAGGCGGCCGACAACAAGGTGGCATCGCGCGCCGAGGAAGGCACGCCCGAGAGCACCGCCAAGGTGGCGCGCCCGCAGGCTTCGACCAGTTGCGGATCGTCGCCCGTGCCCTTGCCCTCGGGCGGCGGGCCGAAGGTCGGCAGGTCGGGCTCTTCGCTCGACAACATGCCGAAGTCCTGCGGCTCGATGTTCAACGGCACCACATGGCGCTCGCTGATCTCGATGCCGCGGGTGCGGCGCGTCACGGACGGCACGATGCCGCCCTCGGGCCCTTGCAGGGCGATGCCGCGCGGATGCCCGAGGCTCGACATGACCTCGATGGCGGTGCCGAGCACGGCCCCTTGGTGGGTGCCGACCACGACCGCGGCGGAGGACGGCGCCAACAGCTTTTCGACCGTCGACAGCGGCGTGCGGATGACGACATCGTTGCGCACCTTGCGCAGCGACAAGAGCGGCGGCAACAAGCCCGTGACCGCCACCGCGCCGAACCCGGTCTTCTCGACCCAAGACTCGACCTCGCCGGCATCCCAAGTCATGCCGACGCCGAGCCCATCGAGCACCGAAGCAGCAGTCAAGCCGCGCTTGGGCGGCACGCAACGGTCGGACAACAACAGCACGCGCGCGCCAGCTCCCGCGGCGACCAGACCGGCGGCCACATCGAGCGGCGGCAGGTGGTCGACGCCATCGTGCGGCGGGCACAAGGCGACCACGTTGTCCATCCCTTGGCAGGGGATCGTGGCCATGCGCCGCGCGGCCCGCGCGAACCCGGTCAACTCCTCGACCGTCAGCCCCTTGGTGCGCACCAGCACGAGGAACGCACCGACTTGGATCTCGCTCTCTTGGCCCGACAAGATGGCGGAAAAGGCGCGGTCGGCGTCCTCCACGCTCAGGTTGTGGGTGCCCTTGTGACCCGGCCCGAGGATGCGCAGGTAGTGGCGCAGGCTCATGGCAGTCGGCTCTCGGATCGGGATGACAGTCGCAACTTGTTGCAGCGGTTGCATTTCCGCGCGACCAGGCAAGCGCGCGCAACCGTCTGAGCACTAATCTTACTCGCAACGCACCACCTCGGCCAAGGGTGCAGCACGCATGTGCTCGCCACTGGTGTGGGCCTACCCTCCACGCGCGTACTGCGACTTGCGTGATCGCTAGGTGAGAGCCTCGACCGCCTGCGAGCGGCTCGCCGCTGTGGATTGCGCCGAACCAGTCGGCTGGCGAACCAGATCGATGCTGGTCCCCTTGATTGTGCGAGCCGTGCCGCGAGTATCGAGCTCAGAGGCGCTCGCACAGCGGCTATTTCCGCCTCTGGCTGCCACGGCCGGGCCTCGCCCTTCGTTCCAAGAAGAGGCACTCACAGAAACGCTTGGGCTAGCAGCTGGAATCGGGCCAGCGCCGGGACGGCACAATGGGCCAACGTACTCCATCCATTGAATACAGGCCGTTGCTCGGCCGTTCGGGGCGCTGGGCGTCTGGCCTGGCCGGCCATGCCGCCTTCCCCGCCTAAACGCGCTCTCAGGACGGTAGCGCGTGCTTCCGAGGTCCTGTGCGGCAGCAATAGGTCGCCCGACCAGCCCGCGGCTTGGTTCCGCCAGTTGACCGCAGAACGCAAACGCCACCTCAGTTGTCGCAGCGAGGGCGATTGTCGCCGCCCAGCCGCGCTCAACGTCAGGGGCCAGCATCCCGTCTGTCGATTCGGCCGCATGCGCCCGTAGGCTGCACCAGACCTATCGAGAAGTTCACCTCTCGATTCAAGCCAACCAAGGGCACTCCACAGCTCAATCTGCTGCCCTAAATGCCCAAAAAGGGCTCAAAACACCCCATACAACGCCAAGGGGTGCGCGCGCACAACGCACGCGCCCACAAGGCCCGCCGGACAACCCCGGCGGGCCTTGTTTGTTGGGTCCACCCGATTCGGCGCACGGGTGCGGCCTTCCCCTGGAGCGTCGGCCGTGGGACCAACCCCATGGCGAGCAACCGAAGGAGCCGGGTCACCGGCCAATCCACCATGAAGCTGACTGACCAATACAACGCTTCCGCCAACCACGCGATCGAGGGCCATGTCGCCATCTGCTTGATGTTCGCCGAGACGCGTTGGCGGCGCAGCGTGACGAACATGCCGCGTGAGCGGATCCTGGAGGAGGCGTTGCGCGAGTGCTGCGAGGAACTGGCGCGAAGGGCGCTGGAGCGGGGCAGGGAGTTGAGGGGGGAGGATAGGGATCCGAGCTGATTCCGATGCTGGTCCCTTTCGTTGTGCGCGCCGGAGTAGATCTTCGGCGCGGAGACAGACGCGAAAACCGAGTCTGGGTGCTGCCAGCAGCTCCTTGACGAGCGTCCAGTCTCATGAGGGGGGCGCGCGCCGCGTCCCAGGCCACGGCCTAGCACAGGCCGCACGCAGGCTGCTGTGCGTCCTTGTTGCCGCTCGACCAGGCGCTCCAACGACTGCCCTGCCCGCGCGCACCCAACTCACCCATCGACGACCCACTACAAGAAGCCCGTCCAGGCCCCAGCACTCGTCCATGGCTCGCCATGCGTCGTTGCGCACCCAGACCCGGCAGGGTCACGCCAAATAGGTGTTGCTGACGACGGGACCCCGGCCGCGCCCGCCCCGCAACCACCGGCGCGCACAATGAACGGGACCAGCATCTATTTCGTCGGAGCCGCCCGCCCCAACAACCGCTCGTGGTTCTCCCAAATCACCCGCGCCAACTCCGCCCCCGCCAAATCCAACCCCACCTTGCCCGGATGCTCGTCATCCACCGCGATGTCGGGGATCTTCAGGCCGCTGTGCCTGTAGATGGGCAGGATGTCGACAAACAGGAAACCGCGTGCTTCGGCGGCATCGCGCACTTGGGAGATCAGCGCTTCGAACGGGTACGGATCCCATTCGACGCGTTGGCCGTAGCTGGGGAATCCAGCAATGACGACCTTCAAGCCGCGCTCGTCGCACAAGCGCTTGGCCTTGTCGTAGGCCTTCAGGAATTCGGGCCAGTGCGGGCCGGCGTCGGAGTGCAGCCAGAAGTACTGATGCCCGCCGTGCGTGCGCACCCCCCACTCGCGGCGCGCGGCCGCGAAGCCGCGCAGGATGTTCCAATGCTCCCACCAGGCCGCGTCGCGAAACACCTTGTGCAACGGCTGGATCGGCTCGGCCTCGGGACCGTTGGGGTGATAGTCGATGATGACGAGGTCCGGCGCCAAGGGCAGCGCGATCTGCTCGAGCGCCGCCACCTCGTCGCGCGTCGCATAACCGCCGACGCCGAAATTCAGCACCTCGTACCGCGTGCCGGTGCCGGCTGCGCGCTCGTTGAGATGCGCCTCGAGGCGCGCCGGATAGCTCTCGTCGTCCTTGACGGTCCAGCCGAAGCCCACCGAGGCACCCATCGACACGATGCGCACCACGCCCGGGCCCTTATCGCGCGGCACCTCTGGCCCGCGCGCGCCCAGCGAGTTGATCGAGATGTCCGCGCCGCGCAGCGAACCGCGCGCGCCGGGGTTCAATTCGTAGGGCACGCCAGGGCGCGTCGACTTGCGGTGGATCGTATGCGTCCAGGTGTTCTCGGGGACCGACTCGAGCGGCCGGCGGAACTTGATCGGGTTGAACCACGCGAACGAGTACTCGACGACGAGCACCAAGGCGGCGAACAGCCCCAAGGTCACCAGCGGGAACATCCACTTGGGTCGACGAGGCGGCGAGGCGGCGTTGAGGTCAGTCACGGCTGGTACCTATCGGAATGGGGGCGCGGGCGCCGCGCGGAAGACATTTCGCCATTCCGGTTCTCTTCGCGCTACAGCCACCCCGTCGCAAGGCCCGATGTAGGCTGTCCTTGCGCAGGCCACGAGGCCTGTGGGACACTTCCCTGCGCGCGCGCATCAGACCATGCAGATCCTCGGCATCTCGGCCTTTGGACGCGACCGCGCCGCCGCCTTGATCAAGGACGGCGCGGTGGTGGCGGCGGCGCGCGAAGACCGCTTCACGCGCGAGTCGGACGAAGACGGCTTCCCGCAACGCGCCATCGCATGGTGCCTCGAGGAGGCCGGCTCGAGCTTGGCCCAGCTCGATCTCGTCGCCGTGGCGGAGAAACCCATGCGGCGCTTCGAGCGCACCTTGGAGACGGCGATCGCCATGGCGCCTTGCGCCTTCCGTCGCTTCGCCGGAGCCCTACCCACCCAATTGGGCCGCCGCCTGACCATGGCGCGAGAGATCGACAAGGCGTTGGGCCTCGAAGGCAAGCGCTACATCTGGATCGAACAAGCCGAAGCGCATGCCGCCGCCGCATGGCACGCCACCGACGGCGCGGAGGCGGCCATCCTCGTCATGGACGGCGATGGAGAATGGGCGACGACCGCGCTCGGACATGGACGCGATGGACGGCTCGAACTCCATGAAGAGCAGCGCCACCCGCACAGCCTGGGCCTCGCTTGGCAGGCCTTGGCGAGCCACCTAGGCTTCGCGCCCGTGGGCGGGGTGCGCAAGGCGCTCGACCTCGCGCGGCACGGTGAACCCAAGCTGCGCGCCGAGCTCGAGCGGCACTTCCTGCGCCTCGTCGACGATGGCTCCTTCGCGCTCGCCTTCGAGTGCATCGAGGAGCGAGGCGGCGCGATCACGACCAGCGCGAACTTCCGCCAACGCTTCGGCGCGGCGCGGCATCCGTACGACGCCTTGGCCGCGAACCATCGGGATCTCGCCGCGTCGTTGTTGGCGCTGCACGTGGATGTCCTGCTGCGCACCGCGCGACGACTGCACGCGAAGACCGGCGCCGCGCGAGTCGTGCTGTCGGGCAGTCTCGCCGCGTGCGAGGCCGCGAACGGCCGGCTCGTGCGCGAAGGCCCCTTCCGCGAGGTGCTCGTGCAGCCCGCCGCCACAGGCGGCTCGCTGGCCTTGGGCGCGGCGCTGCTCGTCGAGCGCCAACTGCTCGGCGGCGCTCGCGCGCGCGTGAGCCCGTTCCTCGGGCCGCGCGCCTCGTCGACGCGCGCCCAGGCGACCTTCGCCGCCGGCAAGGCGGCCGTGCAGCCACTCGACCCGGCCACCTTGGTTCGCGCCGCGGTCGCGGAGATCGCCGCCGGACGCATCGTCGCGTGGTGCCAAGGGCGCGCCGAACTGTCGGCGCACTCGCTGGGCGCGCGTTGCCTGGTCGCCGATCCGCGCTCGGACTCGGTGCGCGATCGCATGGAATTGCGCGTGCGCTTCCAGCAGAGCTTCGCGCCCTTGCGCGCGTTGGTGCGCCGCGAGCGAGTGGCCGAGTGCTTCGACATCCCCGCGGGCGCGGACCTCGGCTGGGAGCTGGCCTCGGGGCTCGTCGAGGTGCGCGTCAAGGACGGCGCTCGCCTGCCGGCGATCACCTCCACCGACGGCATGGCGCGCGTGCAGGCCGTCGACGGCGCGTCGCAACCCGAACTGGCGGCGCTGCTCGAGGCTTGGGAACGCGAGAGCGGTTGCGCCGTGCTCGCCACCGAAGGCTTCGCGCTCGGCAGCGGACCGCTGGTCGCGGACGCGCGCGACGCGTGGGTCACCTTCATGACGGGCGAGTGCGACGCGTTGGCTTGGGACGGCTCGTGGCTCCTGAAGCGCGAGCAACCCTGCGAGCGCGAGGCGCGACGCGCCGATCCCCGCGGGGCCGATCCGAAGAACCTCGACGACGATCCGGCGCTGCGCGAGCTGTTGCGCTGCCCCGCGTGCGGCGGCGCGTTCGAGTTCTCCGGCGTCGAGGCGGCCGCTTGCAAGGGCTGCGGCGCGCAGCGCATGCGCGAGGAGGGCCTGTGGAAGATGTTCCAGCCCGACGCGCCCTACGACGGCGACATCACGCAGATGGTGAAGAGCTTCTACGAGGCCCACCCCTTCCCCGGCTACGACGAGTCCGACACCGCGCAGACCATGGTCGAGGAGGCGCGCGCCGGCATCTACGCACGCCAATTGGGCGAACAGATCCCCTTCAACGGTCGCGTGCTGGAAGTCGGCTGCGGCACGGGTCAATTGTCGAACTACCTGGGCATCGCGGCGCGCACGCAGTTCGGCGCCGATCTGTGCCTCAATTCGCTGCGCCTCGCCGAGGGCTTCCGCTCGCGCCAACGCCTGAACCATGTGCGGTTGGTGCAGATGAACCTGTTCAAGCCGTGCTTCGCGCCCGAGAGCTTCGACGTCGTCTTGTGCAACGGCGTCTTGCTGACGACCAGCGACCCCGAAGGCGGCTTCCGCTCCATCGCGCGGCTTGTCAAACCGGGTGGACACATCGTCATCGGCTCGTACAACACATGGGGACGCCTGGGGGTCGACGCGCGGCGCGTGTTCTTCCGCTTGACAGGCGGTCGCATGCGCTGGGTCGATCCGTACATCCGCAAGGTGCGCATGAGCCCCGAGAAGGAGGATGCTTGGTTCCACGACCAGTACCTCCATCCCAACGAGACCAAGCAGTCGATGGGCGAGATCCTCGGTTGGTTCGATCGCGCCGGCATCGAGTTCGTCAACGCAGTGCCGAAGACCACGCCGTGGGAGGTCTACACCGAGGAGGAGCAGCTCTTCTCCAAGGCCGCGCGCGGCGGCAAGTTCGAGCGCGCGCTCGTGCAACTGCAGATGATCAAGACGGGCAACCAGGAAGGCGGCTTCTTCATCATGATCGGCCGCAAGCCCGAAGGTGCGGCATGATCGCCCCCAGTTGGTCGCCGACACCGCGACAGCTGAAGCAGTTCGCCCTCGCGGCGCCCGTGGGCTTCGGCTTGGTGGGTTGGATGCTGGCGCGCTTCGGGCTGCAACCATGGTGGCCGTGGGCCGGCGCGGGCTTCGGCGCGCTGCTGCTGGCGCTTGGGCTCGCTCGCCCGTTGGCCCTGCGGCCCTTGTACGCGCTGGTCATGGCGCTGGCGACCCCGATTGGCTGGATCGCCAGCACGCTCTTGATGCTCGTGTTCTACTACCTCGTGGTCGCGCCCACGGGTCTCGTGTTCCGCATCGTCGGACGCGATGCGCTGCAACTGCGCGGCGGCGGCAGCCGCTGGCGCTCGAGGGCCGGGTCGCGCGATCCACAAAGCTACTACCGCCAAACCTGATCCCATGACGCAGAACGACAGCCAGCGCTCCAAGGAGGCCGAGGCCTTCGCCAAGGCCGCCCAAGGAGGCCGCCAATCCTTCTTCGGGGAGTACCTGCACTTCCTCAAGAGCACGAAGAAGTGGTGGATGGCGCCGCTGATCTTCCTGCTGCTGCTCTTCGCGCTGCTGCTCGTGCTCGGCTCGACCGGCGCGGCGCCGTTCATCTACACGCTGTTCTGACCGGCGCGACGACGCACGGCTGCAAGCGACGACGGCGCCCATCCCCGAGGATGCGCGCCGTCGTCGAACGCTTTCTTGCAAGGCGTTCCGCGCTCGTGGCGGAACATGGCCGTCGAGCTGCGGAGATCAGTCCTGCTTTTCTCCCGGCTTGTCTTCCTTCTTCTCGCCGTCCTTCTTCTCGCCGTCGTCCTTGTCGCCGTCGTCCTTGTCGCCTTCCTTCTTCTGCTCGTCGGACTCGCCGTCCTTCTTGTCGCCCTCGGTCTTGGGCTCGTCGGCGGGCTTCGACTCGGCCGTCTCGCCGGCGTCGAGCTTCTTCTCAGCGACGGGGCGCGGGCGAATGTGGGCGTAGTAGAGCTCCTTCTCCTTGTCGTAGACCATGCGGCCGTCGACGAAGGCCCACTGCACGTAGGTGGCGTAGTGCAGCAGATCGCCGTCGGTCACCAGCAAGTCGAAGTCCTTCCCGACCTCGAGCGAGCCGACGCGGTGGCTGATGCCCATCATGCGCGCCGGCACGATGGTGATCGCCTCCAACGCGGCCCTCTCAGGCAGTCCACCGCGCACGGCGAAACCGGCTTCGATGGTCAACATGCGGATGTCGCGGCCCTCGAGGCCACCAAGGTCGACGCCCTCGGTCGGCGGAGTGACGGCGACCATGCAGCCGCTCTTGTGGAGGATGGCGGCGTTCTCGATGCTCGTCCCGCCCGCGGCCGACTGCTGCTCGTCCTTGGTGCGGCGGTCGCGCGCGGTCAAGATGACGCGCGCGCCGGCGCGTCCCAACTCGTCCGCCACCGTCCAACCTTCCTGGCAACCATCGATGATGGGACGAAAGCCGTACTCCTGGGCGAGGCGCGCGATACCGAGCAGGTCGTCGCGGTCGGAGGCGTTGAACTTGGCCTGCGTCTCGCCGCGCAGCACCGACAAGACGCCGCCGTCGATGCCGCTCTTCTTGGGCTCGGGCAGGTCTTTCTCTTCCTTCGACTTGCGCTCCCACTCGCGCTGCTCGCGGATGTAGCGCGCGGCGTCGGCGAACTTCTCGCGCAGCTCGCTCTTCGTCCGCGGGTTGCGGCCCGACCACGACATCACCGTGTAGGCGCGCTCGTTGACCACCGCGCCGTCGACGCTGAAGCGCTTGAGCTTGACCGCCGAACCGCCGACTCCGGTGGTGGTGATGCCGGCCGCGAGGCCCAGCACCATCCGCGTGCTGAACGGATCGATCGTGTCGTCGAACTCGGCCATGGCGTTGCCTAGCAAGCCTTGGGACGAGATGGCGACCAGGCCCGGGTAGACGCGCAAGCCCGACACATCGTGCACCTTGGCGTCCTTGGGGATGTCGAGGTCGTAGCCGATGGCGTGGATCTTGCCGTTCTTGCCGAGGATCGTGGCGCCCTTGAGCACCTCGCCCGTGCCGGCGTGGATGTCGCCACCGACGACGGCGACCCACTTGTCCTCGACCTTCGCATCGTCCTTCTTGCCGTCCTCCTTCTTGGGTTCGGCGGGAGCGGGATCCTGCGCGCGCACGGGCGCGGCGACCATGACGAACGCTGGGGCGACGACGGCCAGGAGGGCCGGGACGCGGAGGAAGGACTTCACTGGTTCACCTCGCCGTGGACGAATTCGCCGTCGAGCATGACGGCGGCGATCTTGGTGCTGGCTTCGAAGGGCGCGCCGGTCAGGAAGACCAGGTTGGCGTGCTTGCCCTTCTCGATGGAACCGACGAGGTCGGCGACGCCGGCGACCTCGGCCGCCTCGAGCGTCATGGCGCGCAGCGCGACATCGGCCGGCAAGCCGGCCGAGACCACCTCGCCTACGTTGGAGCGCCACTGTTGGTGGTCCCCCAAGCTGTCGTTGCGCGGAATGAAGACGACCTTGGCTCCAGAGCGATGGAGCTCGTGCGGCAAGTTGCGCGTGCGCAGCGTGCCGGCCGCCACCGTAAGGGTCGGCTCGACCACGCAACGCAGCTTCTTGTCGCCGATGCCGTCGACGTCGAGCTCGTTCGTCTTCTTGTCGAAGACGTAGTACAGGTCGCTCTCGCGCTGCAGCACGAGGCGCAAGTCGTAGGCCAGCTCGTTCTTGCCGAGCGCGTCCTGGAAATGGAGCCAATCGGAGGCCTGCGACATGGCCACGAGGCCGCGCTTGGCGCCGACGCGCATCTCGAGCCAGGGACGCAGCTTCTCGTCGGGCTGCGGCGGGACGAAGCCGTCGTCCTTCTTCTCGTCCTTCTTGTCGTCGGACTTGGCTTCCTGGGCGGCGGGGTCGAAGGCCTTCTTCTCGTCGGACTTCTTGTCGTCGGCCTTCTCGTCCTTCTTCGATCCGCCCTTCTTGTCCTTGTCGAACTTCTCGCGCGCCTTGACGACCTTCTCGTCGTACTCCGCGACCTTCTTGAAGGCGTCCGTGATGCGGCGCTTGGACGGCGAGTCCGAGCGCACGACCATCTTCACGTACTGGCCGTCCTTGAGGACCATCTCCTCGGCGGTGGCGCCCAAGGGCCTGATGGTCACGGACTGGCCGCTGATGCCGTTGCCCGCGGGATAGAGCGCCAGCGTCGTGACGCCGTGCTCGACGACTTCCTTGTAGGCGGGCGACTTGGGCCACAGCTCGTCGATCGCCTTGACATCGGGACTGTTGTCGTCGCCGCCTTCGCTGTCGCAGCCTAGGCGCGAGTAGCAGTTGACGAAGCCCGGCACGACGGTCCATTCGGGACGGTCCAGCACGGGGATGCCGTGCTCGACGGGCAGGTCCTCGCCGACGATGGCGATCTTGCCGTCCTCGACGAGGATCACGGCATGCTCGACGACGCCGTGGGACACGGTCTCCGCGCGGCCGACGCGGATGGCCAAGGTCTCGCCGGCGAAGGACGGCGCGGCGAGCGCGACGGCCAAGGCGATGGTGGTGCAGGTCTTCATGGTGGTCGGGATCGGGCTGCCGCTGCGTTCAGAACCACTGTCCGTCGCGCGCGCGGTCGTACTGGAGTGCTCCATCGATGTAGACGCGCTCGACCCGCGAACGCGGATCGAGCGGGGAGCCGGTGGACAAGACGATGTCGGCGTCCTTGCCCGCCTCGAGGCTCCCGAGGCGGTGATCGAGTCCGAAGACGCGCGCGGGCGCGATCGTGCAGCCCCGCAGCATCTGGTAGTCGTCGGCGCCGTAGCGCGCGGACATGGCGCCTTGCAGGAAGAGCTCCTCCTGCGGCAGCACGGGCGAATCGGTGTTCAACGACAGGTCCTTGGCGCCCGCGGCGAGGTACTTGGCCGCCGTGCCGGTGATGGCGCCGTCGCGCGTCGTCATGTAATCGACCGTGCGCGGACCAGCGTTGATCGGCGCTCCAGTGGCCACGATCCACGGCGCCGTGGCGTGCGCGTCGAAGCAGCCATGCGACAAGACGCAGCGCGTGCCGTACTTGACTTGCCACATGCGCGCCGCGGCGGCGAACCCGTCCGAGCCCGCGCAGTGGATCAACACCGGCAACTCGCGCTCCATCACCTTGGCCAGGTCCTCGTGGGCGAGGTCCTCGGCGTCGGCGGCGCGCAGCGCCTTGGCGCGATCGGCCGCGTCCTCGAGGATCCACGCCAGGCCGGCGCGCGTGCGTCCGAGGTCGCCGGCGTTGCGTTCGGGGTTGTACGACTGCGCCACCTTCAGGCCGCCGACCTTGTGCAGCACCACGTCCTCGAAGCCGCCGTCGACCTTCGTCTTGTAGATGACGCCGAAGCCGCTCATCGAGGTGCCGCTGCCGGGGATGCCGTAGAGCGTCGTCACTCCGCCGGCCACGGCGCGTCGCACCAACGGATTGCCTGGACGCAACGCGGTCATGGCTCGCAACTCGCCATTGACGGGCAGCACCATGTCGTTGGTGTCGCCGAAACCCCCGCTGTGGATGTGGCTGTGCAACTCGACCATGCCGGGCGAGGCCCACAGTCCATCCGCCGAGCGTTCCTCGTAGCCGGCCGGGGCCGCGCGGCGCGGCCCGATCCAGGCGAGCTTGCCGTTCTTGACGAGGATGGTCGCCGGCGCGTGGATGGTGTCGCCGTCGTCGAGCGTCAAGACCTTGGCGCAATGGATGGCCTGGCCCCTGTCGCCCGGCCCGAGCTCCAACGGACCCGACGAAGCTCGCCCGCCACCGCCAGTCGCGGACGAGCGGCACGCGACGAGCGACACGAGGCACGCGACGGCCGTCGCCGCGCGCATGCGCGCGCCAGCGTGGCGATCGTTCGTGGTCGTGGCCGCGTCCATCTTCGTCGCTCGCTTCGCCTCAGTAGCGGCGGACGTCCCGCTTGGTGTCGTACACGCGCCGACCTCCGATGAAGACCACCTCGACCGAGTTGCGCTGGTCGATCGGGTCGCCGGTGACGATCACGAGATCCGCTTCCTTGCCGATCTCGAGGCTGCCGACCTTCTTGTCGATGCCCGCGGTCACGGCGGGGATGATGGTCAGGCCGCGCACGCTGTCGGCGTTGGAGTCGTCGAAGCCGTAGCGCACGCCCATGGTGGCCTGCAGCGACAACTCCTCGCCCGGGATCACGGGCGCGTCGGTGTTGAACCCCACCCGCGTGTGGCCGGCCTTCTGGTACTCGGCGGCGATGCCGAGCAACGCCTCGGGGTTGCTGCCGGTCCATTGGATGAATTGGCGAGTCGGCACTTCGACCACGCGCGGGCCGAGGATGGCCTGCACGCCCAATTCCTGCGCGAAGGCGGCCAGCTTGTAGCCGGCCATCTCGCCGTGGTCGATGTACACGTCGATGCCGAAGCCCTTGCGCACCATGGTCAGAGTGCTGAGCACGACCTGGTAGATCTGCGTGTGGGTCGAGATCTGGGTCTTCTTGCCGAGGAGGTCGCGGAAGATCTGCAGGTCGAAGTTCTCGACCGGCTTGGGACCGCGGCCTTGCTCGAACTCGCGCCATTGCTGCGCATGGAGCATCCCGCGCTCGAACATGTCGCGGGTGTTCCAGTTCATGAACGAGCGCCCGACGCCGATGGTCCAACCCTCGGGGTTGCCGGCCTGCGCGAGCTTCATCGAACCCGGATCGCGCACCAGCGCGTCCTCGTACTTGTCGAGGCCCGTCTTCATCAGCAAGCCCTGGCCGCCGACATTGACGCCCGAGCCAGGGATGAACAGCACGGTCGTGACGCCCGACGCGAGCGCCTTCTCCAGCGCCGGGTTGGCCGGCACGGCGGAGGTCGAGACCCGCAAGCCCGGGTTGACCAGGTACACCATCTCGTTGATGTCGAGGGTGCCGCCGATGTGGCTGTGGAGGTCGATCATGCCGGGCATGACCCACTGTCGGCCGAGGTCCTGCACCTCGAAGCCCGCCGGCACCGGCGTGGTGCGCGCGGGGCCGAGCCCGACGATGATCCCGTCCTTGACGAGGATCAGCGCGTCGTCGAGGAACTGGCGACCTTCGAGCGGCACGGTCAGCGCCTTCTTCGTGCGCAGGGCGAGGCCCGGCCCGCCCTTCTCGCCCGCGGCCGGCGCGGACACGATCTTGGCCACGGGCGCCTGGGCCGTGGCCGAAGCGGCCACTGCGCAGCAGGCGAGCAGCAGGGATGCACGGCGCAGCAAGCTCACCACAGCCTCTCCTCCAGCGCGTCGTAGACGCGTTGACCTTCGATGTAGACGCGCTCGACCGAACAGCGCGGATCGACGGGATCGCCGGTCGTCACCACCAGATCGGCGTCCTTCCCGGCCTCGATCGAGCCGACGCGATGCACGATGCCGGCCGTCAGCGCGGGCACCCATGTCAAGCCGCGGATGGTCTCGGCGTCGCTGTCGTCGAGGCCGTACTTCACGCCCATCGCCGCCTGCAGAGAGAGCTCTTCCTGCGCGACGACGGGCGCGTCGGTGTTGAAGCCGATCTTCGTGTGGCCGTTCTTCTGGTACTCGGCGGCGATGCCGAGGATGGCACCATCGGTGTCGAGGATGAACGACTGCGGGTCGACCACGCGCGGTCCCAGGATGGCGTTGACGCCGATCTTCTCGGCCAGCGGCGCGAGCTTGGAACCGTGCCACTCGCCGTGGTCGATGTACACATCCAGGCCGAAGCCCTGGCGCACCATGGTCAAGGTCGCGAGCACCACTTGGTAGCGCTGCGTGTGCGTCGAGACCTGCGTGCGCTTCTCCAGCAGGTCGTCGAACACATCCCACTGGATGTCCTCGGGCGCCTTGCCGGACTTGGCCAGCGCCGCATGCGCCAGTCCGCGCTCGAAGGTGTCGCGCGTGTTCCAGTTCATCAGCGAACGGCCCACGCCGATGGCCCAGCGCTCCGGGTTGCCGGCCTGCGCCAGCTTGAGCGAACCCGGGTCGCGGATGCGCATCTCCTCGAAGGTCGACAAGCCGGTCTTGAGCAGGATGCCCTGCCCGCCCATGTTCGTGCCCGAGCCGGGGATGAGCAGGACGCTCGTCACGCCGCCGGCGACCGCGCGCTGGAGCAGCGGGTTGCGCGGCGTGATGCTCGCGCTGCCGCGCAGCTCGGGGTTGGTCAGGTAGACCATGTCGTTCAGGTCCCCGAGCCCACCGGCGATGTGGTTGTGCAGGTCGATCAAACCCGGCACGATCCACTTGGCGCCGAGGTCGACCACCTCGTAGCCCTCGGGGATCGGCGTGGTGCGCGCGGGCCCGACGGCCTCGATCACGCCGCCCTTGACCAACACCACCGCGTTGTCGGTCCAGCCGCGACCCTCGCGGCTGGTGCCCAGCACCTTGCGCGCCTTCACGGCCAAGCCGCGCTCGGAGAGCTTCGCTCCCGGCCCGCGACGCCAGAGGTCGGCCTCGTGGCCCGTGCGCGCCGAAGCCTCGGCGCAGGCGAGCAACGCGAGCGACAACCCGAGCGCGGCGGAAGCGAGGCGCATCAGCGGATCTCCTTGCCGGCGACGAACGCGCGCAGCACGCTCGTGGCGGGCTCGAGCGGAGCGCCGTCGAGCAGCAGCACATCGGCGTCCATGCCGGGCTGCAGCAGCCCGACCTTGTCGTCGATGGAGAGGATCCGCGCGGCGTCGGCGGTGAGGGCCCGCAGCGCGGCCGCCGGGCTCATGCCCTGCGCGACGGCGTAGGCGGCCATCAACGGCAAGTCGGCGGCACCTTCCTCGGCCAGGCTGTGGAAGGCGACCGGGATGCCGGCGGCGGCGAGCTGTTCGTAGCGATTGACGGGCTCGAGGCCCTGCGTCGGATCGACGTACTGGATGCGCTGCGACAGCAAGACGCCCGCCACGCGACCCTGGAGGCGATCGAGCACCTTCCACGCGTCCCCGGCTCCGACGAGCACGGGTTGGATGCCGCAAGCCTCGAAGGCATCGACGCAAGCGAGGATCTCGTCTTCGCGCTGCACCGCCACCAGCACGGCAGCCTCGCCCAGCATGGCGCGGCGCAACAGTTCGAGCTCGGGATCGACGCCCGGAGCCTTGGGGGCGCCCTTCGGCTCCTCCTTCTTCTCGTCCTTGTCCTTGCGCTGCTCGCTGCGGCGCGCGACGAGGACCTCGGTCGAGGTCTGGGCCAACTCGACTTCGGCCGACTTCGCGCCGATGGCGACCTTGGCCTTCCACTTGCCGTCCTTGGCCTCGCCCTCGATGGCGACCGAGCCCGCCGCGCAAGCACCGGACAACGGCGCCTTGTGGCCGTCGCGCGCGCCCGACACGGCGACGAGATCCTTGGAGACGAGATCGCAGCGCAGGCTGCCTTCCACCTTGCCGTCCGCCTCGACGAGCAGGAGGCGGATGCGCGCCTCGACGCCGTCGAGCGCGAGCTTGCCTTCCCACGCGCCGGTGACCGGCTTGGGCGGCTCTTCCTCGCCCTTCTTCTTCTTCTTGTCCTCCTTCTTGGGATCGTCCTTCTTCTCGCCCTCGCCGGACTTGGCTTCGTCCTTCTTGTCGCCGGCGTCGCCCTTCTCGCCGTCCTTCTTGGCTTCGTCCTTCTTCTTCTCGGGCAAGGGCGGCGGCGGCGGTTCGGACTTGGGTGGCGCGTAGGCGGTGAGCTTCTGCTCGTACTCCGCCCACTTCTTGGCGTAGTCGGCGGCCTTCTTCAGCGTCTCGAGGATGTTCTTGCCGGATTCGCGTCGGTTCCCGGCGCTCCACGACAAGCGCACGGCGCACGGATCGTCGACCACCTGCACCGACAAGTCGTCGGCGGCGGGCTTGTACGCCATGACCGGGATGCCGCTGCGCGCGCCCGCGCGCGGGGTGAGCCCCACGGTCGTGATGCCGGCCATCGCCACCTTGCGGTCGGCCTGGTCGCCCGGCTCGAGGATGCGCGCCAGCGACTGGCGCGCCGCAGGACCACGATTCGAACCCTCGAGGCCGAGGTGTCCGAGCGCGTCGATCATGCCGGGCATGGCGGCCTTTCCGCGCACGACCAGCGCTCCCGAAGGCCGACCGACCTTGCGGCCGACTTCGACGATCCGTCCATCGCGCATGAGCAGTTCGCCCGGTGCAAGCACGGTCCCTTCGCCGACATGCAGTTCATCGACCGAGAGCACGATGGCGCCGCTCTTGTAGCTCTCGCCGGGCTCGCGCGCGGCGTCGCGATCGGCCGCGGAGAACGCCAACTCGCCATCGACCCAGGTCGCCAAGGTCGCCGTGCCCGACTCCATCGGGTGGCCGGCAAACACGGCGATGTCGCCGTCGAAGCCAGGCGCGAGGCGGCCGATGCGGCGACCGACGCCGAGCACCTCTGCGGCGTTGCGCGTCACCCCGAGCAGCGCCTGGTCGGCGGACAAGCCGCCACGACGCAACAAGGTCGCGGCGAAACGCACGTCGTGCGCGCCCATCGAAGGCGAGGGCGCCAACGCGACCATCACGCCGCGACGCGCGAGTTCGGCCGCCGCGTCGTAGCGCTTCCAATCGTCGCCTTCGCCCTTGCCTTGGTCGCGCGGCGCGGAGTTCGGCGCGTAGTCGGCTTCGACCACGACGGCGAGGCCGCTCTTGGCGATCTCGTCGGCCACCAAGCCGGCCTGGTTCGCGCCGTCGAGGATGATCGGCAGGCCGCTCTCCCTGGCGAAGGCGAGCAACGCGCGGATCTCCTCGACGCTGTCGGCGCCGATGCGCCATGGAGTCTTCTGCTCGAGGACCTCGACGAGTCCGGCGCGCAAGTCGGGGCCGTACTCGGCCTCGAGACGCGCCACATCCTCGCCCTTGCCGAGGCGCACCAGTTCCTGCAGCGCGACGATCGCGCCCATGAGCGACTTGGGCAGTTGCTGCTGCTCCATGCCCAATCCCACATCGATGGTGGCGGGGATGGGCGGTTCCCACCAACCGCGCACCGAACGCGCCTCGACCGTGATGGTCCCGTGCACCGCCGCCGAGGCCGAGACGACGCGCTCGGGACCAACGGGACCGGCGAGCTTGACCACGGCGCCGTGTCCGGCGACGAGTCGTCCACGCGCCGGCGCGAGGTAGGCGCTGGTGACGCCTTGCTGCAACGCGAAGTAGTGGCTCTCGTGCTGATCGAAGCCATCGACCGCCTTGACCAGCAGATCGGCCGTGCGGCCGCTGCCTTGGCCGGCGCCGTAGGCCGAGTCGGCGGCCACGAGGCCGGGGACGATCACCGCCTCGGATCCGTAGTCGACCACGCGCAAGCCGGCGGGCACGACGACGTCCTTGCCCACCGCGACGATCTTGCCGTCGACGACCACCACGGTGGCGCCGCCCGAGTGCACGGCGCCGTCGCTGGTGTGGATGGTGCCGGCGCGCAGCGCCACCGAGCCGCCCGCGCACAGCGGGGCGGCGCAGAGCGCCGACGCGGCGAGTTGCAGGAGGAAACGCATCGCGTCAGTCCTTCTTCTCGGTCTTGTCGCCCTTGTCGTTCTTGGCCGGCTTCTTCTGGCCGCTGTGCGGATCGACCTCCTCGTCGGGCAGGCCTTGCTGCGCGGCGCCCGGTTGCTCGACGCCCTCGAGCAGCTGCTTGGCGCGCGGGTCCTTGCTGCGGTCGTAGACCAGCTCGCCATCCAGCACGACGTACTCGACGCGCGCGGTGGCGGAGAGCGGGTCGCCGCTCATCAGCACCACGTTGCCGTCGAGGCCGGGCGCGAGGCGACCGACGCGCTTGCCGAGGCGCAGGATGTCCGCGGCGGTCGAGGTGACGGAAGCCAGCGCCGTCTCGCGGTCGAGTCCGTAGGACACGCAGGTCGCGGCCTGGAACCACAGCGACTGCGAGGTCGAGTTCAGCGACTGCAGCGCGAAGCGCACCTTCTTCCCGGCGAAGACCGAGGGGATGAAGGTCTCGTTCTCCTTGCCGTTCAGCGGGTCGCGCTCGGTCCAGACCATGTTCGGCCCGAGGACCACGGGCACGCCCGCCTCGGCGATGGCGTCGACCGCCTTGAAGGAGTCGCCGTCGAGCACCAGCACCGTGTTGGCGAGGAAGCCGTTGTGGCGCGCGACCTCGAGGGCGAGGTGCACGCTGGCGGCGCCGTCGCACTGCACGAAGGCCATCAGCTTGCCCTCGACGAGGCGCAGCATCGGCTCCTGCTTCTTGTCGACGAGGCCGCGGCCGACGATCTCGAAGCCCGAGAGCTTCCACTTGGCGACGCCTTCCATGGCGCGGCCTTCCTTGTTCTCGGGCTTCTCGGGATCGCGGCCCTGGAACAACGCCTCGCGCTTGGCGGCGTCCTTGCCGTCCTTCTCGTCCTGCATCAGCTTGACGAGATAGCGCTCGACGTCCGTGAAGCTCTTCCTGAGCATCATCGCCTGCGTGGCGCGCGAGCGGCCCATGCGCGAGCCCGCCACGATCTTCAGGCCGGCGTCGGGCTTGATGGTCATGTCCTCGACCGTCATGCCGAACGGACGCACCACGCGGCCCTGCGCGCCGACGACGCACATCGGGCCCTGCTGGATGTTCAGGGCCACGATGCCCTGGCGCAGCGAGTCCTCGAAGTAGAAGTTGATCGGGTCGATCGAGTCGCGCACGTCGAGGAACGGCGCCACTTCGAGGTTCTCGTTGGGGCGGTCCATGCCGCGGTTCGTGTGCGCCTCGACGAAGCCGGGGAACGCCGTCAGCTCGGGATGGTCGAGCAGCTCGGAGTCCCAGCGCGTGGCGGCGCCGGCGGCGACCTCCGTGATGCGGCCGTCCTCGATGACGATCACGCCGTCCTTGATCTCGGCGCCGTTCATCGTGATGACGCGGCCAGCCTTGATGGCGATCTTGCCGTCGCCGGCGAGCGCGTCGACGCTGAGGATGGACAGGGCGGCGCAAGCGAGCGCGCCGGGCAGGATGTGTTGCTTCATCGGTCGGGAGTCGGTGGTGGGTGTGCGGTGTTCTGCGTGGCGTTGGTGGTGGCGCGGCGAAGCAAGCCTCAGTCGCGGCCGTCCCAGACGAGCACGCCGTCGACGATCACCGCCACGACGCGCGAAGTGGGTTCGAAGGGTTCGCCGTTCCACAAGGCGAGGTCGGCGTCCTTGCCTTCCTCGAGCGAGCCGACGCGGGCGTCCGCGCCGACGAGCCGCGCGGGTGTCGAGGTCACGGCCTTGAGCGCCTCGTCGAAGGGCAGGCCGCCCGACATCGCGGCCCCGGCCTGCACGGCGAGGTTCGAGTCGTACGCGCCCGAGCCGTGGGCCGACAGCGCGAACACCACGCCGGCCTTGCGCAACTCGTCGGCCGCGTTGCGCGGCAACAACGCGCCTTCGCGCGTGCGGCCGGTGGCGGTGAACGGCGGCAGCACGACGGGGATGCCGCTGCGCGCCAGGAGCTGCGGCTCCTTCCACGCTTCGGCGGCCGCGTCGATGACGACGCGCGGCTTGTCGAGGCCTTGCGAGCGGAAGAGCTCCTTCTGCTTGATTTCCTCGACCGCGAAGACGGCGGTGCGGATGTCCTGCGTGGTCCAGGCGGCGATCGAAAGCACCACCTCGCCCTTCAGGGCCTTCATCAGCGTCTCGCGCTCGCCGCCCTCGTTCTGCCCCAGCGCCGTCTTGTGGAAGGCGCTGCGCCATTCCCACTCGACGCCCATGCGCGTGGTCGGACGACGCGCGTAGAAGTCCGTCGGCCGGCCGAAGGCGGGCGAGTTGCGCTGGCTGGGCTGTTGGCCCATGGCGCCGCGCAGGACCGAGTCCTTGCGCACCGTGCGCGCGGTGATCGAGTCTTCGCCGGCGGTCTTGAGGACTTGCGAGAGGCCGCCGACCACGTTCTGGTCGAGCGGCGTCGCGAGCACGGTGGTGACGCCCGACTTGACGAGGCGATCCCACTCGAGGCCCCACGGATCGAGCGCCGCGCTGTTCGAGAGGCGCGCCGTGACTTCGTTGCTCTGCTCGACGCTCCAAAGGATGGCGCCCGCGCGGGCGCCGAGGTCGACCAGCCCCGGCGTGATCGCGTGGAACTCCTCGGAGCCTCCACCCGACACCGAGTCGATCTTGCCGCCGGAGATGGCGACCACGCCGCCCTCGAGCACCTTGCCGGTGCCGGTGTAGACCTTCTTGGCGGAGACGGACGAGACCTTCTGGCCGACCTTGCCCTTCTCGGCCTGGGCCGGAGCGACGCACAGGAAGGCCGCGGCGAACGCGGCGATTGTCAGGTTTGCTTGACGCGAGCTCATTGGACCGCTCCGTGCACCAGGGCGCCTTCGATCCACACCGCCTTGGGGGCGCTGGACAACTCGAGCGGATCGCCGCTCCACAGGACCAGGTCGGCGTCGAAGCCGGCCTTGACGACTCCGGCGCGCTCCGACAAGCCGGCGATGGAAGCCGCCGTCCTGGTCAGGCCGTCGTGCGCGGCCTGGCGCGGCATGCCGTGCCGCACGGCCAGAGCGGCCACGAGGCGCAGGTTCTGCCAAGGGTTCCTCGGCCCGTCGAGCCCGAAGCCGAACGGCACGCCCGCCTTGGCGAGCTCGACCATGGCGAGCGCTTCGCGACGCGGCTCGCCCGCCCCGCCGGCGTCCACGACGACCGCCAACTTCGACTCGGCGATCTCCTTGGCCAGCTCGCCGGCGAGCGGCGCGCCGGACAGCGCGCCGGTCAACTTGCGCTCGCGCGCGAACTCGATGGCGCGACGCAACTCGGGCTTGGACTGCACCTCGAACAGGATCGGCAGCTGGCCGCGCTTGGCGGCGAGCAGCGCGCCCTCGGGCCTGGCGAAGAGCTCGGAGAGCATCTCGCCCTGGCGCGCGTAGGAGGTCGGCTCGCGATTGAGCGACAGGGCGCTGGCGCCGAAGACCACCGACAGGTGCGCGCGTTCGGAGACGAGCGCGCCGCTGGTCTTCGCCACCGCGGTGGCGCCGGGCACGAGCTTCGCCGCCTCGGGCGTGATCACCACGGAAGTCACGCCTTGCGCGCGCAGCGCGGCGAAGCCCGCGTCGTCGCGGCACAAGGCGTGGGCCACGCGCGCCTCGGGCATGGCCGGGCGCGTCGGATCGAGCGCGGCGTCGGCGACGCCGACCTTGGCCCCGAGGGCCACGAGGCCAGCTGTCAAATGGCCTTGACACTCGACCACTCGCACGCCTTCGTCGAGGTCGAGCTTGGCGCCCACCTCGACGATGCGGCCGTCGCGCACGAGCACCATGCCCTTGTCGATGGAGGTGGATCCGTCGATCCACACCTTGTCGGCGCGCAACGCGACATCGCCGCCGCCGAGCGCCAAGACCAGGAAAGTCGCCAGCATCATCGTCCCACCGTCCTCATTGCTGCTCCGGCGCGAGCACGACGCGACCGGCGGAGACCACGTACTCGGCCGACGCGGCCGTCGACAACGGCTCCGCGTTCCACACCACCAGGTCGGCGTGCTTGCCCACCTCGACGGTTCCCATGGCGCGCTCGACGCCGAGCACTTCGGCGGCGTTCGTCGTGACGCCGGCCATGGCGTCCACGCGCGGCAACCCGTGGCCGACGAGCTGCGCGGCGAGCAGCGCCAAGTCGCGCGTGGCGTCGGGCGACATGCCGCCCGAACCGATGGCGACCTTGACGCCGTCCTTGCCGAGGCGCGCGGCGAGCGAGAGATCGTGCGCGTCGTACTCGTCCGAGCGACCCGAGCCCATGGGCAGGGCGTTCACCAGCACGGCGACGCCCTGCTTGGCTAGGTGCTTGGCGTGGCGCGCGGACTCGGCGCCACCCGCCACGACCAGGCGCAGGCGGCCGACGCCCTCCAGCCCGGCGAGCAAGGCCCGCAGCTCGGCGTCGCGGTTCACATGCACCAGGAGCGGGATGGCCCCATCGGCCACCAGCGACCAAGCCTCGGAGTCCTCGTCGAAGCGCGGATCCGCCGGCTTCTTGAAGTCCTCCTTGTACTTCTTCTCCTCGAAGGGCTTGCCCTTCTCCTTGGCGTCGGACTCGGCCTTGTCGCGGTCCTTCTTGGCCTTCTTGGCGTCCTTCTCCAACTCGGCCTCCTTCTCGGAGACCTTCTTCTTCCATTCGGCGAGCTCGTGCTTGTGCTCGTTCATCGCGACGAGGTAGCCGCGGCCGGCGACCACCTGCGCCAACAGCCGATCGACCATGTCGATGCGCTCGAAGACATCCATGCCGCGTTGGCCGGGCATCTGGACGAACTCGCCATCGACGATCTGGAAGCCGCCCGGCGCGCCGGCGCCCAAGCCCACGGTGGCCCACATGACCGCGTCGCGCGCCACGAAGCGCTGAGCGTCGTCGAGGCCTTCGGCGAGACGCACCACGGCTCCCACGCCGCCCACGCGCGCGGCGAGACCCGCTTGCGCCCGCACGGCCACGACGCCCGCGCGCAAGGCCTCGCGCCGCAGATGCGCTTGCAGCCACGGGTCGACCGCATCGGCCGAGCGCGTGGCCGGCGTGACATTGCCGTCGGCCACCGACTCCGGGTCGACTCCCAAGGTGCTCCAAGCGTCGATCAAGCCGGCGGACACCCACTTGCCGCGCACTTCTTGAGCGCCGGGCAAGGGCTGCAGATCGACGCCAACCGCGACGATGCGGCCGTCCTTGACGGAAACTTGGGCGTTCTCCAACACAACGCCCGGCTTGACGATCAGGTGCTCGGCGCGGATCAGCAGCGCATTGCCTTGCGCCGGCTCCTGCGCCCACAACGAAGCCGGAAAGCCGACGCCGGCGACGAGCGCCGCGGCCAACCAGGCACGGGGGTGGTGCATGTCGTGCTCCAGGTGCGACCGGCGGCGCGCGCGCGGGGCGCGGCGGGCAGGACGCAATCCAAGCGGTGAGGGGGGAGCGCCCGCGAGTCCCCGCAAGCGCGAGGGGAAATCCTAGCGAGAACGGACTGCGCCAGAAAGGGACCAGCAACGCCGTAGAGGGTGTGCGGACTGCGGACTTACAGAATGACCGGAGGTGTGCTGGCCTCGAGGAGGACGGGTGTTGTTCCGTTGCCAAGTACATCTGAATGCGGCAGCAGCCGCGGTCGAACCAAGGTGAATTAAAATGCAACCTACTAAGAGCCGGCGCCTGTTTGGCCATCCGCGCGGCCGGTTCCGCTCTGGCGCCACCTGTGGACGCACCGTCCAAGAAGGCGCTATTTAGCCACTTAAGTACCGTCTAATTCTACTTATCCCCCCCACTCCACCTGCCCTTTCCCAAGCCAGCCACTCAGGGCTTCAAGCGACCACTTTCTGCGTTCGGAGCTGGTTCCCCTCCGGCTCGTCCTTCCTTGTGGATGGTCCTTTGGATCGCAACTCGCTGCCGAGCACCTTCAAGGCCCGGTTGTTCGAGCGCACTTGGTGGCACGGCCAATTGGCGAGCCTAGGAGACCAACCTCCCTCCGTGTTCCTGCACGAACGCGAGGATCTCTCCTCCCCGCTCATCGAAGTGGTGGAAATGCGCTTGCGCGCCCCGGATGGCCAGAGATTGGCTGGTCTGCGGGCGCGCCGGCGTTACGGGCCCCCTGCGCATGCCACGGTGGTACGCGCCATTGGACCGACCGAGGTGCTCGAACCCGACCTCGACCAGATCGGCGCCGGCAACTTCGAGGTAGTCGTGCAACTGCCCGCCCACCACAGTCTGCGCCAGAGGGTGTTGGACCTGATCCTCGCCCTGCGCTTCGCCGAGTCCGACCAGCAGTGCCGCAGTGGTTGCGTGCGCCTGGTGCCAACACCCGTCGACGAGGTCGCCATCGCGCGACGCCTGTACGAGGATGGCCTCGGTTCGCTGATCCGGCCGGCGAGGCCGATGGACGACGGGGCGGGCCTCGGGACGCTGCCTTCGGTTTGAGCCCCCCAGGGTGCGAATGAGGCCAGCCGGACCATGCCCAGCCGAGCGCGCTAGCCCCGCAAGCCGAACACGCCGGTCGTCCGGTCCTTGTGGACCCCCTTCCAAGGCAGGCAACGACCGTTCATGGCGACATACACGCCGTGCGGCAAGCTCTGCGCGAAGGCCAACGCGCTGCCGAGGTTGAAGAGCCCGTCCGAGCTGCCGAAGGTGTAAGGCACCATCGCGCCGGTCAACACGATGGTCTTCTTGGGACTAGCCTCGCCCAAGGTGCGCGCGGTCAATTCCATCGTGTCCGTCCCATGGGTGACCACGATGCGCTCCTCGGTGGCGCGCAGCACCGCCTCGAGCACGCTTGCGCGGTGCTCGTCCTGCATGTCGAGGCTGTCGACGAGCATCAGCGTCTCGACTTCGATGGGCAACTTGCACCGGCCCAGCTCGAGCATCTCCGGCACATGCGTGGCGCGGAAGTGCAGGCGCCCCTCCAGCTCCAAGTAGGCCTTGTCGAAGGTGCCGCCCGTGACGAGCACGCGGATGGGTGCCGGATCCATGGGTCTGCATCCTATCGAGCGCCGACGCTCGCCGCCCGGGTCGAACACGCTTGACGACCAGCACCGAGCAGCCTGCAGCGCGCACGCATGTCCCCGCGACGAAGCGCTGGTCGCTCGCGAACATGAGGAACTTGGCGGCTGACCGCGTTCCATCCATCGGCGCGACGCGGTGCTGCGGGCGCTATCCTCGCGACCTCGCAATCATGGAACTGGTCCACATCCGCCCCGACGCTGGCGCCGACGATCCGCACCTGTCGCGCGCCGCGGAGAGACTGCGCGCGGGAGGACTGGTCGCCTTCCCGACCGAGACGG